>NZ_MDEJ01000080.1 GCF_002940065.1 Xanthomonas populi
CAGGCATATCGGTCGGAACTGCGGTTGGTGAACTGGATGCCGTTATCCGTCAGAACCGTCTGCAGGGGGTAGGGCACTGCATGGATCACATGGCGCAGGAACTGCGCTGCAACCAGCTTGTTGGCCCAGGCATGGAGTGCGGTGAGCGCAAACGTGGACGTCCTGTCGATGGCCACGAACAGAGAGCGCTTACCCTCGGCCGTCTGCACCTGTGCAATGTCGATGTGGAAGTAGCGACGTCCCCCCGCCCTGAGTAGCGGCTTGGTTTAGAGTCCGGGGTTGATGACATCGATGTTGGCCAGCTGTTTGGCATCCGCAGCCGGTCTCATGCCCCCGATCGCCTTCTTGGGTCGGTCCTCGTTGTATTCGCGTCGCCAGCGCTCGATCTCGGTGCGCGCATGCAGCAACGTGGGGAACCAGTGTTCGTTGAGGCACTCGTCGCGTCGCCGTCCGTTAAACGATTCAACATAGGCGTTCTGGTTCCGTTTGCCGGGTTGGATCAGCCGTCACTGCACCCCACGGGCATGTGCCCAGGCGACCAGTGCCTTGCCGCAAAACTCCTTGCCGTTATCGGTTCGGATCACCTGCGGCAAACCGCGACTGTGCGCCATCCGGTCCAGCACACGCGTCACGCCATGGCCCGAGATCACGCGCTCCACGTCGATGGCGACCGCTTCGTGCGTTGCGTCGTCCACGATCACCAGACAGGTGATCACCCGGCCTTCGGCGGTACGGTCGAACACGAAGTCCATCGACAACACCTGATTGGCCTGCGATGGCCGCAACAACGGCTGACGCTCGCCCACTGGCACCTTCTTGCGCTTGCGACGCCGGACTTGCAGCTGCTGCTCGAGGTACAACTGCTCCGCACGCTTGTAGTGCGCGATGCGGCCTTCCTGTTGCAGGTTGAGAGAGATCATCCCCACACCATAGCGACGATGGCGCTGCGCCAGCGCAAGGATGCGCTCGCGCAGCGCGACGTTGCGATCTTCGCGCGGGCAATAGCGCACCCGCGCACGACGCGCCGGTGCGCTCACCACATTTTTCGTAGCGCATCCTGGATCAGGTCGTTCTCGAACAGTTGCTCGGCCAGCAACTGCTTCAGCCGCGCGTTCTCAGCTTCAAGGTCGTTGAGCCGTTTGGCATCGGGCACGCTCATCCCGCCAAACTTGCTGCGCCACAGGGAGTACGAGGCCTCACTGAAGCCATGGCGCCGGCATAGGTCCTTGATCGCCACGCCCGCTTCGGCCTCACGCAGGAAGCCAATGATCTGTTCTTCGGAAAAACGCGTCTTCACGTCCAATCTCCTTAGGGCAGGGAATTGGACGCCAAACTGCGGCGCTACCTCAAAATCGGGGGGACGTCGCGTGCAACGCATACAGCTTTTGCTTGTCTTTCGGGCGCCGGGTGTACAGCCGTTGCGCACGTTCCAGCCAGACATCGATGCGCTCACGCACGGATGTTTCCACCTGGTCCAGCGTGCGCTGCATGTTGCGCAACACGCGCCCCAGCAGCGTGCGTTGACGCCGCAGCATGCGCCGCATGCGTTTGTACTGGCGCGCATGCGCATAGCGGCCCACCGTGCGGCTCAAGGCCGGGCCCTGGCGCGCGTCGCTCTGCCGCAACGCGATGCCAAGGCGTTGGGCCAGCAGCACCAGCTTTGTGCGCGCCACGTCCAGCAGCCGACGGTCGGTCGGGTAGGCGATCGCCTTTTCCTGCACGGTGGTGTCCACGATCACACGCGACAACTCGCGTGCGTCTACCGCCTGCATCGCATGCGCAGCGTTGAGGGTGTGAGCCAGCAACTCTTCCATCCCCCGCTTCGCCCAGCCGCTGCCGCAACCGCGTCAGCGAGCTGGGATCGCACGGCAGGAAGGTCTGGAACACCACCTCGCCGGTGAAGAACTGCCAGTACGGGTTTTTCCAGCCAACGCTCGCATCCCGCTTCGTCGGACAGGTCGGCCGCATCCAGGCACTGCCCGAAACCACCGCGCAACTCGGTGCCGTAGGTGGCACAGGTATCGTTGGACGACAGGTAATGCAACTGACCACGCACGCCGGGCGCCCAGCTGCGATAGCGCCAGCACGATGGCTGCAATGGATCGACCGACTGCAAGGTGTCGGCCGCCAGCGACTGGGCGATCTGCCATAGCCCACCGCCGGTCAAACGCGTCAGCAGGTCCTGGCCGCTGACGCGGTCAAGCCGCAGCTGCGAGACATCCTGCAGTGATGCCAGCGCGCGCCACGGAGTGCTGCGTCTGTCGTAGAGCGTGGCGAAGGTGCGCCCATCATCGGCTGCCACGAGGACCAACACCCGATCGGGATCGGAAAGATGGATCGCCTGCAAGGGTCGCGCTTGCGGCACCGGCAGCCGCACCGCCTTGCCCTTGCTCGAGCAGTGCCGCATGCCCCTGCGCATCGCTGCCGCTTACCAGGACGCGTTGCGAATCGGCCGACCAGCGGCGGCCTGGCGCGCATCCGGCAACACGCCTTCGATCAAGCGCACCGAGCCAGGTTTGCCGACATCGCCCCACCACAACCCGCACGCACCAGAACGACTGGAGGCAAAGATCAGCTGGCGCCTATCCGGCACGATCATCGGCTGGTCGTCGCGACCGCTGGAGGGAAACAGCCGGCGGCGGCCGAACTGTCCGAACGCTGTTCCCACGCAACCGGCGCCAGCAAGCGATAGCCGGTCTTGGCGATGGTCTCGATATGGTCGAAGCGCTGGCTGCCGTTGCTGGCCAAAGCCTTGCGCAGTTGCGTGGCCGCCTGGGTCACCACCTCGTTGGTCGGCAAGGTGTCGGGCCAGACGTCGGCCAGCAGTTGCTCGCGCGTTACCCCCTGGCCCTGCTGCCACGCCAGCGTCAGCAGCACCGCCAAGGATTTCGGTGTCAGACGCGCGGCGCGCTTGGCGCCGCGCGCATGTACTTCGCGCGAGGCGACGTCGACCACGTACCGACCGACACGTAGCCGGCCCGATGGCATCGCATTAGCGGGAGGAACACTCATCGGCATGCAAGGACTACAAAGAACGCGTCACGCATTTCGCGCGAAACGCCAAATTCAGCAAAGGACCACAACCAACTGCGTCATGCATCCAAGTGGCGCATATTTTAAGCTATGCCTCGTTGCTTCGGCGATGCTGCGTGTCACGTGGCGCGATACACCTGCGCACCTTGCGCCAGAAACTGCGCCGACTTCTCTTCCATTCCGGCAGACACGGCATGCGCTTCGCCCATGCCATGCTCGGCTGCGTAATCGCGCACGTCCTGTGTGATCTTCATCGAGCAGAAATGCGGGCCGCACATCGAGCAGAAGTGCGCCAGCTTGTGCGCGTCCTTGGGCAAGGTTTCGTCATGGAACTCCTTGGCCTTTTCCGGATCCAGCCCAAGATGAAACTGGTCGTCCCAACGGAATTCGAAGCGCGCCTTGCTCACGGCGTTGTCGCGCACCTGCGCGCCGGGATGCCCCTTGGCCAGGTCGGCCGCATGCGCGGCGATCTTGTAGGCCATGATGCCGTCGCGCACGTCCTGCCGGTTGGGCAGGCCCAGATGTTCCTTGGGGGTGACATAGCAAAGCATCGCGGTGCCGAACCAACCGATCATCGCCGCGCCGATCGCGCTGGTGATGTGGTCGTAACCGGGCGCGATATCGGTGGTCAACGGTCCCAAGGTGTAGAACGGCGCCTCGCCGCATTCGCGCAGTTGCTTGTCCATGTTCTCCTTGATCAGCTGCATCGGCACATGGCCCGGACCTTCGATCATGGTCTGCACGTCGTGCTTCCACGCCAGTTTGGTCAACTCGCCAAGCGTTTCCAGCTCGCCGAACTGCGCCGCATCGTTGGCATCGGCAATGCAGCCAGGACGCAGGCCATCGCCCAGCGAAAACGCCACGTCGTAGGCCTTCATGATCTGGCAGATGTCTTCGAAGTGCGTGTAAAGAAAGTTTTCCTTGTGATGGGCCAGGCACCACTTGGCCAGGATCGACCCGCCGCGCGAGACGATGCCGGTGACACGTTTGGCAGTCAGCGGCACGTAGCGCAGCAGCACACCGGCGTGGATGGTGAAGTAATCCACGCCCTGCTCGGCCTGTTCGATCAAGGTATCGCGAAAGATTTCCCAGGTGAGCTCTTCCGCACGACCGTCGACCTTTTCCAGCGCCTGATAGATCGGCACCGTGCCGATCGGCACCGGCGAATTGCGGATGATCCACTCACGCGTCTCATGGATGTGCTTGCCGGTGGACAGGTCCATCACCGTGTCGCCGCCCCAGCGGATCGACCACACCAGCTTTTCGACCTCTTCGGCAATGCCAGAAGACACCGCGCTGTTGCCGATATTGGCGTTGATCTTGGTCAGGAAATTGCGGCCGATGATCATCGGTTCGCTTTCCGGGTGATTGATGTTGTTGGGCAGGATCGCGCGACCACGTGCGATTTCGTCGCGCACGAATTCCGGCGTGATGCGTTGCTGGATCGCGGCACCGAAGGCTTCGCCCGGATGCTGCTTGCGCAGGATCGTATCGGTCACCGCTTCCAGGCGCTGGTTTTCGCGAATCGCTACGAACTCCATCTCCGGCGTGATGATGCCGCGCCGCGCGTAATGCATCTGGGTGACGTTGGCACCGTCGCGCGCCACGCGCGGCAAGTGCCGCGCAGGAAAGCGCACCGCATCCAGTCGTGCATCGTGCTCGCGGCCGCGGCCGAAGCTGGAACTCAGGTCATCCAGCGCCACGGTATCGCCGCGTTCGGCGATCCAGCGCGCGCGTAGCGGCGCAAGGCCGGCGGCAAGGTCGATCGCGGCGCGCGGGTCGGTATACGGGCCGGATGTGTCGTAGACGCTGAGCGGCGCGTTGTCTTCGCCACCGAACAAGGTCGGTGTGGGGGTCAATACGATCTCGCGCATCGGCACCTGCAGATCGGCGCGCGAGCCCTGCACGAAGATCTTGCGGGACCCGGGGATCGGCTGAGTAACAGCCTCTGACAGCGAATGGGCTTGTTGCTGCAAAACGGTAGGCGCGGCATTCATGGCGTTCGTCCTGTGTGCTGGAAAACCAGCACCGAAGGCGCTGGCTCTGCGAAGGATTCGCAGTGCGGACGAAGCGGCGGCGCTCAACACACATGACCCGTGCAGGCAGGGACCAGCGCATCTAACGAAGCTTCCCTACGCCGGTATCAACCGGATCAGGTTCGAAGGGACTATCTCAACTGCGGCTGGGCCGCGGTACCCCCACTTCGACACGCATTACACCACATCACTGCAGCATCGACATCTGCTTCGCGCCGACAGCACATACGACGGGAACTGCACGAACAGGGACGGCCACCTGCCCACGGGCGGCGCTCACCTGGAGCAAGCATCAATACACATGGCCACGGCCTTTTGCTGCCGCACGCGCAGCTGCGAACGCGTCATTCCATGCAATTTCCACAATAGCCGGGCCACATCGCAACATCGACCTGAAAGACATCCGCTCTCAGCCACGGCCCTGCTCCCATTGCTTTAGCTGCTGACGCTGTCTCATGGCCTGCTGGAGGGTGTCCAACTGGTCGATCAGCGTGGCCGCAGCGTCGATACTCTGCTGTCTATTCTGCAGTTGGACACTGCTATCGAGCACAGCCTTTGCTTGACGCGACGCATTGCAGGCAGCGTCAACCCTCTCCAGCTGCACATCTTGCATACCGGTCTCCAGATTCAGCTGATCAAGCGCGCCGAACAGCTGCTGCAAATCGAGCCGTTGAAGAGGTTCACTTAAAGTCGTGATTCTTCCCTCTTCCATCACATGTTCAGGGCCTAGCACTCTCTTCAAGGAGTCGATCGAGGTGCATAGCGCTTGCGTAGTTTCTGCGATCGTGCTTTCGTGCCTGGCCGCCTCGACAGCACGCGCCTGGTCCAATCGTGTCGCGTGTGCAGTGTAGGAACCGTTCTTGGACTTGACGCTATTCCAGACCATGTCGTTGGTGGCCGTGGTCGCACCCTGTCCGACCAGGACCGCCGGCGCGTTGAGGGCTTCATTCGGCAGAGGTCTATCACTGCCGCCACGCCAAGGCGAGGCGATAAATCTGCCGACGGAGTTAGCGGCGAACGTGGCCAGCATATTGCTCGACACGTGACGGAACAACACATCGCTTACCGAGTCCTTAACCGCGCCAGCGGTGTTCCAGGCATGCTTGACCAACGCCATCCCCTCCTTGCCGGTTTCCAGCAAATAGCGCGGAAAATGGATCGCATCGGACCATTGCGCGGGTCGACGGGTCGTATCCGGCAAGGACAAAAAGAAGGTATTCAGTCGCTGGTGCCCTCCCACCAGGTCTGGAACACTCGCCTGCCCAGTGCGGGCAAGGGCTTTACCGGTCTCCAGAATGGCCTGATGCGCAACCCCCCAACTACCGATGGCGAGCGCGGCCATCGCCCCCTGACCAATGGGCGTATGTGCCGGCCCGCGGGGGATCCGGCGCGCGCCGTTAACCACCGAGTTAACCCCGGGCTTGAACAGAAAGGTGCGGACGGACCTTTCTTCCAGCACCGCTTGCCATTCGCTGATCTCCTTGCGGCGCTCGTAGACATCCGCCTTGTCCTGTGCCATCGCCACGTCCCGCTCGCCACGGGCAATGAAGCGCTTCTTGAGGCCGGATACCTCCAGGAGGCCGGATACCTCCAGAGCGACCGGCGGCGGATCGGGCACCAATACCTTTGGATCGATCGGCTTGAGTCTCGGCAAGTTCGCCACGCGCGCGCGCCGGTCCATCGCCGGCACCACAAACGTATCGCAAGCGTAAGACCCTGCCGAGGATCCAAGGGCCGCTATTGACGCCGTACTCAGGTATTCCGATTCAGGATTTCTGTGATAATTGTAACTTGTGCCCGTGAACACGCCCAATGGCTGGCGCATTGTTACAATCATGAACTTCCTCAAGCACTCGTAAGCGATCGGCAATGTGGCCTTGACTCCTATCGCATTCATATCGCCGCAGATCTGATATCCGGTGTTGGGGCCGAATGCCGCCACGCGCTCCTGCAAGCGTGCATACGCCCACTGCAGATAATCGTTCTGCAGAGCCTGCTGGGTCAATGTATCCTCTGCAAAAGGAATATTACCCAGGTGTACACGTAAATCGCGCTTCAAAGCGTCCAGCGCCTTCGCGCTATCGGACAGGGGCTCTGACAGCTGGAGCTCTGACATTCCGGGTGTAGCCGGCATCGGCGACTTGTCCGCCGCAGCGCTCAAATACTCACTATTGAACGACCCGGACTGTCCGGAGGCGGGACAGGATTGGTAACGGTTTGGTTCGGTTTCGGTCAAGTTCCAGGACGCATCAGCGGCATGCTGGGATCCGGAACCTCTTGATAAGTGGTTGAAAGGGAACCCATACCCACCAGCACCAGAGACACCCGAAGATTCGGCAAAGTCTGTTGTGATCTCCGACGAAGGCGCGGACGCCCTGGATTTCTTGAACACCATGCGAGGCGGAGATTGCAATCCACTGAATAACTCGGATTTCGGTACTGTTGAAGTTTCTGTACCAACCTCGCAGCGGTTGATTTTCTCGCTATCACCCTCGCGGACCGATTGCTGCGGGGTGGTCGAAGAGGTGGCTGTCTGTGGGGAAGTCTTCATGACACCACCGCCGCTGTTTCGTCGGTCTGTGCCACCAACACGTCCAGCGCTATCCGCGCGATCGTCTGGCCGCGGTCCAGGACCGTAGCCACATCTTCGGCGGTGTGCGCAGCGATCAACGGACAGACACATAGCAGCCCCAGATCCGATAGCGTGAGCCGCCAACCGTATTCTGTCAGCAACTGCTCCTGCAGCGCGAGCAACCTCACCACATCGTCTCCGCCTAGTTCGCGTGCCGCGATCGGCAGAATTACCTCAGGAAACGCGGCCAATGTATCTGCGTGTTCTTGCGGCTGCATATGTACACGGCAGAGCATTCCTGCCGGCCCAAGTATCGCCTCGCCGGCAGCGATCCGTTGCACAAGGTCATCGGGCAAACCTAGGCTGACGCCAAGGTTGATGAAGAAATTGGTCTGCGCGTGTTGATTGCTTTGAACATGGGTCGCGGTCACCTGAGGGATCTCCGATAGATCAATGCAGCCGCATGGCTGATTTAGACAAAGCTTCTACCTGGAATGGAATAACTAAAAAATTTATGGCGAATAAAAAGAGCGATAAACGAAGTGCTGCAAAGCAGCACCTGATTAGCTCTGACTCTCAGTTATGGAAATTGCTCGCCGCACGCAGAATCGGCTCTGGACAAGGCTTGCATCGCATCACCTGATTAGCCCTGACCCTGAGCCATCAGTCGCAGGATCTGCGCCGCTCTAAGGGATGCTCTGATCAACGAGACCTGAGAACGCGGGTCATCCAATTCGCTGCGGCGTGCAACAACCGACGCCCAGCATTGCCTTAGCTAGAGCATGTTGAAGCGATCCTGGATGACTGCGTCAGCGTCGTGTGTTCCGCTGGTTCATTGCGCCAGCAACTTCTCGTGCTGGGGACATAAACTGAAGATAGCGTATGCATTCCCCACGCTTCAAAACACGAACTTGGAGCAACACTAAGCCATCTTCAATCGCTGCAACTTCCCTTCGGTGGCGAGCCTGCTGGTTGGACCCCAGCGGCGGTTTTTTTCCAGTTGTGTGAGGAAGGCTTGAAGGCTTGGTGCACGGGACGATGCGCACCGTCTCTTGGAACGGGCCATGCCTGCAAGAGATAGGCACCGGCTAGGTCCTATCGTCCTATCTTCCTATCGTCCTATCTTCCTATCTTCCTATCTTCCTATCTTCCTATCTTCCTATCTTCCTATCGTCCTATCGTCCTATCGTCCTGCGGCTCGGCATGATTCTGCAGGTTGCGTATCAATGGATACCGCCCGCCATTGTTTCAACCCCGATCGTTAAGGCCGCCAATTCGCATTGCACTCCCAGAACGCCACGCTGCGTCGATACGCGTCGCGATCCAGTGGCACGCCGGAGCCGCCCTCTTCAACGCCGAGTGCGTTGCGCAACATGGTGATCGGCGCCATCGGGATTTCCTCCGGCTCGGTGGTGTAGAGGCAACCGACCACGCCCCAGTCTGCGTCGATGGACGCGCCTTCCTTCGCCAGCTGATCGCGGCTGTAGAGGATGGGTAATAGATACGCGGCCACTGGCGGTTCGACATCTTCGAACCAACGCACCAGCACCGGCAATTCCTGCGTGCGGCGCGCTTCGTAGCCGGAGCGCAGCTGATGGCGATTGTCGTCGGTGATCGGCGCAGTGAGGCAGCGGGTCGAGGTCCAGTTGCGATGCACGTGCAACTGGCAGAACGGCGCATAGCCGTCGATCGCGCGCACCGGTGTCTCGTCGTTGAGACGCTGGATGAACTGCTCGGGCGTGCAATCCTGGATAGCGTTGCGACGACGCTCGCTTGGAAACAGACGGGTACGGGCGAATTGGGTCAGGACGATGGACATTCAAGGTTTGGCAAAAAGGGGACGTGCGCAGGGTAACGTGTCCAGCGCTGCGCGAGCGCAGCCCAACCCCACACGTGCAGTCATGCGCATCTCGCGATTGTTAAGCTACCGGCACGGGCACGACCATCATCAACGTTCTGGCATATGCGGCGACAACTCACGCTTTTCTGCCGCAGGACTGCGGCAGTCCAATCGAGGCCGTCAGACAGCGGCTCGACCCGCGGCAGCATGCGCTTATCGTGGCGCATGTCACGCTCTGTCGGGACGACGAATTGGTGCCATGGCGCTCGATCGACACGCGCCTGCATGAACTCGCTGCGTTTTCGCTCAGCATGCGATTCGGTGCGCCGCAGGCCCTCGCAGATGGCGCTGCTTATGACGTGGTGGAGCTTGCGCAGAATCTGGTCGATGTCAGCGTGACCTTCCGCAGTATTGCGCTCATCGAACAAGGTGCCGACGGCAGGTGGCACGCACTACACACCTACGACGGCAGCCCTCAGTCGCTACCTACGTTATCAGCAGCAACATGCCGGCAGAGATGTAACGAAGAGATAATGGGCACTTAGAGCGGCTAACAAAACTACTGCGCAGCCGCCAGGGGGGCGCGGCCGGTGCTCGGAATCGGCATGTACCACTCGTACACTCCGGTTCTGAGCGCGCCGTCCGCACCCACCTGACGACTGCTCGCTACGTTTTGTTAGCCGCTCTTGGTTAAACCATCGTGCATACGCTACTTTTTGTTCGCTTTCGGTTTTACCGCAGCCATCAATTTGATGGATTTCTCCAAAGCGACAGACAGGCGCGCGACTTCCTGCATCTTCCCCTTCAGCTCTTTGATCAGATCCGATGGATCACCCGGCTTGGTACCACCTGGCGGCTGACACGAGGCGGCGACACCTCCACCGAGCTGTGGGCCGAATTGCCGGATGATCTCGACGATCAGATACGGGCTGCTCTTCAAATCGAGCGTGCCGCCGTAACGCTTGATGATGTCTTTGACGATCTTGTCGTCCTTGCTGGTTGCCATGGCGATCTCCCTGTACGAGGCGTGATAAGGCCGCAGGTGTTCCCAGGTGGTGAGGATCGTCTTGCACCCCTGCCGGACAGGGCGACCCGCGTGGATCATGGCATGGTTGCAAAGGCCGTTGGGCAGTAGGTTACGCCACAGCACGAAGCGTCCGACGCGCGGCTGGATGCTGCGATTCAACGCTCGAAAATGGGTTGCGCCACCACGGGCAGGTTGCTCCAGAACGATGAGCAACGTGCGCTTGCGCTCGCCGCTGGGATGCGGCACACCGCAATCGAGGTGGTAGTCGTAAGCATCCCCACGTCGATAACGGGTCATCTGCCAGGGTTCAAGATCAGCAGGCCGAATCCCAAACATCGCTTGAAGCCGGCATTCGATATCGCGCATCAATGCGTGGGCAATCCTCGCTTCGCCGGGCAGTACCAATGAATCGCTCTTGCGTCCGCCACCGGTCACCGTCGAACCATTACCCAGCGCAACGGCGCTGGCGATCCATTCGCCACCTTTCTGTTCGTTGAGCAATTGCCGGCATTGCAATGGCGACAGCAACTCATCCACGACAACGATCCTGTCATCTATGCTGCATGCGTGCATGTCTGCCGCTTCAACACGGTGAGATGACCGGGTCACCACGGCTCCTTCAACAGCAGCGGCATGCCGATCCATCGCTCGTATCCAGCGACGGAACGGCACGTACCCAGTGGATAATCGCGATAGGCATGCCCTGACAGAATGCGTCGGACACGAACGAACGATCGGAGGTCGCGCGCACGCCACGCGGCGTGATCTTCCCAGTGGCAACGACGTGTGCCACGATCGTAAGCATGCCAGGCAAGCACGCGATGTGGATGGAACACGTCGTAACCGTGACAATAGGCGCGCAGCCCGGTAGTGATTTCGTCACCGAAAAAATAGACGTTGGGATCGAACGGAACATCTCGATTGAAGCGCCCTTCGGTAAACAGAAATCCCAACGCCATGAACTGCGCAGGGATTGGCGCTTTGAGCCACCGCCATAACGGCAACTCGAATCCGGCAAAGTGCGCGAGCACACCATCGATATACGCTTCTTTATAAATTTTCATCGGCACTTGGGATCGGCCGAGCGGATACGTCTGCGGATCGAAATCCGGGGGATAACAGGTCAGTGCAGGACGCTTGATGCCCACCGATTTCAGCCCCTCCAACATCGCGATGAGCTTGCGGTCCCAATGCCGTGCGAAACGCAGATGCGAATCGATGATCAGGGAGTAAGGCTCATCGCGCCATTGGCGTTGTGCGCGCCGCCGCGCCCAATTGGCGCCACGGCTATCTCGATAATCGACCCGATCAATTTGCAACCCAGGCATGTCGGCATATCGACGCGGCAACCGGTCGCGCGGTGCGCACTGCAAACACACCGACACACGCAGCCGATCGGGATGGGCCGCCTGCTCGAATACGCTGTCCAGGGTATGCACGAGTTGCGGATCCCGGTAGGCGGGAATTTGAATCAAGATGCGCGCGCCGTCCAACATGGCCACCTTCCTGATCGATCAGCAGGCAATCAGCACAGACATCGTGTTGCGCATCGCGCGGCGACGAGCCCCATCGCGATGCCCCCTCATATCCAATCACCATCCCCAGCACTGCGCAAGCCTTTCAGGCCATGCGCACGGTACCGCTACGGATGTGATCTCAGGCCAGGCGCACTGCGCCTTGCCTGTTTGGAGAGATCCGCAGCAGACCACCACGCCACTTTCACGGTGGCATCCCTAACCCAGTGCATGCAAGCGCGCAACAGGCGCTGGAACTGCGCATTGACCACTTACCAGATCAGATCGTCCGGCACCTTGAACTGGCTGTAATAGTCGTCGTCGCTGTCCGTCGATGCGGGGGCACTGTTGCGGCCATGGTCCAGTACCACGGTCTCGGCATCACGGCTGTAGACCTTGTCGGCGGCAACGCGTGGAATCAGCTCGAAGCCGTCGCCATGGCGTGCGATCACCAGTGCGCCTCTGGCCAGCTGGCTCCGCAGCGTAGGGTTGACCAGCACGCTGCGGATGACGCTGCCGTCGTTGAAGCGGTAATCGATCTCGCCCTCGCGCTTGACCTTGGTGGTCTCCACAATCTGCCTGACCTGGGCCAGCACCTCCTGACGCCGAAGTTGCACTTTGCGCTCTTCGGCCAATGCGCGATCGCGTTCGGCGCGCTCGGCTTGCAGACGCGCGGTGTCCACCTTGTCTACGTCTGCCGGCGCCACCGCCGCACCCTTGGCGTGGCGTTGCTTGAGTTGCTCGCGCGCGACCTTGTCCACCTGGGCCTTTTTGACCAGGCCAGCCTTGAGCAGTTGTTCTTGCAGTGGATTGCGCATGGGAATCGATCGGCAGACGGATATGGGCATAGTTTAGCGGCCAGCGCAGGATCATGGCGCGCGGCGCGCTCACCGCTATCGTCCGCTTCAGGAGGCGGCCGCATGCGCGACGGCGACCCGGCGCTCAGCGGTTGCTCTCTCACCCACCCTTGTCCGTCGCCACCACAAGCGGCCAGCCAAGCGACGAGACCGTGAGCCCGGCCATTCGCCGCTTCTCGCAATTGCTGCAACACATGGATTGCAGCATTTGGCATGCACACCTTCTCTTAACCAACTCATGCATACCGCACGCTTCTGCGACGACGCGCCAGCAACGTATCAAACCAACCACACGGTTTGAGGCTTTTGTGCAGTGAATACGTCTGCACAGGCGCGATGTGCGCTTAGCATCACCGCGCGCTGCACGCCGTGCGCGCGCTTTCCGGAACAGGGGCCGGAGGCCTTGATGCGGGCATCGCAGACTGCGCGGATGCTCGCTCTCACGACTGGAGATCCATCCGATGCGCGATACACACAATCCATCCCCACCATCGCTGTGGCAGCGTAGCTCTCGTTTATTACTGATGGCGTTGGTGTTGCTGCTGACCACAGCCAACGCCCAGGCCGATGTCATCCTGCATGCCTTCAATTGGCCGTATGCCACCGTGGAAGCCCGCGCCAAGCAAATTGCCGATGCCGGCTATCTCAAGGTCCTGGTCGCACCTGCCTATCGCTCGCAAGGCAGTGCGTGGTGGGCGCGCTATCAACCGCAGGATTTACGCGTGATCGATGGCCCACTCGGCGACACCGCTGCGTTCTCGCGTATGGTGCAGGCGTTGGCCAACAACGGCGTGGAAACCTATGCCGATGTCGTGCTCAACCACATGGCCAACGAAGCGGCAACGCGCTCGGATCTCAACTATCCCGGTAGCGCCGTGCTCTCGCAATACGCGGCCAATCCAGGTCGCTACGATTCGCTACGTTTGTTCGGCACCTTGCAATCCAACTTTCTGAGCGCCAGCGATTTCGGCACCGCGCAATGCATCAGCAATTACAACGACGCCTATCAGGTGCGTAACTACCGCATCTGCGGCGGCGGCAGCGATCCGGGCCTGCCGGATTTGGTCGGCAACGATTGGGTGGTGCGACAGCAGCGTGCTTATCTGCAAGCGCTGAAGGGCCTGGGCGTGACCGGCTTCCGTGTGGATGCAGCCAAGCACATGACCTTCGACCATCTCAATCGCGTGTTCGATGCCGGCATCCGCTCCGGCGTGTATGTGTTCGGCGAAGTGATCACCGGCGGCGGTACCGGCAATGGCGATTACGACCAGTTCCTGGCGCCCTACCTGCAATCCACACCGCATGCGGCCTACGACTTTCCGCTGTTCAACGCGGTGCGTAATGCATTCGCTGTCGGCGCAAGCATGCAGCAGTTGGTCGACCCTACATCTTCCGGGCAAGCGCTGCCGGGCAAGCGCGCGGTGACCTTCGCCGTGACCCACGACATCCCGAACAATGCCGGATTCCGTTACGCGATTCTCGACCCTATCGATGAAACCTTGGCGTACGCCTATCTGATCGGCCGCAACGGTGGCATGCCGATGATCTACACCGACAATAACGAAAGGGGCGACAACCGCTGGGTCAACGCGTATCTGCGCGAGGATCTGCGCCGCATGATCGGCTTCCATAATGGCGTGCAGGGCAGCGACATGCAGGTATTGTCGTCCAGTTCCTGCCATGTGCTGTTCCGGCGCGGCAGCCTGGGTATCGTTGGCATCAACAAGTGCGGCAATCCTGTCAACGCGACGGTGGCAACGAATGGCAGCGTGCTGTATTGGAATTCCGATTATGTAGACGCACTGGGCTCTGGCAGCGTGGTGCGCATTTCCAGCGGCTCCTACACCTTCACCCTGCCGGCGCGTGGGGCACGCATGTGGCGTCGCTGAGTTGTCAGGCAATCCAAACGAACACACCACACCCCACTGCTCTCATCACATGACAAGGTGACTCGTCACGCAGCTGTGAACCTAGAAATACACCTTGATGGTGCGATCAACACAGCGCCTCCGCCGCGATATCGCGCGCGGAGACTTTTTCTCGCCGCCTCGTTTGCGCCGTTCTCCGCGGGTCTTGCAGCAACGCCTGCACGCGCGATAACGCTAACCCATGCAGCGCTTGCGTGTTGCAGCACCATCAATACGCACGCGCCTCCAGCAGGAATTGTTAGAGAAAAAAATCTCGCGATTGCAACGAAGCCGCTTGTTCGCCGGACCTACCAGGTAGCTCGACGCATGCAGTGTTGTCATCGGACTGCATGCGCAGCAACGATCCCCCGATGAGGTGACGCCGCCCGGCTGAGGCAGCGACTCCTCAGCCTCAATGCACAACGCAGCGGTCGGAGCAACGCGATGCCTCTCTATTTCGTCCGTCATGGCGAATCGCTCGCCAACGAACAGAACTATTTTGCCGGCGCTCAGAACTCGCCACTCACGCCGCTCGGTCGGCGTCAGGCCCAGCAGGCAGCGCGTTACGCGCGCCAACGCGCATTACGTTTCGACGAAGTGCACGTGTCCACACTCGAGCGTGCACAAGCAACAGCCGCCATCATTCTGGAGGGTGCGCAAGGCAACCCGCAGGTGCAATTCAGTGCTGCGTTGGTGGAGCGTGATTTCTGCATCTTCGCCGGCAAGAACAAGACCTTGATCAAGAAGTCGATCGACCACCGTCTCTGGGATGCCTGCTTCCATGATGCCAACGGCGCGCCACCCGATGGTGAACACTGGATGGATATGTATGCGCGTTGCAAGCACTACTACGACACCGTGCTCGCACCGCTGGATCGACAAGGCAAGCAAGCACTCGTGGTGACGCACAAGTACATCGTCGAGGTGTTCGCACTGATTGCCTCTGGCTTACCGCCTGCCGAGTACATCGACTTCCGCCTGCCCAATTCGCGCCCGCTGTCGTGGGACGAACTCAAACAGATGACGGCGCGCAGTTCCTCGCGCATGAACTATCTGGGCGAGCAGACTGAAATCCATCTATTGCAGTGGATGCTGATCGCGGCAATCAGCGGCTTCGCGCTGTCGTGCCTGGGCGTCAGTCTTCCTCATGTTGTCACCACCCCTGCCATCGTCGCGCTGCTGGCAGCGAATGCCTTCTTCCTATCGGTGCGTATCGAACCAGGCGCATTGCGCCTGACCCAATGACCAGAAAACATTGCGCTCAGCGTGATCAGCGTGGTGCGCGCGCTCTGTGCCTTGTTTCTGCTCACACACTTCCAGAACGAATGGATCCATGTGATCGGCTTACTGATGATCGTTCCGCCCGCATTGTCGGTGCCGACATTCTCGCTGGCGCGCGGTGGCGATTACTTCTTCGCAGCACGCTATACGCTGGTGCTGTCGCTCCTACTACCGGTGCTGTTGTTGGCGTTGTATGTGGATCAACGCGAGGTGCTGGGCAACGCACATGCGCTGGAGCGCTTCTTTGTCGTGCTGCTGCTTGCCTTGGCATTGCCGTCTTTGCTCGCACAGGGTTGCGGCGCGCGCGCCCGATTGCGGCCGGCAAGCTGGCAACCAAATGGGGCTGTGTGGGCTCGATGACGATGGTGCCGATGGCCTTGCTGGTCTCGCTGCGCGCCGATGGAACTGCACTGGCGGATGCATTGCTGCACGGTGGCTGGTTGGCGTGGGCCGCACTGCTGCTGCCATTGGCGCTGTTGATGGCATGCCGGGTGGGCAGTGCGTTGTATCTGCGCGCGCACCAGGCGGTGACCGGCAAGCGCATCAGTACCGCCATTGCATCGGACATCCACCTGCTGCAGACCTCGCCCAATATCTTCCTGTGGCTAAGCCTGTTGCTACCCGGCACGTTTGCGCACGCGCCTACGCTGTTAGCCGGTACGTTACTGGGCTTCTTCACGTTTGCGCTGCTGGACGAGGCGTGGGTGGTCAGGCGCTTCCGCGCGCAGATCGCAGCTGCGATGCGCAAGCCGGCGAGTCGCTCCACTTCGGCGAATGGCGTGACCGATACCGCCACTGTCGCGCAGGACGAGACGGTGCTGGACAGTCGCTGAGAGACACCGGCAGCAACCGCGTCGATCCGAGGCGTCTGCTGCAGGTTCGCTAGAACACGATCATGGAAACGCGGGGTCGCTGCAGCATCCACCTGAACAGCGCAACAGGCTACCAGGCAAACGGCACGGTAACCTTGCGCGCAGCCAGCAGAAACGCATCGGCAACGTGCACGAACGGCGTCACATCCACCTCCGATTCGCCGCTGCGCACCAGCTGCACGAAACGCCGATACAAGCCGTCGTACTCGCCAGACGCATCCACTGCCTGCGGCTGCCCATTGATGCTCAGCTTGGCGCCGCCCTCACTGAGCATGAGCAGGCCTGCGGTGGTTTCCACCTCGATATCCCAACGTTGATGGCAGGTTTGCAGGAAGTCGAATTCGGCCGTCACCGGAACACCCGCGGTGTCGACAAAAGCGAGTTTTGCGTACAGCGGTGCCTGGCGATTTTCCGGCGTGTGCAACTGCGCTTCGCACAATGCGAAGGGGCGCGGCAATAGATGCGTGACGATGGACAGCGCATTGATGCCGGGATCGAATACGCCCATCCCACCGGGTTCCAGAATCCAGTCCTGCCCCGGATGCCAATGACGGATGTCTTCTTTCCAGGTGATATGCGCGCGCAGGATCTGCTTGCCGGCCAACCATTGCCACGCCGGTTCCACAGCGGCGGCATAACGCGAGTGCCAGCTGGTGAACAAGCTGCGTTGCGCACGCTGCGCCACCGCGCGTAGAGCGTCTATCTCTGCAAGCGTGGCTGCGGGGGGTTTTTCCAGAAACACATGGCGGCCTGCGGTCAGCGCGGCCTGGGCGAGTGCGTGACGCCCGAGCGGTGGCGTGCACAACGCCACTGCCTCGATCTGCGGATGCGCTGCAAATGCCTCTTCCAACGTTTGATAGGCCGGCACGCCATCCACCGCGCCATGCCGGCTCACGGTGGCGACCAGTTGCACATCCTCGCGCGCAGCGATGGTGGGCACGTGCTGGTCGCGGGCGATCTTGCCGATACCGACAAGGGCAATGCGCAATGCGTCTGGATGCTTCATCGAAACCTTCGTGCTGATGTGGAAGTGACAGCGCCGCTTCGATCGCATGAAGCAAGCGATTGCGCGGGACCAACGCGGCAATGGCGCAATGCGGATCCGCAACCCTGCATACGAGTGCGCAGTGTAATGTCAGGGTACGGCTCGCCGCGAGACATCGCTCCTGCTTGTTTTGCTATACCTGCGTGGCCGGTGGCCGTTACAAGGACGGCCATTGCTGCATCGTTGCGGCGGCATCATTGCGAATGTGCAGCGTGCCTGGCTGGTCGCGGCCTTCAGCTGACGAGGGCCACTTCCAGATCAGAAAGCGCATGCGGCCTGGCGAATCCTGCTGACACGTCAATTGACGCAAGCACCGACACAGACCACGATCGCCGCCACCACTGAGGGATGACACCGATGTTGCATCAGGTTTGGCTAGGGCCTGTTAACACATACGAAGCCCTTCAACGATCAGGACGAAGCTCAGGAATCCGAGGAACATGACGTCGAGCTT
>NZ_MDEJ01000081.1 GCF_002940065.1 Xanthomonas populi
GCTGGGCGCACGCTCCAATGCGTTGGCGATGGCCCGCATCGACATGCCGGTTTCATATAACGCATGCAGACGGTATCGTTCTGCCAGGTCCAGGCGGCTGGATGACATGGGCAACTCCACTTGGCGGTGAAGTCGTTCAGGTCAGGTCGCCTGGACCACTTCACAACCGTTGGTGTTGCGATCCAGAGTTGAAGCCGCCGGCCCGAACCGATCCGCGTCCAGTGAAGTGATCGTCGAGTTGCAGATCCGCCAGCCAAGGCGCCTGCCAGCGTCCGGAGCCGATGCACTGCAGCTGGATCTGAATCGAGGCTCGATCAAAGTCCAGCAGGTGGCTTTCATCCTGCGCAACCTTACAAACGTCTTCAATAAAAGCTAGCGCACCTTCATGCACCTGCGCGATGGTCGACCATTGCGTTGCCGATAGCTCCGGACTGGCGTAGACCGCAGTCGGAACTTCGGTGGTGGTTGTGAAGTGAGAAAACTGCGGCGAGGGAGCAGTGAGAAGTGCTTCCAGAAGCAGGTCGTGGCGCAGGATCGTCGATTGGCCCGGATCACCCTCAGTGCGCCCATCAAAATAGCGGGCGGCGGCCCAACTCTGTGCAGTGATTTTTGCGGCGCGCTCGTTCACGGCAAAATAAGCGCCACCGAGCGGTTGACCGGTCAATCTTGTTAGGTTGGCTTGGATGCTGCCGGAGTAACCTATATCGGCCACCATCGCAGCGCCGCCACCTGCAATCGCACTCCAGTAATGCAGATACGCCCGTCTTTCAGTTTCGGCAAGCACTAGCAGTTCATTGATTGCCGGAGCCATCAGCGCTAGAAGCTCGGCGTGCATTTCCGGCAGGTAGACATCGCGTTGCATGACCGAGCGGCCTAGTCGACGTTCCAGAATATGTGCCGCACAATCTCCCAGGCGGGCCTGCACCAGGTCGCCCAGCGTGCCGGTATAGGTACTGTCCAGCAGTAATGCAAGATCGTCCGGCGCGTGTAGCGAGGGTGTTCCGGTTCCCCGCCGCGATGCGAGCAGATACTTGCCATGAAGCTGTTCAAGCGCCGGGGAAGTTTGCTTCACGAGCTGAAAACCTTGCTCCAGCAGGTGGCCTTCTCGGCTCAAAAACAAAATCGTTTCGATATTGGTTTGCTTCGCCATGCGGATCAGCCAAGCGAGATAATCGAAGATCAGCGGGCCGATGACCACATAGCCAAGACATGCTGGGGAAAGTGTCGGCAACGGCGTCAGTGTTTCTGGGTGCCGGTCGGCAAGATCGGCGAACCGATTAGCCAGTAAGCCAAGCCACAACTGGTCCTGCCACCGCGTTGCCGCACCCAACGGTGGCCTGAGCGCGCGCAATGCAGGAGCTACATCCAAAAGCGCAGATGGGCGAAGCACATGCACAGGTGTCAATAATTTGTGCATCTGTGGACGCTGGATATCGCCGTGTTCGTTGTCGCCGACATGCAGCCACTGCGATGTGTCGATTTTTTCAATATCTGGCAGCTTCTTCCAGGCACTGTCAGCATCTTTGCGCCAACCCGTCTCGCAGGACACGTACCAGGCCGCTGGCAGTGCGCTCACTTCGGGTGGCAGGATCTGCTGCAGCAATGCGCTATCCAGATACATGTCCGAAAGCGCAACCAGGCGGGTACCACGTTGCTGCAAGTGTTTAGCTGCTGCGACGACACCTCGACGTGGTTGTAGCAATCTGGCTTCAACTGCCACTTCCAATGCCTGGAGGGCGCTGATTGGAAGTCCTGCCGCATCGGGTAGGCGAGACAGGGCGTTGTAGATGCTCGATAAATCGACATCGGCGCCATGCAGATGGCGTGCCTTGGACTCAGCAAGATCGCGTAGTTCAAGAAAGTTTTCGACCCCGAATTGGCACGCTATCAGGTGGGCAATATAGGCGCGAGCACCCGCCGGAAACAGGAAGGGCCTCACTACCAAGGTGTCGAAGATGTCCAATGACACCAGCCGAGCTTGCAGAGAGGACAATGTCAATCGCGTGGCGATCGGCGTCTGGAACCAAGCCTGCCAGTTGCGCCCACCTTCGCTGCTGAGCGCCAGCGTGCCGCCTTGCGGCAATATGCCGACGCGATACTGCTGGTGCCGAACGATGGCGACGAACATGCGTTCCATTGCGTGATGAAAGGTGCCGTCGATCTGGCCGTGCTCTTCCGGAAAGTCTTTCAGCTCAAGGTCCAGTGCGTACAACGGCCGTAATGCATCCACCTTTGCCCAGAACATCGATCCTGCAGGAAAATCAATGTACTCCGAGGCGCTGATATCGAATCCGAGACGTTGGGCCAGCGCGCGGCAGACCTCAAAATTACTCAGCCAGGTATGTGCCCACAGCGGCACCCGTTCGTAACTCTCGGGGTAAAGCATGCCAAGGCGCGGCTCGGCCTGAAACATTCCCAGTTGCCAGGCGATGCGCTCCGGGCTCCCCATCATGGATGAGACCAGGTAGCGGCGCCACTCGCCTTGCTCGCTGCCTGTATACAGGGACTTTTTTGTGTGCAGATGGCCGACAACATCCAATGCCAGGATCTGCTCACGGAACGTCACCACCAGCGGTGCGATATCACGACCACGGTTGGGCACGATGCGCACATCGAGTTTCTCAATATGTGGTAGCTGGGAAAAGCGGTCAAGCGCGTGATCTGCCGCTGTTTCATCCATCACAGACACCAGCAGGTCATAGCCAACCGGCATGTGCTGGAGTGACTGTGCAAATTCGTCGATCAGGTCGGGATAGAAGACGTGCACCATCACGCCAACTTTTAACTGCAGTTGCGACAGGGGCACAGGCGCGACGAACGGCTCTTGGTCCGACAGGCGGGGAGCTGCCAGCTGCTTGCGCCCGGCCAGTCGCACTCGCTGCAGAAAGCCGCGTACTCCGAGGGCGCGGATCACCTTGAATGCCCGCATCCCAACCGCGGTTGCGCCTGAAAAACCGCCACCATGGAGCTCTACCGAGCGACGTGCCGCAGCCACGAGTTTTGAGAGACTGCTAGTCACGGGTACGCCAATGGTTGCTCAAAGATTCTGGTAATTCGGCCCCGAACCACCCTCCGGTGTGACCCAGGTGATGATCTCGTAGGGATCCTTGATGTCGCAGGTCTTGCAGTGCACGCAGTTGGCGGCGTTGATCTGCAGGCGCTTGCCGGAGGGGCTGTTGGTGTCTGCGACCATTTCGTAGACGTTGGCCGGGCAGAAGCGGGTGCAGGGGTTGGCGTACTCCTGCACGCAGCGGGTGGCGCAGATGTCGGTGTCGAGCACCTTCAGATGTACGGGCTGGTCTTCGTCATGTTCGGTAGCAGCGAAATAAACCGCTTGCAGGCGGTCGCGTGGCGCGAGTTCGCGCTGCGCGTAGTCGCGCTTGGGTTGTTCGTACTCGCCGAGTTTGTGCAGTGCCGACCAGTCGTGTTTGTTTTTCAGCGTCCATGGCGAGGCGCCCTTGAGCGCTGTTTCCCAGGCGGCGTTGAGCAGGCCGAACCACAAACCCTTCTTGAAGCCGGGCTTGATATTGCGCACTTCTTTCAGCTCGGCCATCGCATCGGAGGCGCGCAGTTTGGCATCGAAGCCTTGCGGAGCCAGTTGCGATTGCGCCAGGTGTTCGGCCGCTAGCATGCCGCTGCGGATCGCCTGATGGGTGCCCTTGATCTTGGGCACGTTGAGCAGGCCGGCGGTGTCGCCGATCAGCAAAGCGCCAGGCATGTCCACTTTCGGCAGCGATTGCCAGCCTCCGGTAACGATGGCACGCGCGCCGGCCGAGAGGATGCTGCCGCCTTCCAGCAATGGCTTGATCAACGCATGGTTCTTCCATTGCTGGAAGGCTTCCCACGGCTGGTATTCAGGGTCGCTGTAGTCCAGTCCGCTCACATAACCGAGGGCGATCTGGTTGTTGTCCAGGTGATACAGAAAGCTGCCGCCATAGGTGCGGTTGTCGGCCGGCCAGCCGAGCGTGTGCACGATCTTGCCTGGGCTGACGCGCCCCTCCGGGACCTGCCACAGCTCCTTGATGCCGATCGAATAGCCCTGCGGATCGGCGTCGGCAGTGAGGTCGAAGCGTCTGAGCAGGCGTTTGGTCAGATGCCCCCGCGCGCCTTCCGCCAGCACGGTGACCTTGGCGCGGATATCGATACCTGCGGTGTAGCCGGCCTTGTGCGCTCCGTCCTTGGCCACGCCCATGTCGCCGATGCGCACGCCGATGACCTGGTCCTTGCCGTCGTGCAGGGTTTCGGCAGCGGCAAAGCCTGGATAGATTTCCACGCCCAGCGCTTCGGCCTGCGGCGCCAGCCAGGCGCACATCGCGCCCAGGCTAACGATGAAGTTGCCGTGGTTGCGCATGCCCGGCGGCACCACCGGAAATTTGTGCGCGCTGTCCTTGCCGAGAAACCAGAATTCGTCGTCGGTGGCGGCCATGCAGATTGGCGGCGGGTTGTCGCGCCAGCCGGGCAGCAAGGCATCCAGCGGGCCCGGTTCGATCACTGCACCGGAGAGTATATGCGCGCCGATGGTGCTGGACTTTTCGATCACGCACACGCTGATGTTCGGATCGAGCTGCTTGAGCCGGATCGCAAAGGCCAGCCCGGCCGGACCTGCGCCGACGGTGACGACGTCGTACTCCATCACCTCGCGCTCGACCGTCTCTGACGCATGTGCGCCGACTCCCGCTTCCGACATTGCTCCGCTCCCGTTGGCTCGATGGCTAACGCGCATTTTCCGGGATTCGGTGTGACGGCGGCAAATCGGATCGATTCATCCGCACCGCGCGGCACCGCTCAGCGGGTGCGTGCTAGCGTTTGCCGCATGAAGATTCGGGTGGCATTGCCGCAAGCGGAGATCAGTTGGTGTCGCGGCTGGTTGCAGGCGGCGCAGGCCGATGCGCTCATGCAGGCGCTGCTGGCGCAGGTGCAGTGGGAGGTGCATCGCATCCGGATGTTCGGGCGTGTGGTGGACTCGCCGCGTCTGAGCAGTTGGATCGGCGATCCGGAGGCGAGTTATCGTTACTCGGGCACACAGTTCGCGCCGCAACCGTGGCTGGACGCGTTGCAGCCATTGCGCACTCGACTGCAGGCCGAGACCGGTCAGCGGTTCAACAGCGTGCTGGTCAATCGCTATCGCAGCGGCAACGATGCGATAGGTTGGCATAGCGATGATGAGCCGGAGTTGGGCGCGCAGCCGTTGATCGCCTCGTTGAGCCTGGGTGCGACGCGGCGCTTCGCGTTCAAGCGCCGCGACGGTGCGGCGTTGAAACAGACGCTGGAATTGGGGCACGGCGATCTCCTGCTGATGGGAGGCCAGACGCAGCGGCACTACCGACATGCGTTGCCGCGTACCGCCAAGCCGGTCGGCGAGCGCATCAATCTGACCTTCCGTCAGATCGCGATGCGCGTATCCCAGCGATAAGAGCGGCTAACAAAACGTAGCGAGCGCTCGCCTGGCGGTGAGTGCGGTGGTTTTGTCGTCCGCATCTTGGTGGATGCAGTCAGAAGGCCAGGTCAAACGCTAGGTGGGTCGAGTGTGCGGTGCCCTCACCGCACCAGAGAGTTGATCTGTAGCTTTTTAAAACCCTGCACACCGACTATCTCGACTGGCCCTTGCCCGCTCACCGTCGCGTGACACGCTGCAAGTACATCCATGTAAGCTCTTACGCGGCATCCATGCCGCGTAAGGTCCCGCAACGGTGAGCAGGCAAGGGCCCTGCAGCCAGGCAGCAGATCAGCCGGCCTGCAGTAGACCGGCTTGAAGTGGTTTTGTTAGACGCTCCAAGTCTGTCGCTTGCACTTACAACGAACGCGGCAGGTTCTGGCTGTCCTGCTGACCGGTGATCAAGGTCCAACCCACCAGCTCGGTGGTGACCTGGGTCAGCGCCTGCTCGAAGGCGGCGACCACCGCAGCGGTGTCGGTGCTGGTGGATGGGCGTGCGACCAGGAAGGTGCGCGAGGCGGCCACGCGTTGATCCGACGAATGCAGCAGCTTGGCGTTGAGTTCGATGGTGGCCGAGGGCAACGACTGGCCGGCGTAATCGGCTTCGAAGCGGCGCACGTCGATCGCCAGTTTGTAGTCCGAGCGGATCCCGGCGCCGATGCGCGCAATCGCCGCAATCTTGCCGGAGTCTTCGAACGCGCGCACCACGCTGTCTTCCAGCATGTCGGTGGCCGGCTGTGCCCAACCCGCGCCGTGATAGACCTGCAGTTCGCCCGGGGTGGGGCGCACATTGATGCGCGGGCTGTCGATGACGCGCGCGGTGCTGGGTTTGGCCACCGAGAGCTGCCAGCTCACCTGCGGCCAGGACGGGTTTGGGGTGATCCGCACGGTGGGTGCGTAGATCGTGGCCGGTTTCTGGTCGCCGCCGGTCAGGACCGAGCAGCCGCCCAGCGCCAGCAACGAAACGCACAACACGGGACGCAACAGGCGCATGGCAGTCATTTCGGTTCGAACTCCTTGGGTGCGTCGCGGCCGAGCAGGTAGCGCGCAGGGTTGTTGCCCAGTTTGTCGCTGACCCGGCGCAGATCGCGGATCAGACCGCGCAACTCGGTGAGCGTGGGCCCGAGTTGGCCTAGGCCATCATTGGCGAAGCTATTGATGGCGGCGCGGTTCTCGCCAAGGATGGTGTCGGCGTTGCCGGCGGCCGAATCCAGCTTGACCAGGGTGGCGTCGAGCTTTTCCAGGATGCCCGGCAGCTGCTGCACCAGGTTCTGGTCCAGCCGCTTGATGGTGCCGTTGGTGGTGGTCAGCGTGGCGTCCAGATTGCGTGCGGCATCGCGCGCGCTGACGATCAGCGCCTGCATGCCGTTGTCGCGATCGGCGATGCCGCCGCTGATCTTTTCCAGGTTCTGCAAGGTGGCGGTGATGCTGGCCACGTTCTTGTCCGAGAGCATCTGGTCCATGCGCTCGACGATGCGGTTGGCGGTGTCGGTGATGTTCTGCAGCGCCGACGGCGTGGTCTGGATGATCGGGGCGTCGCTCTTGTCGATGGTGGTCAGCGACGGCGCTTCGGGCGTGCCGCCGGATAGCTGGATGATCGACGGGCCAGTCAGGCTGGTGATAGCCAGCTTGGCGCGCGTATCGCTCTTGATCGGCGTGGTGGAGTTCACCCGCACGTGGGCCACGACCTGGCGCGGGTCGTTCGGCGCCAGGGTCAGCTCGGTGATCGAGCCGACCGCGATGCCGTTGTATTGCACGGGGCTGCCGACCGTCAGGCCGGTGACTGCCTCGCGAAACACCACCCGGTATTGCTGCCAGGTGCGGTCGGAGGAATATTTGGCCGCCCACAGCCCGAACAGCAGCAGGGCCAGGCCTGCCACGATGGTGAAGGCGCCGATCAGGACGTAATTGGCTTTGGTTTCCATGCTCAGGCGGTCTCGGTGGAGTCGGTCTTGGCCGCGCGCGCGGCGCGGGCGCGCGGACCGTGGAAATATTCCTGGATCCAGGGGTGGTCGAGCTGTTCGACTTCGGACAGCGGCGCGTTGGCGATCACCTTGCGATCGGCCAGCACCGCGATGCGGTCGCAGATGGCGTACAGCGTATCCAGGTCATGCGTAATCAGGAACACGGTCAGGCCCAGTGCCTGCTGCAGGGTCCGGATCAAACGGTCGAAGGCGGCTGCGCCGATTGGGTCCAAGCCAGCGGTGGGCTCGTCCAGAAATAACAGCGGCGGGTCCAGCGCCAGTGCCCGCGCCAGACCGGCGCGCTTGCGCATGCCGCCGGACAACTGCGAAGGCAGCTTGTCCAGCGCATCGGCGGGCAGGCCGGCCAGCTTGATCTTCAGCAGCGCCAGTTCGAAATACCAGCGCTCCGGGAACTCGCCGTGATGTTCCTTCAACGGTACCTGCACGTTCTCACCGACGGTCATCGACGAGAACAGCGCGCCGTCCTGAAACAGCACGCCGGTATTGCGGGTGATGTGCTGGCGGTCGGCGAAGCGGCCTGAGCGCGCATCCACTCCCAGCACTTGGATCGTGCCGGCGTCCGGCTCGCGCAGGCCCAGGATGCTGCGCATCAGCACCGATTTGCCGGTGCCCGAGCCGCCGACCACGCCCAGGATCTCGCCGCGGCGCACGTCCAGATCCAGGTCCTCGTGCACCACCTGGCTACCGAAGCGGTTGGTCAGCCCGCGCACTGAAATCGCCAGCTGGTCGTCGTCGGTATCGATCTCGGGATCGGTGATTGGGAATTCGGGATTAGTCACAGTGCGCCTTCCCTATGAGTCCGGGCACGCTGCACGCGCCTGCTTTGGCGAATCCCAAATCCCAAATCCCGAATCTCGACTATCCAATCCCTGCCTCACCTCACCACCCCATCTTCATGAACCACAGCGCGGCGATCGCGTCGAGGATGATGACCAAGGAAATCGTCTGCACCACCGAGGAGGTGGTGCGCTCGCCAACCGACTGCGCGGTGCCGCTGACCTTCAAGCCTTCCAGACAGCCGATCAGGCCGATCACCAGCGCAAACAACGGCGCCTTCGACAGGCCGACCAGGAAGTGCCGCAACTGGATGGTGTCGTGCATGCGCGCCAGATACATCTGCGGCGGAATATCCAGATCGAACGCACCCACCGTCACGCCACCGGCCAGGCCGGCGATCATCGCGATGAAGGTCAGCAGCGGCAGGGTGAAGATCAGCGCGAGCAGGCGCGGAATCACCAGCAGGTCGATCGGGTCCAGGCCCAGGGTGCGGATGGCATCCACTTCCTCGCGCGATTTCATCGCACCGATCTGCGCGGTGAAGGCGCTGGCAGTGCGCCCGGCCAGCACGATGGCGGTCAGCAGTACCGCGAATTCGCGCAGGAAGGCGATGCTGACCAGCTCCACCACATAAATTTCCGCGCCGAAGTCGCGCAGGATGGTCGAGCCCAGGAACGCGATCACCGCGCCTACCAGGTAGGACAGCAGCACCACCAGCGGCACCGCATCCAGACCGACCTGCTCCATGTGGTGCACGGTGGAGGTCAGGCGGAAGCGGCGCGGCTCGTGGATCAGGCGCGCGATCTTGACCAGGTTCTCGCCCAGAAAACTGTTCAACTCCAGGATGCCCTGGCCGATGCCATGCGTAGTGCGGCCCAGACGGTCCAGCGCGGCGACAAAACCATAGTCGCTTTTGGGTTTGGGGCGCTCGTCGTTGAGTTCTTCGATGGTGCACACCAGGGCCTGGTGCTCATCGCGCAAATCGATCGCGTCTTCCTTCAATCCCATGCGGCTGGCAAAGCGCAGCAACTGCAGCACGCCGGCCGAATCCAGTTGTGCGATGCCGCGCGCGTCGATGCGACGGATGCCATCGGGCACGGCCTGCAGCAGTTCTGCCTGGGGCAATGCGGTCGCCAGTACCCAACTGCCAGCAAGGCGGACCTGTACGTGATCCTGCGAGTCTTGTTCGATGCGGGGAGGTTGCGATTTGATCATGGGTGGCCTGTCCGTGGCGCCAGCATACAGCGGCCAGCGTGAGCAAATGTTGGGGACGCTTCGCACCTGCGGCTCCGGCATGGGCGATCCGGGCGCCGGCCGCGCGCACTGCGGCATACACTGGTCGCCTCGCCAGACGGCGTTTCTCCGATCCGACCCGCCACGCATGTCCGCTGCCACCCTCGTCCAACCGTCCGCCAGCGCCACCTACGCGCAGCGCGTCGCCTTCGTTTCGGAAATCGCCGGGCGCCTGCATACCTATGGCACCACCGCGCAGCGGCTGGAGGCCGCGGTGATCGGGCTGTCGCAGAAGCTGGGCCTGGACTGCGAGCCCTGGTCCAATCCCACCGGCATTATCTTGAGCTTCAGCGACCCGACCAAGTCGATCGGCTCCAGTGACATCACCCGGGTGATCCGGCTGGCCCCGGGCGAGAACGATCTCTACAAACTCAGCGTGGCCGATTACATCGCCGACAGTGTGGCCAATGGACGCATGAGCATCGCGCAGGGTCATACGGCGCTGCGCCGGTTGGACCGCGAGGTGGATCGGCGTGGCAAGGCCATGCAGGTGCTGGCATTCGGGCTAGCGGCTGCCGGCGTGGCCGGGCTATGGAAATTGCCGTGGCTGGATATCGCCACCGCTGGCGCGATCGGTATGTCGATCGGGCTGCTGACCCAATACACCGATAAGCGCCCGGCCACCAAGGAGGTCGGCGAAGCATTGGCCGGCTTGCTGGCCGGTGTGGTAGCGACGGTGGTCGCCTCGCTACTCGGCCCGTTGAATCTCAATACGGTGATCATCGCCTCGCTGGTGGTGCTGCTGCCCGGCATGTCGCTGACCAATGCCTTCAACGAGCTGGCCAGCCAGCATTGGGTGTCCGGAACCGCGCGCCTGGCCGGTGCGGTGACTACCGTGCTCAAGCTCACCGTCGGTGCGGTGATTGCGGTGATGCTGACGCAACTGGTCGGCCTGCAGCCGCAAGTTGCTGCAGTGCGTCCGCAGGCCAGTTGGGTGGAATGGGCCTCGCTGCTGGTAGCCGCGTATGCGTTCGCGGTGTTGTTCAAAGCCAGTCGACGCGATTATCCATGGATCATGGCCGCAGCCATGTCCGGTTATGTCATTGCGCGTTATGCGGGGCATGCCTGGGGTGGCCCAGCTGGCGTATTCGCCTCGGCCATGGCCTTGACTGCCGCCGGTAATCTCTTCGGGCGGGTGGTACAAAGGCCTGGTGCCTTGATCCGTTTGCCGGGCATCATCATGCTGGTTCCGGGCAGTACCAGCCTGCGCGGATTTCTCACCTTGGTGCAGCAGCAGGATGTCAGCGTCGGGCAAGCGGCACTATTGGCAGTGACCAATATCGTGATGGCATTGATGGCCGGATTGCTGTTTGGCAATCTGTTGATTCCGGCCCGCAAGAATTTATGAGCGGCAGGAAAAGCGCGCAATAAAAACGCCGGCAATGCCGGCGTTTTTATTGGTTTTAATCAAGCGGCCTTGGACTTCTTGGTAGCGCGCTTGGTGACGGCCTCACGTGCCGAGGTCTTCTTGGCCGGGGTCTTTTTTGCGCCGACCTTGCTGATCAGAAAGTCTTCAACTTTCTTGCCAGCGGCGGTCAATTCGGCCAGCCAGCGCGGCTGCTTGCCACGGCCGGTCCAGGCTTCCTGGGGATTGGCCGGATTGCGATACTTCGGCGGAACCTTGCCCAGCTTGCGGCCAGCGCGCGGGCCCGGCTTGGCAGCAGCAGCCGGACGACCCGGACCAGCGCTGGCAGTGGCGGAAGCGCCAAACACTTCTTCAATGGAATAACCATGCGCTTTTGCGGCGCGGGTCAGCTGCGTGCGGACCTTTGCGATCGGGGTGCGCTTGGCAACCACCGTCTGCTGCTTCTTCGCATTCTTGATCAGTGCACCCAACTGCTTGGCCGACAGGCCGCTAAGATCGATCGACATCACTACTCCGGAAAATGAGAGAGGAAAGAATGCCGGTCCATGGCAGTGCTGTCCATAATAATGTCAGAAAACCCGCATGACAAATGCGCCGAAATAATTCGGCGCCTTGTGTTCATCTGTTTGAAGCGGATTCGGGGTGTTTGATCAATGTCCCAGGCGGGAGAATAACCCGGCCTTATCCAGGTTTTCTGCCGCCTCGGCGATGCGCGCGCGATATTCAAATGTGCCGGCCGCCAATCCGCGTTCTGAGACAACTACCCGATGCGGAATGCCCAAGAGTTCCATATCGGCAAACATGGCGCCCGGACGCAGGCCGCGATCGTCCAGTGCGGCTTCGATCCCTGCGGCGATCAATTCATCCAAAACGGCGCTGGCTGCGTCAATCACCTGCGGGTCCTGTTTTGGGTTGATCACGCACACTACCACTTGCCACGGCGCCATCGGCGCGGGCCAGACAATACCGGCGTCGTCGTGGTTCTGTTCGATTGCTGCGGCCACGATGCGCGAAATACCGATGCCGTAGCAGCCCATCTTCATCACCGCGAGCTTGCCGTTCTCGTCGATCACGGTGGCCTGCAGCGCTTGCGCGTACTGGCTGCCCAGCTGGAACACATGGCCTACTTCGATGCCACGGGCCAGCCGCAGTTCGCCGCCATCTGCCGCACGTTCGCCTTCAATGACGTTGCGCACATCGGCAACAGTGTCCGGTTCGGGTAGGTCGCGGCCCCAGTTGACGCCAGCCAGATGCGCGCCGGGCACATTGGCGCCAACCACAAAATCGGCCAGTGCTGCAACATCGCGGTCGGCCACCACGCGTACCGGGCGCGCGGTGTTCACCGGGCCGAGGAAGCCAGGTTCGCAGCCGAGGTGGTCGCGAATTTCGGCCTCGTTGGCCATCCGGTAACCGGCCAGGCCAGCGACCTTGCCCAGCTTGATCTCGTTGACTGCGTGATCGCCACGCACCAGCACCAGCACGAAGCCGGCCTCGGTCATCACCGCCACCGACTTGACCGTGCGCTGCAGCGCGATGCCCAGCAACTGGGCGACGTCTTCGCAGATCTTCTGGGTGGGCGTTTCGACCTGGCGCATCGCCTCGCCAGCCTCGGCGCGCGGGGCGGGCAGGGCGGCGCTTGCGGTTTCCACGTTGGCGGCGTAATCCGAGCCCGTGGAAAACGCCAGCGCGTCTTCGCCGGAGGCGGCGATGACGTGGAATTCTTGCGAGGCATCGCCGCCGATGGCGCCAGAGTCGGCCTGCACGGCGCGGAATTCCAGCCCCAGGCGGGTGAAGATGCGGGTGTAGGCCGCGCGCATGTTGTCGTATTCGCGCGCCATGTCCGCATCGGTGAGATGGAACGAATAGGCATCCTTCATCAAGAACTCGCGCGCGCGCATCACGCCGAAGCGCGGGCGGATCTCATCGCGGAACTTGGTCTGGATCTGATAGAAATTCAGCGGCAGCTGCTTGTAGCTGTTGATCTCCTGGCGCGCGAACTCGGCCGCTGCTTCTTCGGCGGTGGGGCTGTAGCAGAACTCCTGCTCCTTGCGGTCGGTGATCTTGAGCAACTGCCCGCCGAACTTTTCCCACCGGCCGGTAGCGTCCCACAGCTCGCGCGGCTGGATGGTGGGGAACAGCACTTCCACCGCCCCGGCGCGGTTCATCTCTTCGCGCACGATGGCCTCGACCTTGCGCAGCACGCGCAGGCCCAGCGGCGACCAGGTGTAAAGCCCGGAGGCCAGCTTGCGGATCATGCCCGCGCGCAGCATCAGACGGTGGCTGACCAACTCGGCCTCGGCCGGGGTTTCCTTGGTGGTGTGCAGGTGGAACTGGGAAAGACGCATCGGGCTTCGCTTGGGCGGAAAGCCCCTAGTTTGCCAGTGTCGCGCCCTGCCGGTCAGTGGCGCCGGCCGCATGCGTGGCAAACGCATTGGCTGCCGTAGGTGGATTAACGCAGCTGGACTGGCGCGTGTTGACTGGCGCAGGGCCGGTCCCTGGAACTCAGGCGGCCGGGCCGTCACGGGTCGGTGCGGGCTTGCAATAGGCCTTGGCGGCCGCTTCGGCGAGGTTGCGTTGCGCGGTGCGGGCATCCGGGTCCAGCGGGGTGCCGGGCTTGCCGTCGGTGCCGGCGCCCATGGTGAGCTCGCCCTTGCCGCGGAGCAGCTCCAGATTGCGGCGTGCGGTGAGGCAGTCGGCCGATTCGGGGGCTGCGGCTTCTGGCGCGGCGATGGCGGCGGTGCCGCTGCGCGCATCGATCCGGCGCGATTCGTAGCGCTGGCCGTTCGGCGGCGGTGTTTCGGTGTAGTGGGTCACGCCTTTAGCGTCCTTCCACTTATAGAGATCGGTCGCGCCAGCGGCGGCGCTGACCAGCATCAACAGGGCGCAGAGCCCGGATGACAGGTGCATGAGGCTTCCCCTGGATGATTCCTGCGGCGATTGCAGCATCCGCGGCCCGTGCTGGCAAGTGATCCTGCCCAGCGTGTGCATCAAGGGCAAGGGGCGCTACCGCCGAACGGACCTCAGGCCCTACACTTGTCGCATGGATGAAATGAGACCGCCCCCGCGCTCGCGCACGATTTACCTGCTGCCGAATCTGTTCACCACCGCCGGGCTGTTTTCCGGTTTCTACGCCATCATCGCCGCCGCCAATGGGCAATTCGTCCAGGCGGCCATGGCGGTGTTCGTGGCTGCGGTGATGGACGGGCTGGACGGCCGGGTCGCGCGCCTGACCAATACCAGCAGCGAATTCGGCGTGCAGTACGACTCGCTGGCCGATCTGGTCAGCTTCGGCATGGCCCCGGCGCTGGTGATGTACCACTGGTCGCTGTCGGCGCTGAAGTACGACAGCAACGTGATGGGCCGGGTCGGCTGGTCGGCCGCCTTTCTCTATGCGGCCTGCGCTGCATTGCGGCTTGCCCGCTTCAACACGCAAGTGGGCGTGGTCGACAAGCGCTGGTTCATCGGTCTGGCCAGCCCCGCTGCGGCCGGCCTGATGATGGCGTTCGTGTGGGCCTTTGCCGACGACAGCCTGGGCTTTGATGGCGAGCAGCTGCGCTATCTGGCGCTGGCAGTGACGGTGGTCTCGGCCTTGCTGATGGTCAGCCGGATCCGCTTCTGGAGCTTCAAGGGCGGCGCGCGTGGTCCGCGTGCCGACCGCGTGCCGTTTCTGGCGCTGGCGATCGCCACGGTGGTGATCGCGCTGCTGGTGATCGATCTGGCCCGTTCGCTGCTGGTGATCGGCGTGCTGTATGCGCTGTCCGGCCCGGTGATGTGGCTGTGGCGGCGCTGGCGGCGCGTGCCCGAGCTGCCGTGAACACGCTTTCATGAGCACGCTTTCAAGGGCAGGTTGTCATGAGTGAGGGGGCGTCCGCGCCGATGTGGTCCGATCTGCAGGTCTCGTATCTGCAGGCGTTGGGCTACACCGTGTATCTGGACCGCAACACGCTGGACGCGCTGCCTGCGCCTGCCGAGGTGGTCGAAAGCGCGCCGGTGCGTGCTGAGCGTGCGGCGCAGGCGCCATCGGTGGCCCAGTCAGCTTCGCCTGCGGTACGACGCACGGCTCCGGCTGCACCAACCGAGGCGCCGCGTGCGAGCAACACAGCGCCGTCGCCCGGGCCGCAGCGGCGTAATCGCGTTGGGCTGCCGGATCGTTTGCAGATCGCGTTGTTGCGCGCTTCCGGCTGCAACCCCGGCGATCCGAATACCCAGGCCTTGATGGCCACCTGGCCGCTGGCCGAGCTGCGTGGCAATCCGGTGGCCAAGCGCGCGCTGTGGCCGCAGTTGCGTGCGCTACGGCGACGTCAGGACCCGGCGTGAGCGCGTTGAACGCGCCCCTGCCCACAGCGCTGCGCGCGCTGCGCGAGAGCGATCTGGACGTGGTGATGGAGATCGAGCATCTCGCCTATCCGTTTCCGTGGACGCGCAGCATCTTTCGCGACTGCCTGCAGGCCGGCTACCCCGGCTGGGTGATGGAGCAGGGCGGTCAGGTCATCGGCTATGGCGTGATCAGCATTGCCGCCGACGAGGCGCACGTGCTCAACGTCTGCATCGCACCGGAAGCGCAATCGCAAGGCCATGGCCGCGTATTCCTGCGCGCCCTGATCAAGGGCGCCTGCGATCGTGGGGCGCGGCGTGCGTTTCTGGAAGTGCGCCCCTCCAACTCCTCGGCGATCGCGCTGTATCACTCCGAAGGCTTCAACGAAATCGGACGGCGCCCGCGCTACTACCCCTCCAACACCGGCCGCGAAGATGCGTTGGTGATGGCGATCGAGTTGTTCTTCGAAGGGTTCTCCTGAGCGCGATCAGCGCTTGCTGATGGGCTGCGTTCGTTACGGTTGATGATGTGGTCTGTGCGGATGCCTGCGTGCATCCACGGCTGCTGCGCTGCAGCTCGCATGTGCGATGTCCAATCTCTATCGCAGTAACAGGCTGATCTTCTAGGTGTTTGATCCCGGGCTTTGATGGTGCACTCTTTTCCCTCGAATGGAAGCAAGCACGATGGGCCAGGTTCTGCATGGGAGCGCCACCACGACAGAGGCGATCGGTCGAGCGATACAACAGCGTCAAGAGAGCCTGAGAGCGCTTTCCAAGCGTTACGGCATCCATCACAAGACGGTGGCGAAGTGGAAGAAGCGGACCTCGGTTGCAGATGTGCCAACCGGGCCGCCGCCGCCGCGTTCCACCGTGTTGTCCGTTGCGGATGAGGCGGCGATCGTCGCTTTCCGCAAGCACACGTTGCTGCCGCTGGACGACTGTCTCTACGCACTGCAGCCGAGCATCCCGCATCTGACGCGCTCATCGCTGCACCGCTGCCTGCAGCGNAGGCGACAAAGCCGCCAAGAAGCGGTTCAAAAACGATCCGATTGGCGACTTCCACATCGACATTGCACAGGTGCAGACGGCCCAGTGCAAGCGCTCTCTGTTCGTGGCCATCGATAAAACGTCCAAATTTTCGCTCACCGAACTCCATCCCTCGGCCAGCAAGCTGGTTGCAGCGCAGTTCCTGCGCAATGTGATCCAGGCGGTGCCCTAGGCCCCGCAGGCGGTGCTGACGGATAACGGCATCCAGTCCACCAACCGAATTTCCGACCGCTATGCCTTCGTGCATCTCTTCAGTCGCGTCTGCAATGGAGCACGGCATCGAACACCGCAGGCGGGAACATAACGGCTGCCGATGTAGAGCAGCTGGTCGGGAAACGTGGCATGACAAGCCTCATGTGGGGGGGCACGCCGCAGCGATGGCACCTCAGTGCGTGAGATGCAGAGACTGCAGGTGGCGCTCGTATTGATCGATGATGTCGTTGATGATCTGTTCGCGGCTGTAACCGACCAAGTCGTAGTCCTGAGCTGCCTTCGTACAAATACACTTCGGCACGGTAATAGCATTTGCGGTGAACACGCCCCAGAACACGCGCAACCAGCGCGGGCCATCGTTGTGCGGCTCGCTGCTGTGCGATGACAAGGCGGATACCACCACCGTGCCGGAATCGTCTGAAGTGATGAACAACACGAAACTGATCGCCACCGTTACCGTGATCACCGTGCGTCTCCACGGGTAGCCTGCAGCAACGAATACAGCACCGTCTGCTGCGCATCGATGGCCTCTTGCGCCAGTGCGCCCTGGCCGTGATGCAGCAGCTGATGCAGCGCGCTGTTGCCGAAGATCGACCGCCACGCCAGGGTGAATCCGGGCGGGATCATTCACACCCCTAGGACAAATTCGCCAGTGGTGCGGCCGCGCGGCATGCGCGCGATAAACAGCCCAACGAAGGGTGCCCCGCCGATCCACCAGGCCCAATAGAACACCGTCCAGTTGCCCAGCCAGTCGCTGCGGCTACCGTAGGCATACACGTCGAAACTCTTGTTGACCACACTGCCCAGGCAGTCGCCCAGGTTCTGCATCAACGCGTTGAGCAGATATTGCGTGGGGCCGGCGAACAGCATGAACAGCAGCAGCGCGATCGCCAGCAGCATGTTGATGTCCGACATCCAGCGCACGCCTTTTCCACGCCGGAGACCGCCACCAGAATTGCCGCGCCCATCATCGCCACGGATCAGCGCCACCTGCACCCAATGCGCGTGCGGCACCTCCATCAAGGTGCTCAGGCAGGCATTGAGATGCAGCACCCAAACCCGTGCCCGCGCCCAAACCGAACACGGTGGTCACGATGCCCAAGGCATCCGCGGTGTAACCGATCGGCCCGTTGATGCGCTGGCCGATCAGCGGATACAGCGCCGAGCGCAAATCCAGCGGCAGGTTGTGGCGAAACGCGAAGTAGGCCAGTGCCATCGCCGCCAGCGCAAACACGCCCCAACCATGCAGGCCCCAATGCAGAAACAGCAACTGCATCGCCTGCCGTGCGGAGGCTTCGTCGCTGCCGGTGCCGCGTTGTGGCGGTTGCAGATAATGGGTGAGCGGTTCGGAGACGCAGAAGAAGAACAGCGTGATGCTGATGCCCGCAGCGAACAACATGCCGGCCCAGGACAGATAGCTGAATTCCGGTTTGTCGTGATCGGCGCCGAGCTTGATGGTGCCGTAGCTGGACAAGGCCACGCCTAACACGAACACCAGGTACACCGTCATCGCCAACAGGTGGTACCAACCGACATTGCGCGAGGCCCAGGTCTGCGCATCCAGCAGCACACGGCCTGCATCCAGCGGAAACAACGACACCAGCGAAGCAAACGTGCAGACCACCGTTGCCGTCAACGCCACCACCGGTCGCAAGGTGCGCACCGGTCACAGTTGCGGCGCCACCGCACACATACCGGGCCGTCTCAAGTTTGAAGTGCAACACCCTTTCGGCCAGTAGGGTGTGCACCTGTCAAAACGCGATTGTCACCTAAAGGAGCCTCTAAAAACCCCAGCAATCTGCCATCATTGACTTGACGCCCTGCCAGCGGAGAACGACAGACATGATCAG
>NZ_MDEJ01000082.1 GCF_002940065.1 Xanthomonas populi
ATGGCGCGCAAGCGCAAGTTGCGCTACCTGATTGCAGAGAAGCCGTCCAAGCTCAAGCAGATCAAGAACGCGCGCGAGTTACAGTGGGCCAAGCGCTGGGAGCACACCAAGGCCAGCTTGCGGGCGAAGGTGGAACATCCGTCTCGGGTGATCAAACGCCAGTTTGGTGACGTCAAGGTCCGCTATCGCGGCTTGGCGAAGAACACCGCGCAGGTGCTGACGCTGTTTGCGCTATCCAATCTATGGATGGTGCGCCGGCAGTGATTGCCGGCCAAAGCATCATGCTGTCCGGCGGCAGCTGACGCCGCCAGATAGTTGTTCAGACCTTCCCTAAAGACAAGGCGCAGACCGCTCGACGACAACGCTTGCGCCCACAAACAAAGTGCCAAAATCCCCTCTACCGGCGGGAGAGGGGTGGGGGTGAGAGTAAGGCCCAAGCGACCAACGCAACGCGCCTCAGCCCAAGCCTGCAGCTGCCATCAGACACACCCTGCCTGCATCACCGACCGACCCAACCGTCTGGCACCGCAACGCTGATACCGGCCAACGCAAAGCAAGCTCAAGCCGCCGCACACTCAAACCTCACGCCGGCTCGTCAGGCACCAGCTCCATCTCCAGCCGCGTAATGCAGTCCTTCAGATGCAGCTTGCGCTTCTTCAAGCGCTTCATCTGCAGCTCGTCCTCCACGTTCGCGGGCACGCGCTGAATCTCCTCGTCCAACGCGCGGTGGGCGCGTCGCAACTCGGCGATCTGCTCGGCAATCTCGGCGGGTGAGAGGGTCTCCACGGCTCCGAGCATACACAAACCCGCCCCGGTCGCGTCACCCGGCGCGCTTGCCAAGCCGCCCCAAGCTGCGGCAATGCCTGCGCGTCGTTGGGAAAACGGCGGCGCGCCCGATCCCACCATTGCCGCGCGACCACTGCAGTCGAGAAAGGAGTCTTTACGATGCGTTTGCGTTCTTCCCTGCTGGCCCTGAGCCTGCTTACCGCCTCCAACCTGGCCACGGCCGCCGACGTCGCCAAGTACGACGGCTTCCTGTGCTGCAACCTGCGCACCGACGGCAGCTGGATCAGCGACAGCAACTACGCCGAAGACGGCAAACGTGTGCTCCCGGTCGGCACCCCGGTCAGCGTCACCGGCTTGGGCCGCAACCGCGTCAACCTCAAGATCGCCGGCGAAAGCAATCCATCGGCAACGACCACAGCCGCGACCTGGACAACACCGCTTCGTCGTCACTGCCGACCCCAAGCTCAAGCTTGCGATCTTCCCGCCCAGGATTCGCCAGGCCATCGTTGATGGCAAGCTCACCGGCAGCATGACCCGCGAACAGGTGCTCATGGCGGTCGGCTACCCGATCAGCAGCGACAACCCGAATCTGGAAATCTTCACTTTGGCGCTTCTGGCGCGACAGCTTCTGCGAGTATCAGGTGCAGTTCGGCCCCAGCGGCAAACTGGTCAAGGTGACAGCCGACCCGCAGTTGACGAATTTGGTCCGGGTGCCGTGAGGATCAGTTGCAAGTATTGCCGCGTCGGCTTAATTCGCGCGCTAGATGCAATTCGAAAACCGTATCAATATTGGCCGATGTGACCACAGCCAGCTCATCAGTCTCCAGCCACGCAGTTCACCACCATATGCATGCCGAAGACTGACTGCACGTTGCGACTAGACGCTGGGCATACATCCGCGCTGCAAAGCTAGCCACTTGACAAGCGTGTGGAGCTGCATCGTGGCGAAGAAAAAGACGTTGGCGCGGTTTCTGGCCGAGACGCTGCAGAGCGCGGGGGTGGAGCGGATCTGGGGGGTGACCGGCGACAGCCTCAACGGCTTGACCGATGCCTTGCGCGAGATGCAGACGATTGAGTGGATGCATGTGCGCCACGAGGAAGTTGCCGCGTTTGCCGCCGGGGCCGAGGCTGCAGTGACCGGGCAGCTGGCGGTGTGTGCCGGCAGTTGCGGGCCGGGCAATCTGCATCTGATCAACGGGCTGTTCGATGGCCATCGCAGCCGTCAGCCGGTGCTGGCGATCGCCGCGCATATTCCCTCGTCCGAGATCGGGCTGAATTATTTTCAGGAGACCCATCCGCAAGAGTTGTTCCGCGAGTGCAGCCACTTCGTGGAATTGGTGACCAACCCGGCGCAGCTGCCGGAAGTGCTGCATCGGGCACTGCGCACCGCCCTCCTGCAGCAGGGTGTGGCGGTGGTGGTGATCCCGGGCGATATCGCGCTGCTGGAAATCGACAAGCAGGTGTCCACTGCCTGGCCGCAACTGCGCCAGCCGCGCGTGTTGCCGGCCGCCGAAGACGTGGCGCAGTTGGCCGAGTTGTTGCAGCAGAGCGAAGCGATCACGCTGTTGTGCGGCAGTGGCTGCGCGGGTGCGCACGATGCGGTGGTGGCATTGGCCGACACCTTGGGTGCGCCGATCGTGCATGCCTTGCGCGGTAAAGAATATGTGGAGTGGGAGAACCCGTTCGATGTCGGCATGACCGGCTTGATCGGTTTCAGTTCCGGCTACCACGCAATGCTCAACTGCGACACCTTGATCATGTTGGGCACGGATTTTCCGTATCGGCAGTTCTACCCGAAGGACGCGACCATCGTGCAAGTGGATCGCGATCCGAGCGCGCTGGGGCGGCGCACGCCACTGCAGTTGGGCATTGCTGCGGATGTGGGCGAAACCATTACCGCCTTGCTGGCGCACTTGCGGCGGCGCGAAAAACGCGACTTCCTGGATAAATCGCTTGCGCATTACCGCAAGGCGCGCGAAGGGATGGACGATCTGGCGGTGCCGGCAGACCCGGGCGAGCCGCTGCATCCGCAATTCGTGGCGCGGATGATCAGCCAGATTGCCGACCAGGATGCGGTGTTTACCTGTGATGTCGGCACGCCAACAGTGTGGGCCGCACGCTATCTGCGCATGAACGGACAACGCCGATTGCTGGGCTCGTTCAATCACGGTTCGATGGCCAATGCGATGCCGCAGGCGCTGGGCGCGCAGGCGGCGTTTCCGGGCCGCCAGGTGATTTCGCTCTCTGGCGATGGCGGCTTTGCGATGTTGATGGGCGACTTCATCTCGCTGGCGCAGCTGCGTCTGCCGGTGAAGATCGTGGTATTCAACAATGCGTCGCTGGGATTTGTGGCGATGGAGATGAAGGCCGCCGGTTATCTGGACACCGGCACCGAGTTGCGGAATCCGGACTTCGCTGCGATGAGTAATGCGATGGGCATCTTGGGCATCCGTGTCGATGAGTCCTCGCAGCTGGAGCGTGCGTTGCGGCAGGCCTTTGCGCATTCAGGCCCAGCTTTGGTGGATGTGCGCATCGCCACGCAGGAACTGGCAGTGCCGCCGGCGATCAAGCTGGAGCAGGCCAAGGGCATGGGCCTATATCTGCTCAAGGCGGTGATGAGTGGGCGCGGTGATGAGGTGATTGATCTGGTCAAGACCAATATGCGCTGACGCAGTGTGGCGGCGGTTGGTGAGCAGCACAGTGCGGCTTGTTGCTAGCAGCGACCGATCCAGCATCGCTGTGATCGCGCGACTCACCGACCGCCGCTGAAGTCCCACTGACGCCAGGCTTCGAACACCATCACCGCAACCGTATTGGACAGATTGAGGCTGCGGTTGTCCGGGCGCATCGGCAGGCGCAGCCGGTGCTGTGGCGGAATGGATTCCAACACGTCGGCCGGTAAGCCGCGGGTTTCCGGGCCAAACAAAAAGGCATCGCCATCGGCGAACTGCGGTGTGTCGTAACGCACGGTGCTGCGGGTGCTCAGCGCAAACACGCGGTTGGGCGCGATTGTGGCCAGTGCGGTGGGCAGGTCGGCATGCACCTGCAGGTTTGCGTACTCGTGATAGTCCAGGCCGGCGCGTCTGAGCTGCTTGTCGCTGAGGCAGAAGCCGAGTGGCTCGATCAGGTGCAGGCGCGCGCCGGTGTTGGCGCATAAGCGAATCACGTTGCCCGTGTTGGGCGGAATTTCCGGTTGAAACAGGATGACATCAAGGACGGGGGCTGACATGAGCGCAAGTGTAGCTGCGCGCGTTCTTAAAGGCTGAGGCTGGCGCTGACGCGCGCTTCCAGCTCGACCGGCGAAGGCTGCAACTGCGGCACCGGCAAGTTGACGATGACCTGACCCATCAGCGCACAGATCCCGGTAGCGGCCTGGCCCGAGGCTGGATGCGGTGCTGCGAACCACCAGGTCGGCGCGCTGTTCGGCCGAGGGGCGGACTTGCACGGTCGCCAGGGTGGCGATGCGCGGGCCAGCCTGTTCGGCGGCGAGTGCGGCCAACCTCGGCCGACGGACGCACCTGCACGGCGTTTAGGGTGGGGATATCGCTGTTGCGCTTCAGCGTCTGCGGGGCGATCTGGTCGGCGGCCGGGCGGACCTGCGCTGTCTCCAACGAGGTCAGGCTGATGGCCTGGGCACCAACGGCCAGGGCGGTGCCGGCAGCAGGGCGGCCGAGAGGGCGATGCGCAGGGTCTGGGTCTTCACGGTGAGGTCTATTGGTGTATTTTGTCAGTGGTGATGTACTAATGCAGTACCCCGTTTCGGGAGCGCAAGGACGTTCGTAGTGCTTTTTATTTATTCAGCTTGAAGTCAGATGAGAGGTCTTTGTTACGCTTCTGGTCTGCTTGCGCGTGAAGTGCCGCAAAACGGCGTGCCAGCATCGGTACGTTGATTCCAAAGGGAGTTGTCGCGCACAGCAGTGTCCGCGTTCGGCGCCCGTAGCCAGCGCAATGGAGACGTCGTTGTGGTGGTGGCGATATTCAGTGCGCTGAATGAGTCGGTGGCCTGCACGCGGCACGCCCTGATTGCCGGCAAGTAACTGCGGCACAATCCGGCTTTACCCCACAGGTGTCTAAGACTTATGCGCGTGCTGATGCTGTCTGTTCTGCTTGCCACCACGACTGCGGCCTGCACCTGGGTGCCGATCGAACAAAGTGGCAAGAGCGTGCAGGTCCTGCCCGCAGGCCCTGTGCCCGCTGGATGTCAGCAGCAGGGTGAGGTGCTGGTGTCGGTCAAGAGCAAGGTCGGTTTCTATCACCGCAACCCGTTGCGGGTGCAGGAAGAGCTGGAGACGCTGGCACGCAACGAGGCACCGGGCGCCAATGCCAACACGGTCCAGGCGCAGGGCCAGCCCGCTGATGGCAGCCAGCGCTTCAATGCGTTCCGCTGCCCGCCGCGCTGAACCGTTGGGCTGGGGCGCGGCCGGTTCAATTGTAAAGATGCGGTAAAAGCGGCCAGCAGCTAGACTAGCTCCCCCTCGCCTGACGCTATGGCGCTATTTCGATGCTCTTCCAGAATGTCTCCATCGCGGGACTGGCGCATATTGATGCGCCGCACACGCTGACTTCCAAGGAAATCAACGAGCGCCTGCAACCCACCTACGACCGCCTCGGGATCAAGACCGACGTGTTGGGCGACGTTGCCGGTATCCATGCAAGGCGCTTGTGGGACCAGGATGTCCAGGCATCGGACGCCGCCACGCTGGCCGCACGCAAGGCATTGATCGACGCCGGGATCGGCATCGAAAAGATCGGCCTGCTGGTCAACACCTCTGTGAGCCGCGACTACCTGGAGCCGTCCACGGCTTCCATCGTGTCCGGCAACTTGGGGATGGGCGACCACTGCGTGACCTTCGACGTGGCCAACGCCTGCCTTGCCTTCATCAACGGCATGGACATCGCTGCCCGCATGCTGGAGCGTGGCGAGATCGACTACGCGCTGGTCGTGGACGGCGAGACCGCCAACCTGGTCTACGAAAAGACGCTGGAGCGCATGACCTCGCCGGACGTCACCGAGGAAGAGTTCCGCAACGAACTCGCCGCGCTGACCCTGGGTTGCGGTGCCGCCGCCATGGTGATGGCGCGCACCGAGCTGGTGCCCGACGCGCCCCGCTACAAGGGTGGCGTGACCCGCTCGGCCACCGAGTGGAACACGCTGTGCCGGGGCAACCTGGACCGCATGGTCACCGACACCAAGCTGCTGCTGATCGAAGGCATCAAGCTGGCGCAGAAGACCTTCCTGGCCGCCAAGCAGGCGATGGGCTGGGCGGTGGACGAGCTGGATCAGTTCGTGATCCATCAGGTCAGCCGCCCGCATACCGCCTCGTTTGTGAAGTCGTTCGGCATCGACCCGGCCAAGGTCATGACCATCTTCGGCGAGCACGGCAACATCGGCCCGGCGTCGGTGCCGATCGTGCTCAGCAAGCTCAAGGAGCTCGGCCGCCTGAAGAAGGGCGACCGGATTGCGCTGATGGGCATTGGGTCCGGCCTGAACTGCGCGATGGCGGAAGTGGTTTGGTGAAGCCGCACGGCCATCTCAGATATGGGATGGCCAGCTTTTCGGCGAGCGGTTGCCACGTTCCAGCCCGCTCCAGGCGCTGATTGGGCATCAGGGCTGTCTCGTCAAGTATGAGATTCAATTTTTTTCGACATGACGCAGGCATTATGTCGATTCCGTCGACATGAGCGCATCGCATGGATCCTCAGCGTCCGTACAACGACCTGCCACCGCTGCCGCCTGCTGTGGAGCTTGAGACCCGGGGGTTGCTCAAGGCGTGTATTGAGGCACACAAGGCATTGGCATCGCTTCGCCAAGCCACAGGACATTTGCCAAATCCGGCGGTGTTGATCAATACCATTCCCATCCTGGAAGCACAGGCGAGTTCGGAGATCGAGAACATCGTCACCACCACGGATGAGCTGTTTCGCTACGCCGAGCATCAAGACGCTGCCAATCCCGCAACGCGAGAAGCCTTGCGCTATCGCACCGCGTTGCAGGAGGGCTTTATTTCGCTGCGTACGCGCCCGCTCTCCACCCGCACCGCAGAGATCGTGTGCACTCGCATCAAGAATGCAGAAATGCAGGTCCGGCGTGTACCCGGCACTGCATTGGCTAATCAGCAGACCGGTGACGTGATCTATACGCCCCCGGTCGGCGAGGCGGTGTTACGCGAAAAGCTGGCCAATTGGGAGCGCTTTATCCATGACGCGCCCGAGATCGACCCATTGATTCGCATGGCAGTGGCGCACTATCAATTCGAGGCCATCCATCCGTTCACCGACGGCAATGGGCGCACTGGACGTGTGCTCAATCTATTGATGCTGGTCGAGCAGGATCTGCTGGACCAGCCCGTGCTGTACTTGTCGCGTTACATCATCGAGCACAAGGCCGATTACTACCGTTTGCTGCTGGCTGTCACGCACGAAGGCGCATGGGCCGAATGGGTCGCTTACATGCTGGATGCGGTGGCCGATACCGCACGCTGGACCGGCGCCAAGATCGAGGCCATTCGGCACCTGCATGAGCATGCGTGTGAGTGGGTTCGTGCCGAGCGCCCAAAAAACTATAGCCGCGAACTGGTGGATGTGCTTTTCAGCCAGCCTTACTGTCGCATTCAAACTGTCGCATTCAAAACGTGGTGGATGCCGGCATCGCCAAGCGTGAAACTGCGGCGCGTTATCTTCGTGAACTGGTGGATATCGGAGTACTGCACGAGCAGCGCATGGGTAAAGAGAAATTGTTCCTGCATCCGGCGTATTTGCGCCTGTTATCCGACAATACTCACTCAGTGCAGCGTTATGCGTTGCCACAAAGAATTCAGCACTGATGCCGAGCGAGCAAAGCAGCAAACTTGCATCGACTGTCTGGCTGGAGCATGCCGACATGCGCCAAGCAGTTCCTGCACATGTGCCAGACCACTACCCGCGTCTCTCGAACGCTCTTGAAACACATCGGATACGTTTGTCATGACTTACCCAGGCTATCCCTTCACTCCCAAGCGCCTTGAGGTGCGTCCCGGCATTGCGATGTCGTATCTGGACGAAGGTCCGCGCGATGGCGAGGTGGTCGTGATGCTGCACGGCAATCCGTCGTGGAGTTATCTGTGGCGGCATCTGGTGAGCGGCTTGTCGGATCGTTACCGCTGCATCGTGCCCGACCATATCGGCATGGGGCTGTCCGACAAGCCGGACGATGCGCCCGACGCGCAGCCGCGGTATGAGTACACGCTGCAGTGGCGCGTAGACGATCTGGACAAGCTGTTGCGGCATCTGGGCATCACTGGGCCGATCACGCTGGCGGTGCACGATTGGGGCGGCATGATCGGCTTCGGCTGGGCGTTGTCGCATCACGCGCAGGTCAAGCGGCTGGTGATCACCAACACCGCCGCGTTCCCGTTGCCGCCGGAAAAGCCGATGCCGTGGCAGATCGCGATGGGCAGGCATTGGCGGCCGGGCGAGTGGTTTATCCGCACGTTCAATGCGTTTTCGTCCGGTGCTTCGTGGTTTGGCGTGTCGCGGCGCATGCCGGCCGAGGTGCGTAGCGCTTACGTGGCGCCGTACAACACCTGGCGCAACCGCATCTCCACCATTCGCTTCATGCAGGATATCCCGCTGTCGCCTGCCGACCAGGCCTGGTCGTTGCTGGAACGCTCGGCACAGGCATTGCCCGCGTTTGCGGATCGCCCGGCCTTTCTCGCCTGGGGCCTGCGCGATATCTGCTTCGACAAGCACTTCCTGGCTGGCTTTCGCAAGGCGTTGCCGAATGCCGAAGTCACCGCGTTCGACGATGCCAATCACTACGTGCTGGAAGATAAGCACGAAGTGCTGGTGCCGGCGATCCGTGCGTTTTTGGGGCGTAATCCGCTGTAAGCGCCATTGGCATATCTGCGCAGGCGTTCAGCAGATAAGTGCCTGCGGCGCGCGGAAATCAGATGGACGAGTGGGTAGCATCGGCCACGCAGTTTTTCTGTTGGTCGCTGCGAGTGGATACCGTACCCACTCGCAGCGATCAGCCGTTACAGCGGCGGCAGCCGATTGCGCTGTGCGTCGTCAACGCCAAGCCAATCGGCCTCGGTGAGCGCGTGCAGGCCGTGCGCCAGCCGGGATTTGTCGCATTGCGCGCTCCGCTCACCAAACTCCAGCGAGGCCGGCACGGCGGCGCAGGACGAGGGGCGGCGGTCGTGGATGCTGCAGCGGCTGTAGCGGCCGATGTCCGCGTCCAGCGCGATGCAACGCGGCTGCGATTGCGAGGTGCCGCGCATGACGCGCTCGTGCCCGCGCAATGCGTCGGTCAGCTCGATCGGCACCCTGCCGCCCAATGCGGGGTCGGCTTCGCTCCAGTGGAAACTGACGCGGAAATAGGCGCAGCAAGCGCCGCAGGTAAGGCAGGGGTGTGCCATGGATGCCGGGCCTTGCGCGGCGAAACAACGTGGAGAGCGCGGCATTCTGACCGAACCACGGTGCGATACAAGTGGCAGGTCGCGCCAGCAGGTTAGCGATTCATGCGTGTGCGCACCTGCAGCGTTGAGCGTGACTCAAGCGGGGCGGCGCCGTTGGCGCATGGGTGATAATGCGGCAATGACCAGGACGACTCTCTGCAATATCGCCGCCACGCTGCCGGAACTGGCGCGCGAGCGGCCCGAGCAGATCGCCATTCGCTGCCCGGGCAGCGCCGCCAATGGATTGGCCGCCTACGATGTGACCTTGCGCTATGCCGAGCTGGACGCGCGCAGCGATGCGATCGCCGCCGGGTTGGCAGTGCATGGCATCGGACGTGGCGCGCGCGCGGTGGTGATGGTGCGGCCGTCGCCGGAATTCTTCTTGCTGATGTTTGCGTTGTTCAAGGCCGGTGCGGTGCCGGTGCTGGTGGATCCGGGGATCGATAAGCGCGCGCTCAAGCAATGCCTGGACGAAGCGCAGCCGCAGGCGTTTATCGGCATTCCGCTCGCGCAGCTGGCGCGTCGCCTGTTGCGTTGGACGCGCTCTGCAACGCAGATCGTCACCGTCGGCGGCCGCTACGGCTGGGGCGGGGTGACGCTGGCGCATGTGGAGCGCGATGGCGCCAGCGCCGGCAGTCAGTTGGCCGACACTGCGCCGGACGATGTGGCAGCGATCCTGTTCACCAGCGGCTCCACCGGCGTGCCGAAGGGCGTGGTGTACCGGCACCGGCATTTCGCTGGGCAGATCGCGTTGCTGCGCAACGCCTTCGACATGCAGCCCGGTGGTGTGGATCTGCCGACCTTTCCGCCATTCGCCCTGTTCGATCCGGCATTGGGGCTGACCTCGGTGATTCCGGACATGGATCCGACCCGCCCGGCCACCGCCGATCCACGCAAGTTGCACGATGCGATCGACCGCTTCGGGGTGACGCAGTTGTTCGGCTCGCCGGCATTGATGCGGGTGTTGGCCGACTATGGCCAGCCATTGCCCAACGTGCGCCTGGTCACCGCGGCCGGAGCACCGGTGCCACCGGATGTGGTGGCCAAGATCCGCGCCTTGCTACCGGCAGATGCGCAATTCTGGACGCCGTATGGCGCCACCGAATGTTTGCCGGTGGCAGCCATCGAAGGGCGCACCCTGGACGCCACGCGCGCGGCCACCGAGGCCGGTGCCGGCACCTGCGTGGGGCAAGTGGTCGCGCCGAACGAGGTGCGCATCATCGCCATCGACGATGCGGCCATTCCCGATTGGAGCGGCGCGCGCGTGTTGGCGGTGGGCGAGGTCGGCGAGATCACCGTCGCCGGCCCCACCACCACCGATACCTACTTCAATCGCGATGCGGCCACACGCATCGCCAAGATCCGTGAGCGCAGCAGTGATGGCGGCGAACGCATCGTGCATCGCATGGGCGATGTGGGGTATTTCGATGCGCAAGGACGCTTGTGGTTCTGCGGGCGCAAGACGCATCGCGTGGAAACTGCGACGGGGCCGCTCTACACCGAGCAGGTGGAGCCGGTGTTCAACGTGCATCCGCAGGTGCGGCGCACCGCGTTGGTCGGTGTGGGCGCACCCGGACAACAGCACCCCGTGTTGTGTGTGGAATTGCAGCCGGGTGTTGCTGCATCGGTGTTTGCGCAAGTGGAAACCGCATTGCGCGCGCTGGGCGCTGCGCACCCGCACACTGCAGGGATCGCGCGTTTTCTGCGCCATCCCGGGTTTCCGGTGGACATTCGCCATAACGCCAAGATCGGTCGCGAAACGCTGGCGATCTGGGCGGCGCAGCAGCGTGGGTGATCTGTTGTTGCATCAGGCGCGTACGTTGGCACGTATCGTCACGGCCGGTCGCGCCCGCTATCGTGTGCATCCTTGCGATGGAGGTGCCGTGTGCGAATCCTGGTAACCGGTGGTAGTGGATTCCTCGGACAGGCGTTGTGCCGGGGCCTGCGTGCGCGCGGGCATGAAGTGGTGAGTTTCCAGCGCGGCGATTCCCCGATTCTGCAGACCTTGGGTGTTGGCCAGATCCGTGGCGATCTGGCCGACCCGCAAGCGGTGCGGCATGCCTTCGCCGGTATCGATGCGGTCTTCCACAACGCCGCCAAGGCCGGTGCGTGGGGCAGCTACGACAGCTATCACCAGGCCAATGTGGTGGGCACCCAGAACGTGATCGACGCGTGTCGTGCCAATGGCGTGCCGCGCCTGATCTACACCTCCACACCCAGCGTCACCCATCGCGCCACCCATCCGGTAGAAGGTCTGGGCGCCGACGAAGTGCCGTATGGCAAAGATCTGCGCGCGCCGTATGCGGCGACCAAGGCGATCGCCGAGCGGGCGGTGCTGGCGTCCAACGATGCGCAGCTGGCGACGGTGGCCTTGCGTCCACGTCTGATCTGGGGGCCGGGCGACAATCATCTATTGCCGCGTCTTGCAGCACGTGCGCGCGCCGGGCGACTGCGCATGGTTGGCGACGGCGGCAACCTGGTGGACAGCACCTACATCGACAACGCCGCGAAGGCGCACTTCGATGCGTTCGAGCACCTCGCACACGGTGCTGCCTGCGCGGGCAAGGCGTATTTCATTTCCAATGGCGAGCCCTTGCCGATGCGCGAGCTGCTCAATCGCTTGCTGGCGGCGGTGGATGCACCGGCAGTGACGCGTTCGCTGTCGTTCAAGACCGCATATAGAATCGGTGCGGTGTGCGAGACCATGTGGCCACTGTTGCGTCTGCCTGGCGAAGTGCCGTTGACGCGTTTTTTGGTAGAACAGCTGTGCACGCCGCACTGGTACAGCATGGAACCGGCACGTCGCGACTTCGGTTATATGCCACGCATCAGTATTGAAAAAGGCCTGCAACGGCTGCGATCCTCATCTTCCAACGACATCGCCATCACCCGCTAAAGACCGCCATCTCTTCAGGATACGTCTGCGCCGATTCGGCACGACAACCTCTGGAAGCCTTGCCATGCTGCATTACGCCATCATTTTTTTCGTCATCGCCATCATTGCTGCTGTGCTGGGCTTCAGTGGTATCGCCGGTGCGGCGACCAACATCGCCTGGATCCTGTTCGTGGTGTTCCTGATCCTGGCAGTGATCTCGATGTTCCGTCGCGGCAAGGTGTAACGCCTAAGCTGCGATCCGTCACTGCAGCGGCGCTGCCGGTTGGCGCTCACATGGCCCGCTTCCGCAAGGAGGCGGGCCATGTGCGTTATGGACGCTCTACAGCTGAGTTGCGGCTGTTCTAAAGTCGTTTTTCGAGGTATTGCACGTGCTTGCCTTTGGCCAGCAGCCCATCGCCCATCGCCCATCGATTTGACACCCAGCTGCAGATGCAACGCCAGCGATGGCGGATTGGCGAGAACCAGATTGACCTCGCACACCAACCGCAGTTGCGCTGCCGCTCGTGCAGCGCGGATGAGTTCGTCATACAACTGCCTGGCAAGCCCGCGACCGTGTGCATGCGCAGCGATCACGATGCGCTCGATGTAAACGAAGCGCGCAAAGCGTTCGGCTATCCGGGCACGTTCGGATTGGCAGACGCAGGGCTCTGATCCAATGCGATCAATAGACCATCAGCCGGCGCAACGATGCGTGCCTGCCACGCCAGTTGCATCAACGCGGCCAGTGCATTGGCATTCAGCAACGACTGCTCGGTAGCGTGTGCGTGATTGCGTGCGAGCAGTGCTGGGGTGATTGTGCAACTGCAGCGTGCGCACCTGCGATGTGCTCGTCAGCGCGGTTCCACTGCACTACGCAGCCGTTGATCGTCAGCGTGCCGCTGCAACGCCAGCTCGATCAACTGCGTGATCAAACTGCGATAGTCCAGCCCGCTTGCCTGCCATAGCTTGGGATACATGCTGATGCGCGTGAAGCCGGGCAGTGTGTTGATCTCATTGATCACGATGCGGCCATCGGCGCACAGAAACACGTCCACACGCGCCATGCCGGCGCAGTCCAGCGCCTGGTAAGCCTGCACTGCGACTCGCTGGATGCGCTGCTGCGTCTGCGCATCAATGTCGGCCGCAATCACGATCTCGGCGCCATGTTCGCTGATGTATTTGGTCTCATAAGAATAGAACGCGTCGTGCACCACGACTTCGCCACACACGCTGGCCTGCGGGGTGGCATTGCCCAGCACCGCGCATTCGATCTCGCGCCCGGCAATTGCCGTTTCCACCAGCACCTTGTGGTCGTACGCCAGCGCCAACGCGAGCGCACGGCAAACTCTTCTGCCGTGCGCACCTGGCTGACGCCGACCGATGAGCCCTGGTTGGCCGGTTTGACGAACAACGGCAAACCGAACTGCGCGATCAATGCTTGCGCGTCGGCGTGTGCGGCGGTATGGCGGTTGAAGCAGGCGAACGGCGCCACCTCAAGCCCGGCATCGCGCAGCACGCGCTTGGCCAGATCCTTGTCCATCGCCAGCGCCGAGCCGAGCACGCCGGAGCCGACAAAGGGCAGATTGGCCATGCGCAACAACCCTTGCAGCGAGCCGTCTTCGCCGAGCGTGCCGTGCACGATCGGAAACACCACATCGATCTGCGCCAGCGCCTGCTCCGGCTGGTTCAGCCGCAACTGCTGCTGTTGCGCGCCCGGTAGCAGCGCTACGCCGCGCCCGCTGCGATGCAACGCGATGCGCGCGGGGTCCTCGGCATTGAGAAGGAAGTTGTTGGGGTCGTTGACGTGCCACTGGCCTTGCTTGTCGATGCCGATCAGCACGGGCTCGAAACGCTGCGGGTCGAGCGCTTCAAGAATATTGCGCGCCGACTGCAGCGAGACCTCGTGCTCGGCCGATTTGCCGCCGAAGATGAGACCGACCCGGATCTTGCGCATTGCCTGCTCCTGCCACCTGTTCAATGAGGTCCTCAGCATGCCCGCGGCAGGCGCGCTGAAGGAAGCCCTCCACTCCCAACGCAAGCGGCCGCACCCCCAAGGCGACCGCTGCCATGACCGCCGTGCCAGCCGCCGACATGCAACCGCCAGCCCACCATCAAGCAGCGGCGACATGCAGGGAAGGTAGAATGCGGCCCATGCCCGGATCACTGCTCAACTCACTCAAGCCGCTCGCCGGCCAGGCCCTGCAAGCCGCGCTCAACCGCGCGCTGGCGCTGGACCCCGATATCCGCGACGCCCTGTTGCCACTGCAAGGCCAACGCATCGCGCTGACTCTAGAAGCGCCTGCGCTGGCCTTGCAGATCCGCGTGCACGAGCGGCGGCTGCTGGTCGGTCCGGTGGACCAGACCCAGGAGCCGGATCTTGCCGTGCGCAGCAGCCTGGCCGGTTTGCTCGGCCAACTGCCGTTCCTGGCCAACGCGCGCCGCAGCGGCGCACCGGCCGGGCGGCTCACGGTTTCCGGCGATGCCGAACTGGCGCGCCAGCTGCAGCAACTGGCCGGCCGCTTCGATCCGGATTGGCAACTGCCGTTGGTGACGGTGTTCGGCGAGATCCTCGGCGTGCAGATGGCCAATGCGGTGCGTGCAGCGCTGCGGCAGGCGCGCCGCAGCGCGGTGGATCTGGCGCACAGCGCGGCCGAATTCGTCACCGAAGAATCGCGCGATGTGGTGCCGCGCGCCGAACTGGACGCCTTTCACGACGATGTCGACGAGCTGCGCGACGACGTCGAACGGCTGGCCGCACGCGTGGCGCGCCTGCGCGCTGCCGGAGGTGCGGCATGAAGGCGCTGCTGCGAGCCAGCCGCATCGGCCGGGTGATCCTGCGTTATCGGCTGGATGTGTTGCTGCAAGGCACGCCGGCCGAGCGCTGGCTGCGCCTGGCCAAGCCGTTCGTGCCGCGTGCCAGCGCCGAGATCGCCGCGCAATCGCGCGGTGCGCGCTTGCGATTTGCGCTGCAGGAACTGGGGCCGATCTTCGTCAAGTTCGGGCAGATCCTGTCGACACGGCGCGATCTGATTCCGGCCGACGTCGCCGATGAATTGACCTTGCTGCAGGATCGGGTCAAACCGTTCGATGGTGACGTTGCGCGGTTGATCGTGGAGCGCGCGCTGGGCCTGCCGGTGAGCGTGGCGTTTGCCGCATTCGACACCGTGCCGCTGGCGTCTGCCTCGATCGCGCAGGTGCACGCGGCGACCTTGCCGCCTGATGCCAATGGCGTGCGCCGTGAAGTGGTGGTCAAGGTGTTGCGCCCGGAGATCGAGCGCCAGATCGATGCCGATATCGCGTTGCTGCATTCGCTGGCCACCCTGGTCGAGCGCACGCACCCGCGTGCGGACAAGATTCGCCCGCGCGAAGTGGTGGCCGAGATCGAAGCCACCTTGTCGGCCGAACTGGATCTGCAGCGCGAAGGCGCCAATGCCAGCGTGTTGCGCAGGTTCTGGGAAGGCTCGGACGATCTGTACGTGCCCGAGGTGATCTGGTCGCACACCGCCGAGCGGGCGCTCACCTTGGAGCGCGTCTACGGCATTGCTTCCGACGATATCGCCAAGCTCGACGCGGCCGGTATCGACCGCAAGGCGCTGGCGGCCAAGGGCGTGCGCGTGTTCTACACGCAGGTGTTCCGCGACAATTTCTTTCATGCCGATGCGCACGCCGGCAACATCTGGGTCGATTCGGATCCGCAGCGCCGGCTCAATCCGCGCTTCATCGCGCTGGATTTCGGCATCATGGGCCAGCTCTCGCAGGAAGATCAGTACTACCTGGCAGAGAACTTCATGGCGATCTTCCACAAGGATTACCGCCGCATGGCCGAGTTGCACGTGGAGGCGGGCTGGATGCCGAACAACGTGCGCATCGACGAACTGGAAGCGGCCGCGCGCTCGGTGTGCGAGCCGTACTTCACCCGGCCGTTGTCGGAGATTTCGCTGGCACAAGTGCTGATCAAGTTGTTCCGCGTCGCGCAGCGCTACGAACTGACGCTGCAGCCGCAGCTGATCCTGCTGCAGAAGACGCTATTGAATATCGAAGGTGTGGGTCGTCAGCTGGATCCCAAGCTGGATATCTGGGCAGTGGCGCGGCCGGTACTCGAACGCATCCTGCGCGAGCGTTACAGCCCGCGTCGTGTACTCGGCGAATTGCGCAAACGGCTGCCGGAAATCATGACCCACGCGCCAGATATGCCGCGCCTGGTGAACAGCTTGTTGAAGCAGCAAGTGGAAGGACGCCACCAGATCGACATCCGCTCGGCCGAGTTGCGCGCGCTGGATGAGAGCCTACGCAAGTTGCAGACACGTGTGGTCACAGCCATCACCGGCAGCGGCCTGCTGGTGGTCGCCGCTGTGCTGTATGGCCTGCACCCGAATGGCTGGTATCTGGGCACGGTGCCGGTGTGGAGCTGGGTCAGCGGCACGGCCGGCTCGGTGGCCTTGCTGATTGCCTGGCTGCGTCGCTGAAGCGACGCAGTGGCAGACGGTGCGAGCGATGCGGATAATCGGCCGGTGAGCCGATCGACCGACCCGTTGCAGATTCTCTACCAGGACGACGTCCTGGCCGTCGTCGACAAGCCCGCGGGCCTGATGGTCCACGACAGCAAGCTGGCGCGCGGGGAGGACGACTTTCTGGCCGACCGCCTGCGCGAGCAACTGGGCCGGCCGATCTTTCTGGTGCACCGGCTCGATCGCGCCACCAGCGGTTGCTTATTGCTTGCGTTCGATCGCGAAAGCGCCAGTGCGCTGGGCAAGGCCTTGATGGCCGGCGAATTGGAGAAGGACTATCTGACGGTGTGCCGCGGCTGGCCGGCCGAAGAGCGCTTCATCGTCGATCACGCTCTGGATGGCGGCCCCGGCAAGCCGGTCAAGAAGCCGGCGATGACCCATTTTCAGCGCCTGGCTGCGGGTGAATTAGAGATCCCGTCCACCGGCTTTGCCACCTCGCGTTATGCGTTGCTGCGCTGCCAGCCGCAGACCGGGCGTTTCCGGCAGATTCGCCGGCATATGAAGCATCTGTCGCATCACATGATCGGCGACACCAGCCATGGCGATGGCCGGCATAACCGGAGTTTTCGCATGCTGGGTATCCACCGCATGTTGCTGCACGCCGAACGTTTGGGTTTCCCGCATCCGGCTGATGGGCGGCGTCTCAGTGTGGTTGCACCGCTGGATGTGGAGTTTGCGAAAGCGTGTGCGTTGTTTGGGTGGGAGATGGCTGTGGTGGGAGCAGTGCAGACGGCTTGATGTGGTGTGCTTGGTTTCTAGCGATCGAGAAGTCCACTCAACCTGCAAGAAATCTGTGCAACCGTCCCCTCACCCCAACCCCTCTCCCACCGGGAGCGCCACCTGTTGGGCGATGCGTGCGTCGAGCTCGGCCAGATCCTTTTGCCATTGGCCCAGGCTGGCCTGCGCCCGTTTGCGCAGCCAGGCATCGGTGAGTTGGGGCAGACGCTGGCGCTCCTGCTGTACCGTCGCCAACACCTGCGTGCGGCGCTGCTGGTACGGGCGCAGCTGACGGCGCCAGCCTTCCAGCCGCTGGTAGGGCGT
>NZ_MDEJ01000083.1 GCF_002940065.1 Xanthomonas populi
CGCGCTGCGTCGGCAGGCAGTGCTCGATTAGGGAAAATTGCTCTGGTGTGATCTCCATACCCGATAGTTTACTCGCTCAGTCCATTAATGTTAACATGACCTAGATACGAGCGGTAGCTGCAAGCCTCTGCCGTCGATGATTGTGCACAGGAACTCAAACGCATCGCGCTACGCTCGTTGCTGCGGCTGCATGCCAGCGCCCAATCAGCCTTCAAGGGCGGCATAACGCTCCGGCGCGGGATGCAGGTGCCCGCACTGCGTGCAGGTGCGCAGCGCAAGCGAGCGGTAGAAATGATCGAACACCGGCGGAAAATCGGTTTCGATGTTCTCCAGCGGAAACATCGCCTCGTACAATTTGTGATTGCACTGCGGGCAATACCATTGCAGCCCGTCCTGCTCATTGGGCAAGCGCTCGCGCTCGATGACCAGGCCGATCGAGCCGGCTGCGCGTTGCGGCGAATGCGGCACCTTCGGCGGCAGCAGAAAGATCTCGCCGGCGCGCATCGGAATGTCGCGCGCCACGCCTTCTTCCTGCACCTTCAGCACCATCTCGCCTTCGAGCTGGAAGAACCACTCCGGGCCTTCATCGTAGTGATAGTCGGTGCGCGCATTCGGCCCACCGACGATCATGATGATGAAGCCGTCGTGCTGGATGCATTTGTTGCCCACCGGCGGTTTGAGCAGAGGGCGGTGTTGTTCGATCCAGGCATGCAGGTTGATCGGCGGGACCAGCATGGGCGTTCCTCGGCAAAGAAGACCTCCAGCATAGCCAACCGACGGCGCCGATGGGCGCGGCGGTGAGACGGTGTGCGGGTGCGGCTCAGCGTTCGGTGTGATCGGCCTGGATCTGCGCCAGCGCCGCGTCGTACCGCTCCTGCAGCAGCTCGGAGCGGTCGATCGACATGCCAAGATCGTGCACGCGGCCATCGCGCAGGCTGTAGACCCAGCCATGCACGCACAGCTCCTGGCCGCGTTCCCACGCATCGCGCACGATGGTGGTGCGGCAGACATTGACCACCTGTTCCAGCACATTGAGCTCGCACAGCCGCGCGTGCTGCGCCGACACGTCGCCGGCATCGTGCAGACAGACGTCGTGCTTGTCGGCCACATCGGTGACGTGGCGGATCCAGTTGTCCACCAGACCCATACGCTTCTGGGTGAGGCTGGCAAACACGCCGCCGCAGCCGTAATGGCCCACCACCAGCACGTGCTTGACCTTGAGCACGTCCACCGCGAACTGGATCACCGACAGGCAATTCAGATCGGTATGCACCACCACGTTAGCGATATTGCGGTGCACGAACACTTCGCCCGGCGCCATGTCGATGATCTGATTGGCCGGCACGCGCGAATCCGAACAGCCGATCCACAAATACTCAGGCGTCTGCTGGGTGCACAGCTTGGAAAAGAATTCCGGGTCTTCGCGACGGATGCGCTCGGACCAGGCATGGTTGTTTTTAAGTAAATGGTTGAGCTCGTTCATGCGCGCAGTATTCCAGAGGAAAGAGGGCAGGGTGTGTTGGAGAGATGAGCCATAAAGCGGTGGTGCAGAAATCGAATGTCTGCAGCGATCAGGCGGCGCCATCGCGTGCGCGCAAGGCATCGCGCATCAGCGTGGCCAGCTCGCGTGACTCGCTGGAGGCTTGTTGTTCCAGCGCATCGCTGACCGCGGCGACATTGCCGGCCGGATGGTTCTGGCTGAGCTTGAAGGTGAGTTCGATACGGCTGGGTACGAAGCGAAAGCCGACCAGGCCGCGCAGTTGCCGGCGGTGACTGTCGCGCTCCATCTCGAACAACCAATCGCTGCCCACACGCTGTTCGAAATGCGCGCTGGTGCGGCCGATCAGATCGCCGACTTCCAGCTCATCGGTGATCAGGCTGCAACGGCCATGCAGATGCGCCACCGCGTAATTCCAGGTCGGCGCGCGCGCGGCAGGATCTTTGTCCAGATACCAGCTGGGCGACACGTAGGCGTGCGGTCCCTGCACCACGATCACCGCATCGCCGGGCTGGCGTGCCTGCGGATTGGGGCGCGCCCAGTGGCCTTCGATCGTCACTGCCTGCGCATCGCGTCGGTACAGCACCGGCAGATGCGTGATCGCTGGTTGTCCATCCTCGTCCTTGCTGATCAGGGTGACAAACGGGTCGCGCGCAATCAGCCAATCCAGCAAGACCAGATCGGTCTGCACAAACGCGCGTGGGGCGTGCATGTCAGGCGCGGCCACCCAGGGTCACGACCATGCGTTCGCGCAGGTCTGCATCGTCGTCGCCACGCGGCGGCGACACTTCGTTGAGCGAGAAACCGCGCATCAACGCGTCTTCTTCGTCCAGCCCGTCGAGCGCGACGAATTCGGCATCGAACAAGGCCGCGCGGGCACTGTCTTCGCTGTCGTAGGGCAGCGTCTTGCCGTCGCTATCCAGCACCTCGGCGGTGCCAGCGTCATTGACGCGCAGGCGTGCCCAGATCAGCGTGCGGCCAATCGTGGCCAGCCACCAGGAATCCTGTTCGCCCTGCGCAGGGTCTTCATGCGTATTCATTACATTACCTTGGAAAGCAGGCCGAGCAGGGCCGCCATGCCCAGGCCGAAAAAGATGGTGAGCAGCGACAGCCAGGCGGGTGTGGCCAGACCGGACAGTGCGCTGTCGCGGTGGCTGCGGTAGCGCCGCGTCAGCAACCAGCGCAATGCCGTGGGGCTGATGAAGGCCGGGTCGCCGAATCTGGCCAACGCGTCGGGATAGCGATCGCGCATGTGCACCAGAGTCAGCGGCCAGAAAATCAGCAATGCGGTGAGCCCTGCGACAGCGACACCGACAAAACACAATGCGAAGAACAGCGTCATGCGCAGTGCTCCTGGAGCGGGGCATCGAAGCGGCCGAAGTCATGCACCAATGTGTATTCCTCAGGCCCCAGTGGACGGCATATGGTCACGGTGGCCGCTCCCGTTGTCACATCAGAACTCGGCGCTGCCCGGCGCGCGCGGGTAGGGGATGGCATCGCGGATATTACTCAGCCCGCACACGTAGACCACCAACCGCTCGAACCCCAATCCGAAGCCGGCATGCGGCACCGACCCGTAGCGACGGAAATCGCGGTACCAGCTGTAGTGCTCCTTATCCAGGCCGAACTGCGCCATGCGTGCATCCAGCACGTCCAGGCGCTCTTCGCGCTGGCTGCCGCCGATGATCTCGCCGATAACCGGCGCCAGCACGTCCATCGCCGCAACGGTCTTGCCGTCGTCGTTCAGGCGCATGTAGAACGCCTTGATGTGCTCAGGGTAGTTGGTCACCACCACCGGGCGGCCGATGTGTTCTTCGGTCAGCCAGCGCTCGTGTTCGGTCTGCAGGTCCAGGCCCCATTCGACCGGGAAATCGAACTTTTTGCCGGAGTTCTGCAGCAGCTTCACTGCCACTGTGTACTCGATCTGCTCGAACGGCGCATTGATGAAGGCCTCGAGTTTGGCGATCGCGTTCTTGTCCACGCGCTCGGCCAGAAACGCCAGATCATCGCCACGTTCATCCAGCACGGCGCGGAACAGATACTTGAGGAACTGCTCGGCCAGGCGCGCGTCTTCAGCCAAGTCGGCGAAGGCGATTTCTGGCTCGATCATCCAGAACTCGGCCAGATGGCGCGTGGTGTGGCTGTTCTCGGCGCGGAAGGTCGGGCCGAAGGTGTAGACCTTGCTCAGCGCCAGGCAGTACGCCTCCACGTTGAGCTGGCCGGACACGGTCAGAAAGGTTTCCTTGCCGAAGAAATCGCGGCTGAAATCGACCTCGCCCTTGTCGTTGCGCGGCAGGTTGGCCATGTCCAGCGTGGAGACGCGGAACATCTGCCCGGCACCTTCGGCGTCGGAGGTGGTCACGATCGGGGTGCTGATCCAGTTGAAGCCGTTCTGGTGGAAGAAGCGGTGCACCGCCTGCGCCAGACAATTGCGGATCCGGGTGACCGCACCGAACAGATTGGTGCGTGGGCGCAGATGCGCCACTTCGCGCAGGAATTCCGGCGACATCGGCTTGGGCTGGATCGGGTAGGTCAGCGGGTCTTCGACCCAGCCGACAATTTCCACATCGCTGGCCTGGATCTCGAACGACTGGCCCTTGCCCTGCGATTTCACAAGCACACCCTTGGCGATCAGCGAGCAACCGCTGGTCAGACGCTTGATCTCGTCGAAATTGGGCAGCGCCTCGTTCGCCACCACCTGGATCGGAGCGAAGCACGAGCCATCGGTCACGTTGATGAAGGCCAGTCCGGCAGATCCGCGCAGCGTGCGCACCCACCCCCGTACCGTGACTTCGCCGCCTTCCGGGAGTTTTCCCGCAAGCGCATGTTCAACGCTGACCACCGTCATGACTTGTCCTCGCCGTAGCGACTTTGAATGGTCTGCGAGTTTACTGGCTGCGGGCGCGCTGGCGCGAGCGTGTGAACGGGTTGCGGGTCGATGTGCTTGTCGAAGGCTTGGCATGCCCCCATCTGAAGAAGACGACGTATCACAGGGTGCAGCCGCGGTTGTTGCCGCCTCGCTATACTTGCCACCATTGTTTTTTCGGAGCATCCCCATGGCTATCAGCCTCACCCCCGCCGCGCTGGAGCGGGTGCAGCGTTTCGTGCAGCAAACCCCGGGGACGCTGGGTTTGCGCTTCGGCGTGACCAAGACCGGTTGTTCGGGCTGGGGGCACATCACCGACCTGGCGCGCGACCAGCGCGCCGAAGATGCGGTGTTCGAGCAGGAGGGTGTGCGCATTTTCGTCGACCCGACCAGCCTGCCATTGGTCGATGGCACCTGCATCGACTTCGGCAAGCACGGCCTCAGCGAGACCTTCACCTTCAGCAATCCCAATGCGACTGCCGAGTGCGGGTGCGGGGAGAGTTTCACCACCGAGGCAGAGCATCGCTGAGCTTGATTCCTCACTCCCATCGGGAGAAGGTGCCCCGCAGGGGCAGCTGAGGGTACGGGCGAAGCTTGGTGGAGTTTGAGTGCACGGGTGGCTTCGCCCCCGTACCCTAACCCCTCTCCCGACGGGAGAGGGGCTTTTATAGTTAGGCAGCTAGCCCAGTCGGTTGCTGCTAAACGCTTGAACTGCCATACTTTCCTGCTTCCTGTCCGGTTCCGTGCGGGAATCCTTGTTCCACCGGCCGCGTTGCGCGGCTCACCGGGGAGCTGTCCGGCCCACGTGGCCACATCCGAAAGGTAATACAACATGAGTCGTCATTACGAAGTCGTGTTCCTGGTCCACCCGGATCAGAGCGAGCAGGTTCCGGCCATGATCGAGCGCTACAAGTCGCTGATCGAGGGCGGTAAAGGCACCATCCACCGCCTGGAAGACTGGGGCCGTCGTCAGCTGGCCTACCCGATCCAGAACCTGGTGAAGGCGCACTACGTGCTGCTCAATATCGAAGTCGACCAGGCCGTGCTGAGCGAGCTGGTGGAAAGCTTCCGCTTCAACGATGCGGTGCTGCGTCACCTGGTCGTCAAGCGTGATGGCCCAGACACCGAGCAGTCGCTGATCATGAAGAGCAAGGACGAGAAGGGCGACAAGCCCGAGCGTAGCGAGCGTCGTCGTCGTGATGACGATGAGGGCGATGCTGCACCTGCCGCCACCGATACCGACGGCGACAACGCCGAAGCCGCTTAAGGAGCGTTGTCATGTCCAAGTTCTTCCGTCGCCGCAAGTTCTGCAAGTTCACCGCCGAAGGCGTCAAAGAGATCGATTACAAGGATCTCAACACCCTGCGTCAGTACCTCACCGAGAACGGCAAGATCGTGCCGAGCCGTGTGACCGGTACTAAGTCCAAGTACCAGCGTCAGCTGGCAACGGCCGTCAAGCGCTCGCGTTTCCTGGCGCTGATCCCGTATACGGACAATCACGACGTCTAAGCAATTGCGCGTAGGAGCCCGCCGGTTGTGCGGCTCCTTCCGCAAGACCCGCACGGTTGTATGTGAGTTCCTAACAAAAGCCCGCACATCCATGTGCCGGTTATTAAATTGATAGAGGCTGGTGGTTCGAGTGTGCGGTGTCGGTCGGGGCTCTTAAGATTCCCGATTCGCCAATCCCGATTCCCGGCTTCTCCTATTCGGACAGCACCCGTTGCGCAGGCCCAAGTGCCGACGCTAACGAATAACGGAGCACCACCATGGATCTGATTCTTCTGCAAAAAGTGACCAACCTGGGCAACCTGGGCGACAAGGTCAGCGTCAAGCCGGGTTACGGCCGCAATTTCCTCGTGCCGCAGGGCAAGGCGGTTCCGGCCACCGCTGCCAACGTCGAAGCGTTTGAAACCAAACGTGCCGATTACGAAGCCAAGGCCAACACCATCCTGGCCGATGCACAGACCCGCGCCGGCAAGTTCGAAGGCGCCAGCGTCACCATCGGTGCGCATGCGTCCACCGAAGGCAAGCTGTACGGCTCGGTCGGCCCGCGCGACATCGCCGAGGCGTTCACCGCCGCTGGCCTGCCGCTGGAAAAGAGCGAAGTGATCCTGGGCGAAGGCGCATTCCGCAATGTCGGCGAGTACGACGTTGTGCTGCACCTGCACGCCGATGTTGAAACCTCGGTCAAGGTCGTCGTCGAATCCGACGCCTGATCCAGGCCGCACGCTGTACCCCCGAAGGGCGCCTGGTTAGGCGCCTTTTGTCTTTATCGCGGCGCCGCCAGCGATGGCCGGCCCGTTATACTCGTGCTCCATTGTTGGTTCCACGGCCTGCAGATCTTATGGATCAAGGGTTTAGGCGCCGGCTTCACAGGAAAAAAGCGCCTGTCGGCTTCGTCCGTGCGGTGCCCGGAATCTCCAGTCCCATGCGCCTGTCCACGATCAAACTGTCCGGTTTCAAGTCGTTCGTCGACCCGACCACGTTGCACCTGCCCACCAATATGACAGGCATTGTCGGTCCCAATGGTTGCGGCAAGTCCAACATCATCGATGCTGTGCGCTGGGTGATGGGCGAAAGCTCGGCCAGCCGCCTGCGCGGCGACTCGCTGACCGACGTGATCTTCGCCGGCTCCTCGGCGCGCAAGCCGGTGTCGCAGGCGACGGTGGAACTGATCTTCGACAACTCCGATCACACCATCACCGGTGAGTTTGCCTCGTTCAACGAGATCTCGGTCAAGCGCCTGGTCAGCCGCGACGGCACCAGCGCCTACTACCTCAACGGCACCAAATGCCGGCGCCGTGACATCACCGATTTGTTCCTGGGCACGGGTTTGGGTCCGCGCAGCTACTCGATCATCGAGCAGGGCATGATCAGCCAGATCATTGAGGCGCGCCCGGAAGACCTGCGCGTGTATCTGGAAGAGGCCGCCGGCATTTCCAAGTACAAGGAACGCCGCAAGGAAACTGAAACGCGCATCCGCCACACCCGCGAAAATCTGGATCGCCTGGGCGATCTGCGCGAAGAGATCACCAAGCAACTGGCGCATCTGCAGCGCCAGGCGCGCCAGGCCGAGCAATATCAAGCCTTGCAGGAAGAGCGCCGGATCAAGGACGCCGAGTGGAAGGCGCTGGAATACCGCGGCCTGGATGGCCGGTTGCAGGGCCTGCACGAAAAGTTGAATCAGGAACAGACCCGGCTGCAGCAGCTGATCGCCGAACAGCGCGAAGCCGAAGCGCGGATCGAAACCGGCCGCGTGCGCCGCGAGGAAGCCGCCGAAGCGGTGGCCAAGGCGCAGGCCGATGTGTATCAGGTCGGCGGCGCGCTGGCGCGCATCGAGCAGCAGATCCAGCATCAACGCGAACTCGCGCATCGCCTGCACAAGGCACGCGATGAAGCGCAAAGCCAGCTGCAGGAACTGACCCAGCACATCAGCGGCGATTCGGCCAAACTGGCGGTGCTGCGCGAGGCGGTGGATGCGGCCGAACCGCAACTGGAACAACTGCGCGAAGACCACGAATTCCGCCAGGAATCACTGCGCGAGGCCGAAGCGCGGCTGGCCGACTGGCAACAGCGCTGGGAGACCCATAACCGCGATGCCGGCGAAGCCTCGCGTGCCGGCGAAGTAGAGCGCACGCGTGTCGATTATCTTGACCGCCAATCGCTGGAGGCCGACCGCCGCCGCGAAGCCTTGGTCAACGAGCGCGCCGGGCTGGATCTGGACGCGCTGGCCGAGGCCTTCGAGCAAATCGAGCTGCGGCATGAAACCCAAAAGACCTCGCTGGACGGGCTGACCGAGCAGGTCGAAGCGAGCAAGCACGCGCTCGGTGGCCTGCAGGAACAACAGCGGGGCAGCCAGGGCGAACTGGCCGAGGTACGCAAGCAGGCGCAGGCTGCGCGGGGTCGGCTGTCGTCGCTGGAAACCTTGCAGCAGGCCGCGCTCGGTCAGGAACAGGGCGCGGCGGTGGCGTGGCTGAAGGCGCGCGGACTGGATTCGGCGGCGCGCGTCGGCGAGCGCATCACGGTCGAAAGCGGCTGGGAAAACGCGGTCGAAGGTGCCTTGGGGCAGTTGATCGAGGGCGTGCTGGTGGATGCGCCGGAGCAACTGGTCGACGCGCTGGGCGAATTGGGCGACGGCCGCATCGCGCTGGTATCCAGTGCCAGCGACAACGCGACCTTCGCGCCGACCTCGCTGGCGGCCAAGGTGCAGGGGCCGATCGCGATCCGTCGTCTGCTCGCACGCTTGCACGCGGCTGAGGATCTGGATGCTGCGCGCACGCTGCAACGCAGCCTGCCCGAGGGCGATTCGGTCATCACCCGCACTGGCGAGCGGCTGGGCGAGGGCTGGGTACGCGTGTCGCGCTCCGGCGCAGCCAAGCAGGGCGCGCTGTTGCGCGAGCGCGAGATTCAGGAGCTGCGCGCGCAGATCGACACCTTGCAGGAGCGCGAAGCCGAACTCGAGCAGCGCCTCGGCAGCTTCCGCGAACAATTGCTTGCCGCCGAACAGCAGCGCGAAGATGCGCAGCGTCAGTTGTACATGGCGCACCGCAGCGTCTCCGAACTGGCTGGCCAGTTGCAGAGCCAGCAAGGCAAGGTCGACGCTGCGCGTACGCGCAGCGAGCGCATCGAAACCGAGTTGTCGCAGCTGCTGCAAACGCTGGACACCAGCCGCGAGCAGGCACGCCAAGCGCGCGCCAAACTCGAAGATGCGGTCACCCTGATGGGCGATTTGCAAGGCACGCGTCAGGCCCTGGAAAACGAACGCCGTCAGCTCACCGATGCGCGCGACCAGGCGCGCGATGCCGCGCGTGGCGTGCGCGATGCGATGCATGTACTGGCGCTCACGCTGGAATCGCAGCGCACCCAGATCACCTCGCTCAGCCAGACGCTGGAGCGCATGGACAGCCAGCGCGGCCAGCTCGACACGCGCCTGGAAGATCTGGTCGCCCAGCTCAGCGAAGGCGATTGCCCGGTGGAAACGCTCGAACACGAACACCAGGCCGCCTTGAGCGAGCGCGTACGTACCGAGCGGGTACTGGGTGAGGCGCGCACCATGCTCGACAGCGTCGATGGCCAATTGCGCAGCTACGAGCAGACCCGTCAGCAACGCGACGAACAGGCGCTGGGGCAGCGCGAGCGTATCTCGCAGCGCAAGCTCGATCAGCAAGCCCTGATGCTGAGCGCAGAGCAGTTGGCTGCTGCAGTGGTGAAAGCCGGCTTCGTGCTAGAAGACGTGGTCAAAGGCTTGCCCGAATCGGCCAATCTTGCCGAGTGGGAAGCGGCGGTCGGTCAGATCGACGGGCGCATGCGTCGGCTGGAACCGGTCAATCTGGCCGCCATCCAGGAATACGGCGAAGCCGCACAACGTTCGGAATATCTCCAAGCGCAGGATCTCGATCTCAACACTGCGTTGGAAACCCTGGAAGAGGCGATCCGCAAGATCGACCGCGAAACCCGCGGCCGCTTCAAGGACACCTTCGACCGGGTCAATGCCGGCGTACAGGCCTTGTATCCGCGCCTGTTCGGCGGTGGCCACGCGTATCTGGAACTTACCGGCGAAGATCTGCTCGACACCGGCGTGACCATCATGGCGCGCCCGCCTGGCAAGCGCGTGTCCAGCATTTCGCTGCTGTCTGGCGGCGAGAAGGCGATGACTGCAGTGGCGCTGGTGTTTGCGATCTTCCAGCTCAATCCCGCGCCATTCTGTCTGCTTGACGAGGTGGACGCGCCGCTGGACGAGGCCAACGTCGGCCGCCTGGCCAACATGGTTCGTGAAATGAGCGAGAAGGTGCAGTTTCTGTTCGTCAGCCACAACAAGGCGACGATGGAGGCCGCGCGTCAGCTCTCCGGCGTGACCATGCGCGAACCGGGCGTCAGCCGTCTGGTCAGCGTGGACCTGGAAGAAGCCGCGCGTTTGGCGGGTGCGGCATGACGTGCCATGCTTGTCGGGATATCGACACCTGTCACTCTTATGCGGAGGCACGCTGAATGTCCGACATGGCCATGATCCGGATCGGGATCCTGATCGCTGGACTGCTGCTGGTCGCGGCCATCTTCCTGTTTGGTCGCCCGAAAAAATCGCCGCAGGGGCGCCGGGTCGACAAGGACGACGGGCAGCCGCGCGAGCGCCGCGAGCCGGTGATTTCCGGCGAGCCCGGTGTGGAGGGCGACCCGTTCGAGCGCAATGCAAATGCCGAGCAGAGCGAACTCAACCCGGACGATCCCGATGCGGCCGGCGGTAACGATGTCGGCAAGCGCCCGAATCAGGATTTCGACAAGATCGTGTCGCTGTTCGTGGCGGCCAAGGCCGGGCAAGTGTTGCGCGGCGAAGATGTGGTTGTTGCGGCCGAGAAGACCGGACTCGTCTTCGGTCACATGAATGTGTTTCACCGCCCGGTGGAAGGGCATCCAGAGCGCGGGCCGATCTTCAGCATGGCCAGCATCCTCAAGCCGGGCAGTTTCGACATGGCCAACATCCGCGACATGCAGACCCCGGCGATTGCGTTTTTCCTCACCTTGCCGGCGCCGATGACCGCATTGGATGCCTGGGAAAAGATGCTGCCGACCGTGCAGCGCATCGCCGAACTGCTTGATGGCGTAGTGCTGGACGACAGCCGCAATGCGCTCGGCCGTCAACGCGTTGCGCATATCCGCGACGAACTGCGCGCCTACGATCGCCAGCATCAGGCACCACCGCTGACCAAGTCGCCGCGTTGGTGATTTCGCATTGCTGGTGGCTGCGCATTATCGAGGTGGTGACTGACAGCTCTGGATTGGCGCTGGAAGCCGCTCTGTCGTTGGGCGCGCTCTGCCGGTAAATGCGGCACCCTCGCTGCGGAGCGCGGAGTGCGGAGCGGGGTGAGGGTACGGGCGAACCTCACGTGCGATTGGACCGCACTAGGCGTCGCGCGCACCCTCATCCGCCCCTGCGGGGCACCTTCTCCCGGTGGGAGATCGAGGGCGCGTGCGTGCTCGCGGCAATGACCGCCCCAGCACTTGCGCATCGGCACGGCCCGTTAGAATGGGCGGCCTTTAAAGCCAGCACAGCGATCGTATGACTGTCAGCCCGGATCCCGCTCAGCGTATCGACACACTGCGTCATCGTCTTGAGGACGCCAACTACCGCTATCACGTGCTAGACGAGCCGCAGCTGGCCGACGCCGACTACGACCGCCTGATGCGCGAACTGGAAGCGTTGGAAACGGCGCATCCGCAGCTGGCCAGCGTCGATTCGCCAACCCAGCGCGTCGGCCATCTGGCTGCCTCGCGCTTTGCCGAAGTGCGGCATGCCTTGCCGATGTTGTCGCTGGGCAATGCCTTCAGCGATGAAGAAGTATCCGAATTCGTGCGGCGTATCAGCGAGCGGCTAGAGCTGAAGCAACCGCTGTTTTCGGCCGAGCCCAAGCTCGATGGACTGGCAATCAGCTTGCGCTACGAAAACGGCAAGTTCGTGCAAGGTGCCACGCGGGGCGACGGCGCCACCGGCGAGGACGTCAGCGCCAATCTGCGCACCGTCAAGGCGATTCCGCTGCGTCTGCGTGGCGAAGGCTGGCCACACGTTTTGGAAGTGCGTGGCGAGGTATATATGCCGCGCGCCGCATTCGAGACCTACAACGCGCACATGCGGCTGCAGGGCGGCAAGGTGCTGGCCAACCCACGCAATGGCGCGGCCGGTTCTCTGCGTCAGCTGGATGCGCGCATCAGTGCGCAGCGTCCGCTGAGTTTTTTCGCTTACGGCGTGGGTGAAGTGAGCGAAGGCGCACTGCCGCAGACGCATTCGGCCATCCTGGCGCAGTTGCGCGAATGGGGTTTCCCGGTCAGCTCCCTGGTCGAGGTGGTGCAGGGCAGCGACGGCTTGTTGGCTTACTACCAACGCATTGATGCGGCGCGCGACGGGCTGCCATTCGATATCGATGGTGTGGTCTACAAGCTCGACGATCTGGCCGGGCAGCGCGAGATGGGCTTTGTCTCGCGCGCACCGCGCTGGGCGATTGCGCACAAATTCCCGGCGCAGGAGCAGTCCACCACGGTGGAGGCGATCGAGATCCAGATCGGGCGTACCGGTGCGGCCACGCCGGTGGCGCGATTGAAGCTGGTGCACGTGGCCGGGGTGGTCGTCACCAACGCCACGCTGCATAACGCCGACCAGATCGCGCGGCTGGATGTGCGCGTGGGCGATACGGTGATCGTGCGGCGTGCCGGCGATGTGATCCCGGAAGTGGCCGGCGTGGTCGCCGATCAGCGGCCGCAAGCCACGCAGCCATGGCAGATGCCCACGCAATGCCCGGTGTGCGGCTCAGAGATCGTGCGCGAAGAAGGGCAGGCGGTGTGGCGCTGCTCCGGCGAGCTGACCTGCCCGGCGCAGCGCAAGGAAGCATTCCGGCATTTCGTCTCGCGCCGTGCGATGGATGTCGATGGCCTGGGCGAAAAGTTCATCGAGGTCCTGGTCGACAGCGGCATGGCGCAGGGCGTGGCCGATCTGTATCTGTTCAACGTGGATCAACTGCTGCAGTTGCGTTTGATCAGCACCGCCGAGAGTCCGCATGCCTTCCTGCGCGAGGCGCGCGAGCACCTTGCCACCGGTGCTTATACACAGTTGGAACACACTTTGGCGAGCATCGGTGTGGATCTGGCCGGCGAGCGCGAGGTGCCGCCAAGCTGGCAGGCCGATCTGTTGCGTGCCGGTCTGCCGGCCTTCGACTGGAACCGCAAGAAGATCGCCACCAAGTGGGCCGAAAACCTGATCGAGGCGATCGAGACATCGCGCGATACCACGCTGGAGCGTTTCCTGTTTGCGCTGGGCATCGATCATGTGGGCGAGAGCACGGCCAAGGCGCTCTCGGCCTGGTTCGGCGATCTGGAGTTGATCCGCCATCTGCCGTGGCCGCTGTTCAAGCGCGTGCCGGATATCGGCGGCGAGGTGGCGCGCTCGCTAGGGCATTTTCTCGATCAGTCCGGCAATCAGCAGGCCATCGACGACTTGTTGCAGCGTGGCGTGCGCATCGGCGATACGCATCCGCCTTCGCCCAAACTGCGCGAGGCCTTGAGCTTTGCCAGCGTGCTGGAAGACATGGACATCCCCAAGGTGACGCCGGTGCGTGCGCAGCAGTTGGCTGCCGCAGTGGCCTCGTTCGACGCACTGCGCAGCGCGGGCGCCGATGCCTTGCTGCAGGCCGGCGTCCCGGCGGCGGTTGTCGCCTCGTTGCAGCAATGGCTGGATCGGCCAGAAAATGCGGCGTTGGCAAGCGCGGCGCAACAGGCGATGGAAACGGTGCTGTCGCGCCTGCCCGAAGCCGATGCGCTGCAGACCGGCCCGCTCGAAGGCCAGAGCGTGGTCATCACCGGCACCTTGGCCGCGCTGACGCGCGATGTCGCCAAGCAGCGCCTGGAAGCGTTGGGCGCGAAAGTCGCCGGCAGCTTCTCCAAAAAGACCGCGTTTCTGGTCGCCGGCGAAGAAGCCGGTTCCAAGCTCGACAAGGCGCAATCGCTGGGCGTGGACATCTGGGACGAAGCGCGCTTGCTGGCCTTCCTCGGCGAGCACGGCCAACACCCATGAGTGCGGCGCAGATCGATCTGGCCGCGTTGCAGGTGCGCGCGCGGCTCAATGCCATGATCCGCGCGTTCTTCGCCGAGCGCGGCGTGCTGGAAGTGGAAACGCCGGTGCTGTCGGAGGCCGGCAACACCGAGCCGAATATCGAGAGTTTCAGCACGCGCTTCACCGGCCATGTAGATGCCGGCGCACCGGTACGTTGGTTGCGCACCTCGCCGGAATATCCTCTCAAGCGTCTGCTCGCCGCTGGCGTGGGCGATTGCTACGAGCTTGGGCGGGTGTTCCGTAACGGCGAAGCCGGCGGCCGCCACAATCCAGAGTTCAGCATGCTCGAGTGGTACCGGGTGGGCTGGGACGATCGCACCTTGGCGCAGGAAACCGTCGCATTGGTGCGCCGCGCGCTTGCGTTGGTCGAGCGCGAGGCGAGAGTGCAGGTGCTGACGTATCGAGACCTGTTCGTGCAGACGCTGGGCATCGATCCGTTGCTCGATCCCATCGAAACGCTACGCGCGCCGCTGCATGACATCGCCATCGATCCGCACGGTCTGACCCGCGACGATTGGCTGGATCTGCTGATGACCCATCGCATCCAGCCCGACTTCGCCAGCGATACCTTGACCGTGGTGCACGACTGGCCGGCCAGCCAATGCGCACTGGCGCGCATCCGCCACGACACCCCGCCGGTGGCCGAGCGCTTCGAGCTGTATCTGGGCGCCTACGAGTTGGCCAACGGTTATCACGAACTCAACGATGCGCAGGAACAGCGTGCGCGTTTCATGCGCGACAACGTGGTTCGCGTCGCGCGCGGGTTGCAGCAGCTGCCGCTGGACGAACGCCTGCTCACGGTGTTGTCGCAGCTACCCGATTGCGCGGGTGTGGCGGTGGGTGTGGACCGCTTATTGATGGCCTTGCGTGGCACCGCGCAGATTGCGGATGTGTTCGCGTTCGCGTTCGCCCGCGCCTAGTGCCGGCGCAGCTGATCGGGCTTGGCCCACTGACTCCATTGCGCATCGCACGCTTCAGCTGCCATCCCCGCTGTCATCGGCACCGTATTGCTTTCTTCACATCGATGATGCTCTCATCCTCACGTCCACGGGGGCGCGGCGCAGAGTGTGTTTGGGTGAGGAGTGGCGGCATGAAGTGGCTGGTCAGCTTATGCTGTTTGTGGTGCTTGCCGCTGCTGATGCCCGCCGATGCGTGTGCTTCGGATCGAGCCTCCGGCGTGGTGCGTTGCGAGTCCAAGGACATGACGCGCACGCACTGTGCGATGGACACCGAACACGGCGTGCAACTGGTGCGCCAGCTGTCCGAGACCAGCTGTATCCGCGGCAGCGATTGGGATATCGAACGCGATGGCGTGTGGGTCGAGCAGGGCTGTAGTGCGGAGTTCGCCTCTGCGCGCGTGTCAGCCTCCCCGCAGATGCGCCGCGTGGTGCGCTGCGATTCCAATGGCGGCAAAGTGGCATGCCCGGTGATCCTGCGCGGCGCACCAGTGCGTTTGTTGCGTCAGCGTTCGATGTGGCCGTGCAAGGAAGGCCGCACGTGGGGCACCCGCCGTAACGAAATCTGGGTCTCGCGCGGTTGCGATGGCGAGTTCGAAGTTGGTGCCGAAGATGGTTCCGGATTTGTGGCGGTGCCGCGCATGGTCACCTGCGAATCGAAGAAGAGTTCCCGGCGCACCTGCGGTGTGTCGGTGGAGCGCCAGGTGCGTGTGGGCCGGCAGATCTCCAAAAAACAATGCGTGGAGGGCCAGACCTGGGGCTGGAGCCGCGACGGTGTGTGGGTGAACGATGGCTGCCGTGCCGAGTTCATCGTCGACTAAGAGCAGCTCACAAAACGGCTGCGCCCACCACTATTGATCCGGCCAAGAGACGTGTTAACTATGTCACGCAGCATAGGTTGCCCGTGGATTCTGGAAGTCACTTCTGACACGTTCGGGTGAACGTTCGATCTTTTGCATATGCTCGGTCGCTGCAGCTTTGCGTTTGGCTTTGGGACGTGCCGGAACCTTCGAGCCGATGGGTGCTTGAGATTGGGGCTGACTCAAGTTCCAAGTGCAACACTGATCCACTGCAAACCCGCGTTTCTGTCAACTCACTCTAAACGCGCAACCTAAATTTAATCAATGACCTGCAAGTCTGAACCTCCCAAAGCGATGCAACAAGCATTCGATTTAGCGAGGTGTTGCACGTGAATCTTGAGACCACCCAGTATCAGGGTAAGAACGTTTAACTGTATTTTCAGCGTATCAACAGGTGGATGACGTATCGCCACGCAATTGGAGCCGGCAATATTCATGATCAGGCGCTTGCGAATAGTCGCGTTCGCCGTAAGACACGCAGCATTGAGCTTGGAGAAACTGTGCGATGTAAACGCCGCGCTTGCAGCGCGTTCGATGCGCATGCAGCGCATGCACAGGGCGACGATTCGGCCCTGTGCATTGCAGGCCAGCGGTGTGCGGTTAGACGAGCTGTTTCAAGCCGTCGACCTCAACCACGTGTGTTGCGATGGCGGGTCCTGCGCTCACTTTTCTAAGGCGGTGATAACTTCGGCGTAGAGCTGTTCGGCATCGGTCTCGCTGTTGAAACGTGCGAAGACTTCGTCGCCGGAGATCAGGCCGACCCGCACCGAGTGGCAATACGAACCGAAGCTCTCGCCAGCGTTGAACGGGTCGTTGATGACGCAGATATGGGCAAGGCGGATCCGGGTTGTGCCGAATTTGATGAACATCTGCAATCTCCTGTGTGAGCGCCCAGTTTCCCACTTTGTCGTGTGCCGCAGAAGCGCGCCGGCAGCAAAGTGCCGGGCGAAGCCTGCATAGGGACTCGAACGACGGCGCTGACTCGTGGGCGTTCTCATGGATGCCAATACACCGCCAAGCGTTGGCAAAGCCTTAGCGCCGCGCCAGTGGGGCCAACCTCGCGTACCCACGGACCCAGCACGTACACTGCCGTCCCCTGATGCTGAGCTCGCCCGATGTCCGAACCGATCCGTCTCGACAAATGCGTTGCCGCGCTGTTCGGCTGCTCGCGTGGCGAGGCCCAGCAGTACATCGAAGGCGGCTGGGTCAGTGTGGATGGTGTGGCGGTCGAAAAGCCGCAGGCATTGGCCACCGCGGCACAGGTGACGTTGGCAGCCGATGCAGTGCTTGAGCCTGCCGAGCCGGCCACCCTGCTGCTGCACAAGCCTGCCGGAATGACGGCCGAGGCCGCGCTGGGATTGGCTGTGCCGGACGCGCGTAGCAGTCTGGACTCGTCCAATACGCGCGTGCTGACACGGCATTTCCTACGCCTGACCGCGCCGTTGCCGCTGGAAGACGACGCCAGCGGCTTGCTGGTGCTGAGCCAGGACGGCCGCGTGCTGCGCAGGCTCAGCGCCGATGCGTGCTCCATCGAGCAGGAATTCCTGGTGGAAGTCAGCGGCGAGCTGCGCCCCTACGGCATGGCGCGGCTCGCGCATGGGCTGGTCTATCAGCAGCGCAGTCTGTCGCTGTGCAAGGTGAGTTGGCAGAGCGAGGAGCGGTTGCGCTTTGCGATCAAGCACGTACAGCCAGGACAACTACGCTTTATGTGCAGCGAGGTCGGGCTGGAGGTAATGAGCATCCGGCGCCTGAGGTTTCCCCACGTTTTCCCGAGATAGATCAGCTGGTTGCACCCGGATCGTGTAGAAACAAGTGCGCGCATGGCG
>NZ_MDEJ01000084.1 GCF_002940065.1 Xanthomonas populi
GGCTTAGTCACCTTGAAGACTGCGCCATGCGCGCACTTGTTTCTACACGATCCGGGTGCAACCAGCTGATCTATCTCGGGGAAACGTGGGGAAACCCCAGGCCCAGGCCCGGTTTTTTCATGCGCGTCCCATTGCCCTGCGCACTCTCACGCAAACACGATCAGCGCGGCGCCTCTGGCGAAGCACTGAAACGACGCGCGTAGCCACGCTCTTCGGTGATCCGGCTGATGTCGTCATCGGCCATTTCCGGTGCGCCGTAAACCGCGTATGCCACGCTGCCATCGTCGCGCTCACCCACTTGATGCAGGCGATAACGCGGCCGGCCGGCGCCGGTGTTTTCGGGGTAATGCATCGGTGGCGGGGTGTCGTCCAGATCCATTTCGCTGTTGTCTACAACTCCACCTACGAACAAGGCTCGCATCGCATCTCTCCTGTGTGGGCGTGCTTTCAGCCTAGGCGGGCAGATGTTGCGTGCGCATCAATAGTCCGTATAGACAGTGGAAGGCATGTCGTTGCCAGGTCACGCAATTGCAGTTGGCTCGGAGTGGCTGATAAAACTACTTCACGCCGGTTTATTGCAGAGCGGCTGATCTGGGTTTTCGCTGCAGAGCGGCTGATCTGCAGGCTGGCTGCAGGGTCCTTGCCCGCCCACCATCGCGGGACACGCCGCAAGTACGTCCTTGTCAGCTCTTACGCGGCATCCATGCCGCGTAAGGTCCCGCGACGGTGAGCGGGCAAGGACCAGTTGAGATGGTCGGTGTGCATGGTTTTAAGCAAAGCAGCCGGCGAGTCGATTGCAGGGCGGCTGATTTGCGGGTTTGCTGCAGGGCCCTTGCCCGCCCACCATCGCGAGACACGCTGCAAGTACGTCCTTGTAAGCGCTTACGCGGCATCCATGCCGCGTAAGGTCCCGCGACGGTGAGCGGGCAAGGACCAGTCGAGAAGGTCGGTGTCCATGTTTTCAACAAAGCAACCAGCAGACTCTCTGGTGCGGTGTCCTTGCCGCTTGCGGGACCGTGTGGCGGCATGGATGCCGCCACCGAGCCTACAGGGACGTACTTGCGGCGTGTCCCGCGAGCGGCAAGGGCACCGCGCCCTCGACCGACTAAGCTTCTGACTCGCTCAATCAAGATCGGCGCAATTGAGAGCTCCCAGTGAACGGCGACGCCGGGCAGCCGGTACCGGTCCCTTACAATGGCCGCCTGTTCCCGACCCGATGATCCGATGGCTGGCTCGCACGACGCCCCGCTTCAAACCCTGTTCCTGCCCTTCGCCCAAGGCGTGCTGCCGTGGCCCAACGGCCCGGTGTTGTTCCTGCGCGCGCGCGATGGCTTTGCGCTGAGTGAGCACGCCGCCGCCGACATGCTGACCTGCGAGCAGAGCTTTCAGCCCTTCGCCGAGGCGCTGGAGCGCAGCGGCTGGAACCTGCGCGAAGAGAGCGACATCGAAGCCGACAGCACCCGCTACGCACTGGTGCTGGTACTGCCGCCGCGTCAGCGCGAAGAAGCGCGTGCGTTGTTTGCGCGTGCGGTGGCGCTGACCGCGCCGGGTGGATGCTTGGTGGCCTGCCAGTCCAACAATGAAGGCGCGCGCTCGGGCGAAGCCGATCTGCGTCAGCTCACCGGCCTGGCCAGCAGCCTGACCAAGCACCATTGCCGCACGTATTGGAGCGCCCCGTTGCCTGCCGACACCGACGCGGCGCTGCAAGCGCGTTGGGCCGCGCTGGATGCACCGCGCAAGATTCTGGACGGGCGCTTCGTCAGCCGCCCGGGCGTGTTTGCCTGGGATCGCATCGATCCTGCATCCGCTTTGCTGGTTGAGCATCTGCCGACCACCCTGGCAGGGCACGGCGCCGATCTGGGTGCGGGCTTTGGCTATCTGTCAGCCGAAGTGCTGGCGCGTTGCCCCAAGGTCACCGCGCTGGATCTGTACGAGGCCGAGGCGCGCGCGCTCAACCTGGCGCAGCGCAATCTGCAGGCCATCGCGCATCCGGCGCAGCTGCAGTACCACTGGCGCGACGTGACCGCTGGCCTAGTGGCGCAGTACGACTTCATCGTCAGCAATCCGCCGTTTCACACGCCCTCGCGTGCCGATCGCCCGGATATCGGTCAGCGCTTCATCTCGGTGGCCGCGCAGGCGTTGCGTCCGGGCGGCCAGCTGTTGCTGGTCGCCAATCGGCATCTGCCCTACGAATACGTGCTCAACGAAAGCTTCGGGCAAGTGCGCGTGGCCGCCGAACGTGACGGTTTCAAACTGATCTCCGCCATCCGCGGCCGTGGAGCGCCCGCATGAAGCTGGTCAAGCACATTGCCAATCTGGGCTATGGCAGCCGCAAGCAGGTGACCCAGCTGTTTCGCCAGGGCGCGGTCACCGATGTCCAGGGCGAGGTGTTGTATGCCGACGACCAGGTGGAGCACGACGCGATCCGTCTCGATGGCCAACCGCTGGATCCGCCGCCGGGTTTCAGTCTGTTGCTGCACAAACCCAGCGGCTACACCTGCTCGACCAAGGACACCGGCCGGCTGATCTACGAACTGCTGCCGCTGCGCTTCCGTTCGCGCGCACCGGTGCTGGCGCCGGTGGGGCGGCTGGATCGCGAGACCAGCGGCATGTTGCTGATGACCGACGATGGCGCGCTGCTGCACCGGATCATTTCGCCCAAATCCGCATTGGACAAGGTCTACGACATCACCCTGGCCGAGGACTTGCGTGGCGATGAAGCCGCGCTGTTTTCCAGCGGTAGGCTGTTGCTGGAAGGCGAAACCAACCCATTGCTGCCGGCTGAACTGGACGTGCTCGGCCCACGCCAAGCGCGCCTGACCTTGCACGAGGGCCGCTATCACCAGGTGCGGCGCATGTTCGCCGCCGCCGGCAATCATGTGGTGGCGCTGCATCGCAGCCGCATCGGCGGGCTATCGCTGGCCGGTCTGGCGTCCGGGCAATGGCGCACGCTGGAAGCTGCCGATCTTGAGGTGTTGTTCGGCCGTAGCGAGCAGGCCTGATCGGCGCTGCCGTTACGCCGCAGGCGGTGATCTTCGCTATGCACGGGCTGAAGTAAGCAAGCTGCGCTACAGACCCTCAGACGTACTGCATCTTGCGCGACATCCCGCCATCGACGATGAAATCCTGCCCGGTCACAAAGCCGGACAGCTGCGGCGACAGCAGATACACCGCCAACTGCGCGATGTCTTCCGGCGTGCCCACGCGTCCGGCCGGATGCTGGGTATGGTCGCGACGCGACAGCTTGGGCGTCCGTCTGCGTTGCGGTGCACGCCAGGCATCGGTGCTGATCCACCCCGGGCTGATGCTGTTGACGCGCACCTGCGGGCCTTCGCTCAGCGCCAATGCATGCGTAAACGCAACCAGGCCACCCTTGGCGGCGGCATAAGCTTCGCTATGCGGCTCCGATTGCCAGGCGCGGGTGGAAGCGATATTGACGATCGCACCGCCGCCCTGGGCGTGCGCCAAGGCGGGCAAGGCCTGCTTGCTGCACAAAAAAGCGCCATGCAGGCTCGATAACCGGCGATTCCACTCGTCCCACTCCAGTTGCGGCAATGGCGCGACATGCGGATCGGCCACGCCGGCATTGTTGACCAGGCCATCGAGTCGCCCGAAGCGTTTGAGTGCGGTGGCGATCAAGCGCGTTGCCTGGGGTTCGCGCGCGGCGTCGCAACGTACGAAGGCGCTGCGTTGCGGCAGTGCCCACGCGTTCAGACAGGCCTTGCCGGCATCGGCATCCAGATCGCCGATCACCACGCTGCCGCCTGCGCCCAGTACCGCCTGCGCAATGCCGCGACCAATGCCTTGCGCGCCACCGGTGATCACCACCACGCGGTCCTGCAGCGGGGATGGGTTCCATGCTGAAACATCGGGAATCAAGGTCATTGGAGCGTCGCGTCAGTGACGTTGGTCGGCACTGTAACGCGTGCGTTGTGGTTGTCGCAGCAAGATACGCGTGCTGGCAGTTGCTGCATCGGCGGCGCCGCTGCGCGCGCCGCGTATCGGCTTATCAGTGGGTTGATGCGTTCAACAGACGTTCCCAGCCGTCCTGGCCCAGGCGTTGCAGCGTCTCGATATTGCGCTCGACAATCACGTCCGGGTCGGGGAAGGCGGCCACCGCACGCTCTACGCTGTCTTCGCGCAGCAGGTGCAAGGTGGGGAAGGGCGAGCGGTTGGTGAAGTTGGCCACATCCTCCACGGCCGCACCTGCGAACTGATAGTCCGGATGGAAGCTGACCACCTGCAACACGCCGTCCAGATCGAGCGCTTCCACGGCCGCATCGGCGTTGTCGAGGAAGTCGTTATAGTCCAGAAAATCGGTGAGCACGTCCGGATGCACGATCAAGGTGGTGTCGATCTGCTCGGCGGGAGTGTCGCGCAGCAACACCAGTTCTTCGGCCAGTTGTTCCAGCAGCGCTTCGGGCGTGCTGGCGTCGCTGAGTACCAGCCGCACCTGCTCCTTGACGTAGACCGCCTTGGCGAACGGGCACAGGTTCAAACCGATCACCGCGCGCTCGATCCACTGGCGGGTGGCGGTCAACGGATCAAGCGTGGAGGGCGTGGACGTCATCGTGGCGGCGGCGTGATGGAGCGCCAGTGTATGCGATCGGTGTTTTCGCGGCCCGCGTGCGGTTGTGCGGGTTGCCTGATCAAGCAGGCGCGACCGATGGTGTCGCGCGCTGTATTTGGAACTTGCAACTCGGCCTTTTTGCCGCTGGTCCATCGAGTCTGGATGTGCGTAGCAGCGGCCACATGCTCGCGCACAAACGCGATCGATGCCTGTGCAACCGCATCAGCATGCGGGGTCTTGTGTGGCGACCAGATCGCATGCGCGTGTCGGACGCCATCGCCTGTTTGCTGCCTGGTGCGGTGCCGAGCGCATCGAACATGGCCAGCATCGCCGGCACCGACGCGGTTGGATCTTCCTCGCCGTTGGCCGCGCGGTAGTAGCCAACAAACACCGGGTAGTGCACACGCGACCACGGAGGGTCTGCGGCCACGCGCTCGAACAGACTGCGCAGCGCGCGGTATCCGTCCGAATGGATGGTCTGAGACCAGAACGCCAAGCAGGCGGCGGTGCGCGGGCGTGGATCGGTCAGTGGTGACTGCGCCGCGCAGACCTGATCGAGCAGTGCAGGGTCGGCAGGCCGGATGCCTGGCGACCATGCGATGACCGCAGCCACCGCGTCGGGCTGTTGCGCTGCAAGCCATCAACACAGCGTGCTGCCCATCGACGAGCCGACGATTGACACGCGCTCGCCCATCCGCTGCGCCTGCGCAAATGCCTCCACTGCCGAGGCCTGCAACGCGGCAGGCGTGAGTCCTTGCATCGCATCGGCCGCACTACGTCCATGACCGGGCCAACGATGCACGGGTAGATTGGCCGCCAGCGCATCGGCCATCTGTTCGGGCAGGTCGCCGATTTCGCCCGGGCTGGCGGTGAACCCGTGCAGGTAAAGCAGCGCAAGCGGCGTGGGTGTCTGCGCCGCATGTTGCCAGTGGCAGCGTGCGGCATTGCCTGGCTTGAGATCAGTGCTGTCGATGGCCGGATCAGTCGCGGAAGTTGTCGAACTGCAGCGGCAGCTCGAAATCGGCCTTTTTCAACAGCGCCATCGCATCCTGCAGATCGTCGCGCTTCTTGCCGCTCACGCGCAGCTTGTCGCCGTTGATCTGCGCTTCGACCTTGAGCTTGGCTTCCTTCAACTTGGCGACCAACTGCTTGGCCTGCTTCTGCTCGATGCCCTGCTTGACGGTGACTTTCTGGCGCGCACCTGCCAGATTGGTTTCCATCTCGCCGAACTCCAGGCAACGCACGTCGATGCCGCGTGCCAGCAGGCGCGCGCGCAGGATGTCGGTCATCTGCTTGACCTGGAAATCGCTGGGCGCGGACTGGTTGATCACTTTGTCGTCTTCCAGCGCGAACCTGGCCTCCACGCCCTTGAAATCGAAGCGCGTATCCAGTTCGCGGTTGGCTTGATCCACCGCATTGGTCAGTTCGTGTTTGTCGACTTCGGACACCACGTCGAAGGAAGGCATGCAATGCTCCTGCTAGCTGAAAACAGCCGCCATTCTAGGCCATCGTGCTCAGGGCATCGCGTCGCGGGCACTGTCCAGCGGGTTTCGGCGGCCGGCGCGCAGGCGCAGCGATAATGCGCCATGCCCACCACCCGTTCTCCGCCTCCCGCCATCGCCTGGATGGTGGCGGCCGTCGCCTGCTTCTCGCTGATGGATGCGGGAACGAAGCTGCTGTCGGCGCATTACCCACCGCTGCAGGTCACCTTGTTGCGTGGCGCCGCATCGCTGCCGTTCGTGCTGGTGTGGGTGTTCGCCACGGCCGGCCCGCGTTCGATCGTGCCGGTGCGCTGGGGGCTGCATCTGCTGCGCGGGGTGCTGGGCATGGCGATGATCGTCTGCTTCGTGTACGGCTTGAAGCGCATGCCGTTGTCCACCGCCTACACGCTGTATTTTGTGGCGCCATTGCTGGTGGCGGCGCTGTCGGTACCGCTGCTGGGCGAGCATGTCGGGCCGCGGCGCTGGACGGCCATTGCAATCGGCCTGGTCGGGGTGATCGTGGTGCTGCGCCCCGGCGTGGACGGGTTGCTCTCGCTGCCCGGCCTGATGGTGCTGCTGGCGGCCACTGCCTACGCCATCGCGGCAATCACGGTGAGCTTGTTGACCCGTACCGACACCCCGCAAGCGATGGTGGTGTGGTTTCTGTTGCTCATGGCGATCGGCGCAGCACTGCTGGCCATTCCCGGCTGGGTGCCGTTGCAGGGTGGGCACGCCTGGTTGATCGCAGGCATGGGCCTGGCCGGGGCGCTGGGGCAGACTTACGCGGCGAAGCGTCGATGATCGCGCCGCTGGAATACACCGGCCTGGTCTGGCTGATTGGCTGGGACTGGCTGCTGTGGCAGACCCTGCCAGACAGCTGGACCTGGGCCGGCGCCGGCATCGTCGTGGCCAGCGGGCTGTATTTGCTACGCCGGGAGCGCATTCGCCATACCTAGCGCCCAGCGCCGCTGGATAAGCCGTGAGTAGGATTCGCCAGGGCCACGTGCTTTGCCGTTTCTCCAGCGCATCTCAATCCCGACGCTGAGGTATCCCCACGTTTTCGCTTTACGAATCAGAACATTGCGTCATGAACCGACGGAAACGAGTGCGCGCATAGCGCAGTCTTCAAGGTGACTGACGTGTTCAGTCCCGGCATGAGCTGGATCCGATCCACCGTGAACCGTTCGGGTTCGGATGTCCACTGCTTGCAGATAAATTCGTACGGTGTCTGACCCTTCAGTGCGTTGAGCCTGCGACCGAAGGTATAGGCGTCGATAAAGTTGGCCAGATGCTCGCGCAGGTGCGCGTGATCGTGGGAGTGGACGCGTTTGATAGTGGCTTGCCAGATGGTCCGGTTCATCCGCGCGACCTGCCCGTTGGTCTAGGGACGCTTGACCTTGGTCAAGCGGTTTGGATGCGGTGCTCCCTTGCAGACGCGACCGAAGAGAGGCACGAAGCCATAGCGGTCGAGAATTCGGTTGGTGAACTGGATGCCGTTATCCGTCAGCACCGTCTGCAGAGCATAGGGCACCGCCTGGATCACATTGCGCAGGAATTGCGCTGCAACCATCTTGTTGGCCGAGGCGTGCAGTTCGGTGAGCGCAAATTTTGACGTTTTATCGATGGCCACGACCAGATAGCGCTTGCCCTGGGCCGCATCACACCCAACCGCGTCGACGGAACCACGCCAGCGGAACCACCATGCTCAGCACGATCACGCCCAACGCCCAATAATACGCGTCGTGCCACTTGAGCTAGGGCATGTAGGCGAAATTCATGCCCCAGATGCCGACCAGCACCGTGGGCGGGATGCCGACCACCGACGCCACCGCCATCACCTTCATCACATTGTTCTGGTCCATGTTGATCATGCCCAGCACGCTGTCGAGCAGGAACTCGATGCGGTCGTCCATGTGCTGCTGAAACTCGCTCAAGGTGGTCAGATCCTTGTGCAGCAATCCGATCCGTTTGCCCGCATCGTCGCCGAACCAGTCCGGCGCTGCGCCATCCAGATAGGTGAGCAGACGCAGCAGGCCCTGGCCTGCATTGTGCAGCCCGCCCATGCGGCGGCCCATGCCACCGACTTGATGCAACATGCGCTCCAGGTCCTTGGTCTTGTGCGGGTTGTCGAACACCTGCCGGGTGGTGTCGGTGACTTCGTCTTCCAGCGATTCCAGCCGGTCTGCCACGCGTCCCACCAACTGGTCGAACATGCGCAGCAGCAAATCGTCGGCGCTGTGACAGGGCTCGTGCGCAAGACGCGCAGCCACCGCATCCAGCGAGCCCACGCGCTGCTCGCGCAAAGTCACCAACATGGTCGGCTACACCGCAAAGCCCAGCGGCGCGATCGGGCCATCGTCGTCCTGAAACCGCGGCGCATTGAGAAACAGCACCTCGCCCTCGCGCCGCACCCGGCTGCTGAATTCGATCTCGCCGATCGCCGCGCGATCCGGCAGCGCAAATCCCACCTTTTCTTCGGCTTGCGCCAACTCCTGCGTGCTGGCCTGGCACAGGTCGACCCAGCACGCTTGCGTGTGGTGGGTTCCGGCAATCGGATGAATCGTCATCATGCGGGAGCGTTTGGTTGCGAATCGACAGCCAAGCATCCTCCGCGTCCAATCCAGCGTCAACGCCAGTGCAGGCAAGACCGTCTGTTGCTGCTGCAGCAGCGCAGTACCAGTCAGCTCCATAACCACCGATGCCTTACCTTCCTTGTTGGCAATGGCTTGTTGCCCTGTTTCGCCGAGTGCCGCATCAATTCGGCATCGTGCCAGCGCAGGCGCACAGATCTGTCCGACAGTGTGTGCTCTGGCCCACTAGAGCACTCACATGAAAGTCTCCGCGACCATTTCCCCGACAACACACATAGCACCAGATGGCGTCGATCTGCCGCAGGCCCCCCAAGTCCCCCAAGGTGGCGCAGCGCCCCCCCGGCGGGCCACTCGACCCGTTGCCACGCCTGCGCCGCAGCAAGTCAGCTGCAGCGTCCGTAGCGGCATTCCCAACAGACAGCGCACGCCTTGACGCGCTGTTCGGCAGCGCCCAGCCGGCGCGCGGAAAGCTGCTTGAGACCGAGCAAGGGATCGTCCACAGAACGCCGATCCAGAAGCAGGAAATAGACGGTCTCGCCGACGGCGGCCCGCGGGTGAAAATTAATCAGACTCGCCTGTTCGTCTCCACCGCGCCGGCGCTGGGAACCGAAGGTCGCAGCGATGCGTCCGCGCTGGCTGCGCAATTCAACCTGCGCAGCGACCAGATACACAGCATCAAGAGCACGCCGACGTTCCATGCTCAGACCGAAAAAGACCCTGCAGCCACCTCGAAAGCGTCGCTCACGCAGCGGTTGCGGCTGGACGATCTACGCAAGAAGAACGTCGAATACAAATGGAACATCGCCAAGAACGGCAGCTTGGTAATCGGCGTGGTGCATCCGGACGTGACACTGGATGAGCCGATGACGACCAAGCAGGCACGCAAAAAGAAACAGCCATTCGCACAAGGCCACGTCACCCTGGTCGGGGGTCAGCCATGGCAGGAACCCTGGCAAAGCAATCGCCAGATACCCGAGGCCCGCATCTGCGGCACGCTCTATTACGACGCACACGGCGAGCTGTGCATCGATAACGATTCTGGCCGCTTCAGCGAGTATGCGGATCGCACGCCCGAGCATCTTGCCCAGGTCGCTGACATCTTCAAGCAATACGGCTTGGAGGTCACGCCGAAATGGTTAAAAAAAGAGCCCGTCGCGCTGCAAAATCAACCGGGCGCAGTGCAGAAGGCGGCACCAGCGCCGAGCGGAACCAAGGACGACGCCTAGGACGTTCGATTTGATCCGTGCGCGACCTGATCGATCCGTGATCGTGCCAGGAGCATGGTCAGTTCTGCGCGCGCATCAGATCACTCGAATGACGCCGAGCACAGACGTGCGACGACCGCCGCACGTCACAGCGCATTGCTGACAGGCACGCATGCAGATTCAGTGCCTTGGTACCGCTCGCCGCTTGATCCCGTAGCCGACAGCAAGGATCAAAAACCACACCGGGCTGGCCAGCAGGGCTTGGCGGGTGTCGGCCTGCAAGGTCAGCAGCACGATGACGAAGGCGAAGAACGCCAGGCACACGTAGCACATCAACACCCCGCCAGGCATCTTGAACGCCGAGGCCGCGTGCTGCTCCGGGCGCTTGCGCCGGTACGCGATATAGGCGCACAGAATCAGCGACCACACGAACATGAAGAGCACCGCCGACAACGTGGTGACCAGCGTAAACGCGGTGACCAGATTGGGAATCAGATACACCAGCATCGCACCCAGCAACAGGCACACGCAGGAAAACAGCAAAGCACGCGCCGGCACCGCCGCACGCGACAGCTTGGCGAAGCCCGTCGGCGCGTGCTGCTCTTCGGCCAGGCCGTAGAGCATGCGGCTGGTGGAGAAGATGCCGCTATTTGCCGAAGACGTTGCCGAGGTCAGCACCACGAAGTTGATCAGACTCGCCGCCGCCGGCACGCCCGCCAACACGAACAGCTCCACGAACGGGCTCTTGTCGGCCACCACCTGCCGCCACGGCGTCACCGCCATGATCGCGATCAGTGCCAGCACATAGAAGATCAGGATACGTACCGGGATCGAGTTGATCGCCTTGGGCAGATTGCGGCGCGGATCGAAGGTTTCTGCAGCGGTGGTGCCCACCAGCTCGATACCGACGAACGCGAACACCGCGATCTGGAACCCGGCGAAGAACCCGCCGATGCCCATCGGGAACATGCCGCCGTCGTTCCACAGATTCGATAGTGACGCCACATTGCCGGACGGCGAACGGAAGCCCCACGCGACCAGGCCGGCGCCGGTGATGATCAACGCGGCGATGGCGATGATCTTGATCAGCGCGAACCAGAATTCCATTTCCCCGAACAGCTTTACCGTCACCAGGTTCAAGCTCAGCAACAACAGCACGCACATAATCGCCGGAATCCAAGGCGCCAACCCCGGAAACCAGAACTGCGCGTAGGCCGCAATCGCGATGACATCGGCGATGGCGGTGATGATCCAGCAGAACCAGTACGTCCATCCGCAGAAGAATCCGGCCCACGGCCCGAGCAGATCGGTGGAGAAGTCGATGAAGGACTTGTACTCCAGGTTGGACAGCAGCAGCTCGCCCATCGCGCGCATCACGAAGAACAGCATCGCGCCGATGATGAGATAGACGAACAGGATCGACGGCCCGGCCAGACTGATCGTTTTGCCAGAGCCCATGAACAGCCCTGTGCCGATCGCGCCCCCGATGGCGATCAACTGCAGGTGGCGATTGGAGAGACTACGTTGCAGATGATCGGGCGCGGACGGGTCAGACATGGGGCACGGCACCGGCAAGTGAACAAGCCGTCAAAAATACGAGATCACGGCAGCGCGCACCAGCGGTTTGCACAGCGACGCCGGGTAGGCCGCAGCGTGCGCCGGCGCATGGTGGCCGGCTTGCCCCATGGTGGTGCGCCGTCTAGCCAGGCGTCCGTCGCTGCCGTGATCGAGGAACCGCAGCCGTTGGTGATGCGCGCAACGCATCGCCGGAGCAGTCGTCGCCCTCTGCCTGGTGCCTGCGCGTTGCAACGCTGTCCGCTCGCACGGCGCACGCACACGCACTGCAGGGGCAAGAGCACAGCCTTGCGACCAGGTCCGCACCATGCCTGCCGTTAACTCCGTCACCAGCGCGAAGCAGCATGGTCCCCGATAGCCGCCAATGCATCAGCTCGCACCACCGACAACGACGGCGCGGCATCTCGCACAAACAGCGATCCCCATTCCAGTGCGGCCGCTTGCCTGCCGCAGCTCCCACACTTCTGCCCGCTTCCTTGACCCGGCGCACGGACCGCACATGACAATCGCTGGTCTACTGCGCGGGCCATCCCTCAGGACACTCCCATGCGCTCCCGTTCTCATCTGCTGCTTGGCCTGGCGTTACTCACCCCCCTGACCGCGCTGGCCGTGCAGGTCGATACACGCGGACACCTCACCGATGCGCGCGGCCAGGCGCTGCAGGTGCGCGGCGTGACCTGGCCCGGCTTCGATCGGGCAGCGCGGGTGGCCACCGGACTGCGCAGCATTACGCTGCAGCAGCTGCTGGATCAGATGCAGGCATCGGACATCAATACCGTGCGTGTACCGATCTGCGCAGCGACCCTGCAAGCCGGATCGGTGGCCGCCGCCGATGTGGCCGGCGACCCAGCACTGCGCGGCCTGAATTCCCTGCAGCTGCTCGACGCCGTGGTGCGCGCCAGCACCCAACGCGGCATGCAGGTGCTGCTCGCCTTTGCCGATGGCGGTTGCGACGACGCGGCGCCGCAGCTGGGCGCGCAGCACAACGCCTGGACGGATGGCCTGAGCATGCTCGCGCGCCGCTACGGCAGCACCGCTGGCGTGCTCGGGATCGACCTGGGCAGCAGCGGCTACCGCAATGCCAACTGGGCGGGCAACATCGCAGATGCCGACTGGAGCCGCATCGCCGCGCGTGCAGCCGCCGCAGTGCTGAAGCAGGCGCCGGCATGGGTGATCGGAGTGGGAGGCGTGGGCAGCGACGCGATATGCAGCGATTCCGCACGCAAGGCCGCCGGCAGCAATATGCAGCCGCTCGCCTGCGTGCCGCTGCGCATTCCGGCCACACATCTGCTGCTGATGCCGAAGCTGGCCGGGCCGGATCGCGACGCGGCGGACGCGTTTGCAGCGGCCGACTTTCCGCGCAACCTGCCGGCGAGCTGGCAGCGCGACTTCGGACAATTCTCGGCCGATCACGCGTTGCTGCCGGTCAGCCTCGGCGGCGGCCTGGGCGATGGCGACCCACGCGACCGGGCATGGCAACACGCATTGAGCGGGTATCTGAGCAACACCGGCATGAGCAGCGCCGTCCTAGGCAGCTGGGAAGTAGGCAATGCCAACAACGGTGGCCTGCTCGCCAGTGATGGCAACCCGCGCGCCGACAAGCTGCAGATCCTGCATCAGGCCTGGGGGTTGTCGGGCGCGAGCACTGGCACGCCGTCGGCAAAGGCGGCCGCTGCAGCGGATGCCAGCAAGGCCACCGGCTGGAGCAGCACCTTCACCGGCACCGCCACCTATACCGGCTCCGGCTATTCCGGCGGTGCGGTGCTGCTGGACCCGATTCCGAGCAATGCCTTCATCACCGCGCTCAACCCGACCCAGATGAACTTCGGCGGGGTCAAGGCCGCGCTTGCCGGCGCATATCTGGAAGTGACCGGGCCCAAGGGCAAGACCGTCGTGTACGTCACCGACCTGTATCCGGAAGGCGCATCGGGCGGCCTTGATCTATCGCCCAACGCGTTCGCGGCCATCGGCGACACGGTGCAGGGACGCATCCCGATCAGCTGGAAGATCGTACGTGCGCCGACCACCGGCAATGTGCAATACCGCATCAAGGAAGGCAGCTCGCGCTGGTGGGCCGCGATCCAGGTGCGCAATCACGCCTACCCGGTGGTCAAGTTCGAAGTGAAACAGGGCAGCACCTGGAAGAGCCTGCAAAAGATGGCTTACAACCACTTCCTCGGCGAGCAGCGCGGCAACCAGCCCTTGTCAATTCGTATCACCGATATCCGCGGCAAGGCCATCCTGGATACGATCCCCGCGCTGCCCGAAAACGGCAACAAGCCGGTGTACTTCGAACCAGGGCATGCGCAGTTCCCTTGACGCGACATGTACAGCTCCCTTGACGTGATTGGTAAGGAAAACCCATCCGCAAACCGTCTAATGCGGAATTCGGGTCGCTAGCATTCGCCTGCGACAGCAATGCCGACATTCACCTGAAACGGCTAAACAGCCAAGCAAAACCACTACGTTAACCAATAAGTGTGCGCAGCCGGCTTGGTAGTCCCATCAGCACACGACCAAGTTGGCCGGTGCGATGCCCTCGTCGCTTGCGGGACCCTGTGGCGGCATGGATGCCGCCACGGAGCCTCCAGGGACGGATTCACGGCGTGTCCTGCAAGCGATGAGGGCGTCGCGCCCTCGACCATCCTGCCTGGGTATATCCAACGGATGCTGAAAGAATCCCGATACCGGCCGCGCTTACCCGGTGGCTGATCACCAGCTTGGTTAGCCGTGATTACCCACCCGCAAGCCCGCCACCAACGCGGCCAGGCAATGCCCGATCGTCTTCTTCTTCCAGATCGCCAACCTCCTCGCGCAGACCGCCCTGCTGCGGGGTCTGTTCTTCCAGTGGGATCTCTTCTTCATTGGTATCCGGATCGGGCGTACCGTGTGCCGACAGGCCGGCAATGGCGGTGGTCATCGGACGCGCAGTGCGGGGATTGAGCTGCATGGGGTGGCTCCGGTCGGTTCGAATGGAACACCGACAGTGCGCATTGCAGCGCTACCACCCCGTGATCCCGGGCGGGATCGTGCTGACATGCCGTTGACGTCGACCACGCCCCACCGACCGCGACTATCATGGCCGCATCCCTTCGAGGCCACGCCATGCGCTTTCGCATCTTCCTTGCGTTCCTGCTGAGCTGCGGCATCGCACACGCGGCCGAGCCTGCGCCTGCCTCACGGCTGGATGCAGTGCTGCAGTCCGGCGTGCTGCGGGTCTGCACCACCGGCGACTATCGCCCCTACTCGCTGCTGCGTGCCGACGGGCAGTTCGAGGGCAGCGATATCGCCATGGCGCAATCGCTGGCCGGCAGCCTGGACGCGCGCGTGGACGTCGTCCGCACCAGCTGGCCGCACCTGATGCCCGACCTGCTCGCCAATCGCTGCGATATCGCCGTCGGCGGTATTTCGGTCACCTTGCAACGGCAGCGCCAGGCCAGTTTCAGCACGGTGCTGGATGTGGACGGCAAGATTCCGCTGGTGCGCTGCGCCGACCAGGCGCGGTATCGCAGCATCGCGCAACTCAATCGACCCGAGGTGCGCCTGATCGAGCCGCCCGGCGGCACCAACGAGGCCTTCGCACGCCGCCAATTGCCGCGCGCGCGCCTACGCCTGTTCGCCGACAACACCACCATCTTTCAGGAGCTGCTGGAGCAACGCGCTGACGTGATGATCACCGACGCCTCCGAAGCGCTCTACCAGCAGGCACGCCTGCCCGGCCTGTGCGCGGTCGCACCGGAGCAGCCACTGCAATACGGCGAAAAAGCCTTTCTGCTACCGCGCAACGACCACGCCTGGAAAGCGTACGTCGATCAGTGGCTGCACCTGAGCAAGGCCAGCGGCGAGTATGCGCGCATCGCTGAAACCTGGCGCGCACCGCGCAAGGAATCTGCTGCGCCGTAGCGGGAATCGGGAATCGGGAATCGTAATAGCATCAAGCGCATCGCGACATTTCGACACAGCGCCCCTCCGATTCCCCATTCCCGACTCCCCATTCCCGCGGCGCACAGCGCCGCCCTCAAAAAATCTTGGTCCGCCGCCACCACCGCGACACCTGCTCTTCGCGGATCAGCGTGAACAGGCCCGCGCCCAGAATCAGCGCGATGCCGACCGCCATCGGCCAGTCCAGGTGGTCGTGAAACAGCAGGTAGCCGAAGGCGATCGCCCACAGCATCTGGCTGTATTGCGTTGGCGCAACCACACTCACCGGTGCCATCCGCGTGGCGTACATCAGGCAGATCGCCGCCAGGCCGGCAAGCAGCCCATAGCCGGCCAACAGCCCCCACTGATACAGCGTGGGCCAGACAAAGGTCGGCAACATCATGATCCCGCCCATCACCAACGGGCCGATCACCCCGGCGCCGTACAAGGTCAGGCGTTTTTCGCTGTGGCCGGCCATGCGCAGGGTGATGACCGAGATCGCACCGACCAGGCCGCACACGATCGCGGCTACATGCCCTTGGGTGAGATGGCGAAAGCCCGGGCGCAATACGATCAACACGCCGATGAATCCAACGATCACCGCCGACCAACGCCGCCAGTGCACGTCTTCCTTAAGAAACACCACCGACAGCACTGTGACGAAAATCGGCATCAAAAAGATCAGCGCGAACGCCTCGGCCATCGGCAAGGTGGTGAAAGCAATTACTGAAGTCAGATTGCCAATCGCGCCAGTGAGCGCACGCAGCAGCCACAAGCTGGGTTGCTTGGCCATAACCATGTCGCGCAGGCAGTCGTCGGGCTTCTTCAGGAACGGCACTGCCACCAGCATCAGCAACGCGCCGAGGAACAGCACTTCATAGACCGGCAACGTGCCTTCCAGCAGCTTCACGAACGCATCGCTGATCGAATAGGCCGCGTAACAGGCGAAACCAAGCAGCACACCTTTTAACATCACCAGCATCCTGCGATCTTCAATGCTCCACGCGGACGTGCGGGGATGGATACATTATGCGGTGAGACGGCCATATGCTGCTTGGACGATCTTAGCCTGCATCACAACGTTTCTTTCAGTAGTGCGCTGTTACAAGTCCATCAACAGCCGAGCGCTACCGGCCGGTAGCGCTGCTCATGTCCTTCAGCCCTGCGCGTCACGCACACGCAGCTCCAGAAAAACCCTCAATGACATCAATGCCATATGGCCTGCCCCTCCTGCTCGCCGTGAGCCTGGCTGCCAGCCGTCCGCCAGACTGCGCAAGCCACGCCGACGCCGGCCGAGCCCAGCGCCTCCGCCGAAGGCGTGGCGAACCCGGCACCGCCCCCCGCAGCGGAGGATGCGCTCACCGACGAAGCCTCGCTGCAGCCGTTGCTCAAGCCGGACGACCATGTCCTCGCCTTCAAGCGGCACGCCCTGACCGGCGACGGCAAGGACGATGCGGTGGCTATCGTCCGCTATGCTACCGCCGAGGTCTCGGGCAATACCTGCCAATTGCTGGTATTGCAGCAAGAGAACTCGCAATCGCGCGTGTCCGACCGCAGTCCGCAAGTGGTGGACTGCCTTTACAACGCCGTGGCGCGCAACGCGAAACGCCTGGACGACAACCTGACCCTGGCAACTGGAAAGCTCGTTGACGTCAACCAGCAGGCACGCAGCAATGTCACCTACACTTTGAATTACAAAACGGCCAAGACTGCGTGTGTATATCGCAGAGGCGAGCAGCACTGCACCAGTCGAAATTCCGCACAGCGGCAATATGGAGGTGTTTCGCGGGATAGTGCGTTATCCGGCATATATCGTCTGGATGCCAATCGCGCGGATCGATCCATAACAATGACAGACTGTGCTGGTCTAATTTCCACGGACACCTCGATAGGCGTAATGCACCTGGACGAGGACGATGAGCAAGAGAGAACGAAGGACATTCAACGCGGAGTGCAAGCTGCAAGTCGTGCAGATGATGCGCGAGCAGGGCTTGAGCGTGGGCGATGTCTGCCGCAACATGAAGCTCGGCGAGACGGCGGTTCGGCGATGGCTGGCCCAGGCTGATGAAGAGGCCGCTGGCCGCCCTGGTATCGGCAAGCCGCTCACCGCTGAGCAGCAACGCATCCGCAAGCGTGAAGCCGAGAACACGCAACTGCGCGGCGATGTCGATGTGTAAGAGCGGCTAACAAAACCCAGGAAGAAGCCGTAAGCAGATGATGGAGCATGCAAGCCAGAGCAACGCCAAGTGGAGATCG
>NZ_MDEJ01000085.1 GCF_002940065.1 Xanthomonas populi
TCTACTTGCCCAGCGACAGCCCGGAGCTCAATCCCGAAGAGCGCCTCAACGCCGATCTCAAGCACGCCATCGGCTCGAAGATTCCGGCACGTCCCAAAGCCAAACGCAAAGCCGCAGCGACCGAGCATATGCAAAAGAATCGAACGCTCACCCGAACGTGTCAGACGTGACTTCCGGGATCCACGGGTAAAATATGCTGCGTGACATAGTTAAAACTTCTCTTGGCCGGATCAATAGTGAACGGTGACGCGCGGTGCATCGCCGAAGTTATCTGCGCCGGACACCACGACGCGGTCGCCGACCTGCAGCCCGGACAGCACCTGCACTTCGCCCAGGCTGCTGACACCAATGCGCACTGGCCGGCGCACCGCAGTGTTGCCATCCATCACGTAGGCGTCGCGGCTGCCGGATTGTTCGACGAACGGGCCGCGTTCGACCTTGAGCACGTTGCGGGGGGTATCCATCACCACCCGCGCGCTCATGCGCTGGCTCTGGCGCAGGCCTGGCGGCTGCTCGTCGGTGAAGCGGATGCGTGCGCTGACTTCGCCGTTGACCACGTCCGGCGACACCGCCGAAATGGCGCCGGGGAACGGTTTGCCGCTGCTGCTGGTGCGCTGCGCCGGCATGCCGATGGCCAGGCGGCGCGCGAAGCTCTCAGCTACCTTGATCTCGACTTCGAACTTGGACAGATCGACCACGCCCAGGATCGGCGCGTTGGCGGTGACCTGGGTGCGCTGGACCGCCTGCACCTGGCCGACCTGGCCGTCGAACGGCGACAACAACGTGAGTGCATCGACCTGGCGCTGCACTTCGGCCACCACCGCGCGCTGGCGGTCGGCCAGCAGGCGCTTGTTGCGCGCTTACAGATCCGCCCCTGGCGTTTCAGAGAGGCATCGCGTTCGGCATGCTGTAGGTCGATGTCTGTTTTTTCAACGTGCCCTGCGCATTTGCCAGTTCCACCTGCGGCACGGCGCCGCCGTCGAAACCGCATTGATAGCGTTTCAGCGCGCGCGGCCGCCTGCTTGTCGATCTGGGCCTGGTCGGTGAGCTTGCTGGCATTAGCATCGAACGAACGGCTACCGGCGCTCCACGCAGTGACCGCCCAACCAATACCGGCCAGCACGGCGGCCGCAGCGATGCCGCGCCATAGCCAACGGCGCCATGGCGGGTTCTGGGCGGGTGTACGGAGAACCTGGTCCTGGGCAGAGGTATCGCCAATCGTGATCGGCTGGCTCGGTGGCGTCACTGCGATCAAGCAGAACCTGTGCCAATCGCCAAATAGCTGAAAATAAACGTCTTTGTGCTCAGATGGCCGGTGTCCGCAGTGTCGGCGGACACGCTGTCAGGGCACGGTCATGCAGCGCACAAGAACGGACACGCTAAAATGCGCGGCTTCGTCCTCAAGGGTTGTGCTATGTGCGGCATTGTCGGAGCGATCGCCGGGCGCGATGTGGTCCCGGTCCTGATCGAAGGACTCAAGCGTCTGGAATACCGCGGTTACGATTCTTCCGGCATTGCGGTACTCGATGGCGCGCAGCTGCGCCGCGTGCGTCGTACCGGGCGCGTGGTGGAGATGGCGCAGGCCGCGCAGGCCGAGCAGTTCGGCGCGACGCTGGGCATCGGCCACACGCGCTGGGCCACCCATGGCGGCGTCACCGAGGCCAACGCGCATCCGCATATCAGCGCAGGCGTGGCGCTGGTCCACAACGGCATCATCGAAAACCACGAGCAGCAGCGCGAGAAGCTGCGCGCGCTCGGTTACACCTTCGCGTCGCAGACCGACACCGAAGTCATTGCGCATCTGATCCATCACCATCTGGGCAGCGCAGGCGATCTGCTGATCGCCCTGCAGCGCACGGTCAAGGAACTCACCGGTGCCTACGCGCTGGCGGTGATGAGCCAGGCTGAGCCGGAGCGCTTCGTGTGCGCGCGCATGGGCTGCCCGTTGCTGATCGGCGTGGGCGAGGGCGAGAACTTCGTCGCCTCCGATGTCTCGGCGATCGTGCAGGCCACCCGCCAGGTAATTTTTCTCGAAGAGGGCGACACTGCCGAATTGCGCCGCGATGGCGTGCGCATCTTTGATGGCAACGACGCGCCGGTCGAACGCCCGCTGCATTTGTCGGACGTCTCGTTGGCGTCGCTGGAACTGGGCCCGTTCCGCCATTTCATGCAGAAGGAAATCCACGAGCAGCCGCGCGCGCTGGCCGACACCATGGAAGCGGCGATCGATGCGAAGGGATTCCCTGCCTCATTGTTCGGGCCGAATGCCGAGGCGGTATTGCACGACATCGAAGGCGTGCAGATCCTGGCCTGCGGCACCAGCTACTACGCCGGCCTGACCGCGCGTTACTGGATCGAAGCCATCGCCGGGCTGCCGTGCAGCGTGGAAATCGCCAGCGAATACCGCTACCGCGCCGCCTATGCCAACCCCAACCATCTGATCGTCACCATTTCGCAGTCCGGCGAAACGCTGGACACCATGGAGGCGCTGAAATATGCCAAATCGCTGGGGCATCTGCACACGTTGTCGATCTGCAACGTGCCCGAGAGCGCGATCCCGCGCGCCAGCGAACTAGTCTGCTATACACGTGCCGGCGCCGAGATCGGTGTGGCCTCGACCAAGGCGTTCACCACCCAGCTGGCGGTGTTGTTCCAGCTCACCATGGTGCTGGGAAAATTGCAGGGCCGAATCAGTGAGGCTGAGGACGCGGAGTATCTGGAACAGCTGCGGTTTTTACCCGGCAGCGTGCAGCACGCCTTGAATCTGGAGCCGCAGATCATGGCCTGGGCCGAGCGTTTTTCGGCCAAGGAAAACGCGCTGTTTCTCGGCCGCGGCCTGCATTATCCGATCGCGCTGGAAGGCGCGCTCAAGCTCAAGGAAATCTCCTATATCCACGCCGAAGCGTATCCGGCCGGCGAGTTGAAGCACGGCCCGCTGGCGCTGGTGGATGCGGCGATGCCGGTGGTGGTGATCGCACCCAATGACAGGCTGTTGGAAAAGGTCAAATCCAACATGCAGGAAGTACGCGCACGTGGCGGCGAGCTGTTCGTGTTCGCCGACCAGGACAGCCACTTCAGCGAGTCTGAAGGCGTACACGTGATCCGCACCCCGCGCCACGCCGGCGTGCTGTCGCCGGTGATCCACACCATCCCGGTGCAGCTGCTGGCCTATCACACCGCGCTGGCACGCGGCACCGATGTGGACAAGCCCCGTAACCTGGCCAAGTCGGTGACGGTGGAGTAAGCGCGGGGACCAGAACGGCTGCGCGCACCGTCAGGTGGGTGCGGCCGGTGCCCGGAATCATCATGTTCTTCGGTTCTGAGCCTGTCGTTTATACCTACCTGATGACTGCCTGCCACGTGTTGCCAGTCGCTCCAAGCCCATCCATTTCAGGCGCGATCGACAAGTGGATGTGCCCGCAATGCTAGTAGGGCGGCCGAGGTCAGACACGCGACGACGATGCCTTCTCGTTCCGCGCCTGACCGGGCGATTTGGCAGACCAAAGGTCCGGCTGCCAGCCGATTGGCCCAGCTTATGCATACGCTCTTAGCGAGGGTCCCACCACGCAGGAGGACATATGCACCAGTCTTTCAAACAGGGCGCGCCGGCCGAGCTGTGGCAGGCGTTGGTACGTGAGGCAGGGCAGCGCATCGCGCTGCCGCTGGACGAATCGCGCGAGCATTATCTGGTGTTCGTGTTGCTGCGCTTCCAGCGCGATGCGCATCTGCTGTCGCGCACGCAGGCATTGGCGTGGTTGCACGCACAGGAGCAGATTGGCAGCGTGCGTGCCGATCTGTTGCGCGATGTGGGCGATGGCTGTCTGCTGATTGCCGGGCTGTTTCCCGGCGTGGCCCAACGCCGCCGGCTCAGTGTGGATTACTTCATCGACCTCGGGCGCGGTGCGTATGCCGACGTAGCCGACACCCGTTGCAGCGATGCCAGCCTGTTCGGTCAACTGGCTGATAGCTATCGCGAGTTGGTCCACACGCTTGCCGCGCTGCGCCCGCCACGCGAGTGGCAGCGCAGTCATGGCGGACTGTTGCATGCGTAGATAACCGCCACTTCCGGGGCGGCTCCTACAGATGTGGGCTCGCCCCGACTGCCAAGTGCGCGTGATGCGCTCACACTCTAAGCGCAAGCGAGCGTTTTAGCCGACTGCGGATCGTCTGATGGACCAAACACTGTGTTGTTGAGCGCTGTCTGCGCGGTCTGACCGTATCTTGTCGCAGTGCGTCGGGGACAGGCAATGCGACGCACCTCCAGGGGAAGGAATGCATGAAAGCGTTTATTGCAATGGCGATATCGGCACTGAGCGGCGTTGCGATGGCTGGCGATCTTCCACCGGGTTACGCGGGCGTGGGCGGCATGGCCTTGCAAGATATCGACCCGGCCATCTATGCCTACCATTACGACCACCGGTTTGTCGGCGACGATGCGATGGGGCGGGATCCGGCGCTGCAATTCGCCTGGTCGCGCATTGCCGCCGCCAAGGTCTGCGGCCAGCAGCCTGTCGAGCAGGAGGCCATCGTTGCCAAGCTGGTCGCGCAGTGCGGCCAGGTTGCGGCCGTGCATCAGATCAAAGGCATCGAATTTCATGAAGTGCAGATGCGTGCTTCCAGCGCGTTCTGTACGGCCACGCGTGGTGCAGAGGCTGTGGCAGTGGTGCCTGCATTTGCCAATGGCGATTTTTCGACAGCCACTACCTATGCTGCTGCCGCAGTTGCCGGCACGGTGTCGGTCGCTGCAACAGAAGAACAGTCCGATACACAAACGTAGGGCGATGCCGCTGCGGTCATTACACCGTCGGCGGATTGGGCGTTGCAACTTCCATTGCATGCCAGCATGCGTGTGGGTTCCAACGGCCTGCCCAATGGCGAGGCAATATTGCGCGTGGTGCGGCGCGGGCACACTGGGGCGGTAGTGGGATTGCAGATCGCCACCAGCCTGTTCGCGCGCGGTGTCGCAGTGGCGGCCTTTGGTAAAGGTCAGCTGAAAGGCGAGAAAATGCAGGCCTAGGGTAATCCCGGGTATCAATTGCAGCACGATGCGGTCAATGCGCATCTGAAGAACTACTTCACCGGGCATCCGGCAGCACTGCCTGTGGATCCGTTCCGGCTGCAGGTGCTGATGTCCGACCGTCTGCTGGTCTACCAGAGCCTGGCCGACACCAAGTCGCCCTACGAGCTGCGCTATGCAGTGACGATGGGCGGTGAGCGCTCCGGACTTTTGAAGCGCAAAGCGAGCCCGGTCAATCTGGACCGTGCGCCGACACCGCGCACCGAATCGCTTGAGGAATGGGAGGCCAACGACTACGCGCTGGTCAAGGAGGTCGCGCAGGCCTAAAGCGAGGAATGCGCCGCAAAATTTGCCGAGCAGTTACCGCAGTGGTTCCCGGACAAAGAGGCTGTTGCCACCTTTAACCGAAGCAATGCATCGTGCCGCATGGCACCCACATCTGAGTGCACTGCGTGCGTTCAAAGGCGTAGGCAGTGTTCTGTGTTGACGCACCCTGCTTGAACGCGCCGTTTTGCAACAAGTGCCGATGGCTTACACGCTAAAAAAATGCCCGGGAAGATTCCGGGAATTTTTTGTTCTTTGTTAGGCCAGCGGCGTATTGGAAATGATCTCCACCCAATAGCCGTCCGGGTCCTTGATGAAGGCCAGGTGCTTCATGCGGCCGTCTTCCAGGCGCTTCTGGTAGGGCACATCGAGGGTGTCGAAGCGGGCACAGGCGGCGTGGATGTTCGGCACCGAAATGCAGATGTGGCCGAAGCCGCGCGGCTCGCTGTTGCCGTCGTGATACACCGGGGCGTCCTGGGTTTCGGTGCCGTGGTTGTGGGTGAGTTCCAGCACGCCGGGAATGCCGGCCATCCCTAGGCGACGTTCGGCATCGTCGTCGGGGATTGCGGTGTTTTCCTGCAGCAAGGCCAGAAAGTACAGGCTGAATTTAGCATCGGCAAAATAGCGTGCATCCAGCAGGCGGAAGCCCAGTACGCGTGTGTAGAAATCCAGTGAACGCAGGGCATCTTTGACGCGCAGCATGGTGTGGTTGAACACGAAGCCGCCGGTTTCGGCAGGCGCGTCGCTGGCGCCGGGAACGTGTTGCAGATCGGTCAAAGGCATTGCGGTCTCCTTGATGGAATGGGGGTGCAGGGCTGGCTGCGTCGGATGCCGATGTTAGCGAGGCAAGGGTTGTCGGTATGCCTGCATTGCGAAAGTCGGTGATGTGGCCGATGTGTTCTGTTGTTGATCGCGATCAGCAGAATTGTTCGCACGCTTCAAGACCGCGTGCATAGACCGAAACGATCAGGCCCATGCGCACAGCTGCCGTCTCAAAACCAGATGCGCACGCCGGCAACGAACCGGCTGTCGCGCGCCGGTTCGTCTTCGATAGCGGCGCGTCGGGCGGTGTCACCGAAGCGACGGCTGTGTACCCAGCCGAGATAGGGCGCGAAACGGCGGGTGATTTCGTAGCGCAGCCGGATGCCGAGTTCGGCCCGCTCCAATCCGCTGTCGATGTCGCGCCGGTCATCATCGGTCAGCGCAATGCTGGCTTCCACGCGCGGTTGCAGGATCAGCCGGTTGGTCAGCAGCACGTCGTATTCGCCTTCCAGTCGCACTGCCGCACGGCCGCCGCTGCCGATGTAGAGCGTGGCTTCGGTCTCGAACGTGTAGGGCGCCAGTCCCTGCACGCCGAAGGCGGCCCAGCTGCGATGCTCGCCCGCCCCGATGTCCTGACGTGCGCCGACCAGCAGATCCCACCACGGCGAGATGGCGTGGCCGTAGAACGCCTCCAGTGAAGCGGCCTGCGTGCGCCCGTTGTGCCGCTCGCCTTCGCTGCGCAACCAGAGCCGGTCGATATCGCCACCGATCCAGGCGCGTGCTTCCCAATCCTGACCACTGTCGCGGTCGGTGTCGAAGGCTTCCAGCCGATCGAGCAACACGTAGTGATTGATGCCTGCCGCGTGCATCGCGTGGCTGTGTAATGGTGCGAATGCTGCAGCGATGTCTTCGGCGGTGGGTTCGGGGATTGGCTCGCGTGGCAGTGTGCTGTTGGGCGATGCAGGCGTTTGCGTAGCGGCTTTGGCAGGTAGCGCGTGACCCAGCTTCGTGTGATCCATGGACTTGTGCTGCATCGATGCATGCTGCATCGACGTATGGTTCATCGCTCCATGGTCCATGTCTGTCTGCGATATCCGGGTGTGGTCCATCTGTGGAGCCGGTGATTTTTGGTGTGCTGCAGTCTGCACGTCGGCATGCTGGATTCCTGCGTGGTGCATCGATGCATGCGATGTTGAAACTTCAGCGTGTACAGGTTGCTGCGCTGGCATGCTGTCGGCAACGTTTGTTGGTGGCGATGCATCGCTGGAGTGGTGCATATGCATGTGCGCATGATCCATCTCCACAGCAGACACCGTCTCCTGCGCAGATGTCTGCGATGCATTTGCCGCGGTGGACGTGTGCGGATGTGCAGCCTCTGCCCCGTCAGCCATCGGCATCGCATGCGCGCCGTCGGCATGCGCGGATCCATCCGTCGCCTCATGTACATGTTCCTGCTCAGCAGCCGATGTGCTTACCAACAGCGCAACCATCAACACGTGCTGCGTGCGTAGCATGCTCATGCTTCTACCCGCACTTCGCGCATCATGCCAGCGTCCATGTGGTACAGCAGATGGCAGTGGTAGGCCCAGCGGCCCAGCGCATCGGCGCGCACGCGGTAGCGGCGGCGTGTGCCGGGCGGCATGTCGATGGTGTGCTTGCGGACCTGGAAATTGCCGTCGGCGTCTTCCAGATCGCTCCACATGCCGTGCAGATGGATGGGGTGCTGCATCATGGTGTCGTTGACCAGCACGATGCGTAGGCGCTCGCCGTACTGCAGCCGCAATGGCTCTGCCGAAGCGAAGCCGATACCGTCGAAAGACCAGGCGAACTTTCCCATATGGCCTGTCAGACGCAGTTCGATCTCGCGACCGGGTTCACGCCCATCCGGATCTTCGAACACGCTGTGCAGGTCGGCGTAGCACAGCACGCGGCGGCCGTTGTCGCGCAGGCCAACGCCGGGGTCGTCCAGTCGCGGCGCGGTGGCATTGCTGCGCATGTCGATCAGCGGATTGCCGTCTTCGCTGGCTGGGTGGTGGGGCGCTTTGTTCTGCGTCGTTTCGTTCGCATGCCCTTGCATCTGCGTTGCCGGCATCGGCATTGCGTGCGCTGCATGCCGATCGCTTTGCGCCGTATCTCCACCATGCATGGAATGTGCGGCATCTGCCATGCCATCGCCATGCCCCATATCCTGCATGGTCACAATCGTGCGCAGATCCAGTGCGGGAATCGGCGCCTGCAATCCCTGCCGCACCGCCAGCGTGCCGCAGGCAAACCCGGTACGACCCATGTCCTGCGCGAACACGGTAAAGGCATCCTGCCCGATGGGTTCGACAAGGACATCGAAGGTTTCGGCCGCAGCAATGCGTAACTCGTCCACGCTGACCGGGTGCACGTACTGGCCGTCGGCGGCCACCACGGTCATTCGCAGGCCGGGAATGCGGATGTCGAAGTAGGTCATCGACGCGCCGTTGATGAAACGCAGCAGCACCTTTTCGCCGGGCTTGAACATGCCAGTCCAGTTGCCGGCCGGGGCGACGCCGTTGAGCAGATAGGTGTAGGTGTTGGCGTTGACGTCGGACAGGTCGGTCGGGGTCATGCGCATGCGCCCCCACATGCCGCGCTCGGCCAGCGTTGCGCGCAAGCCGTCTTCGCGCGCATCGCGCATGAAATCGCCCACCGTGCGCTGCGCGTAATTGTCGTGGCTGGGCATCTGTTTGAGACGGCGGAACAGCGCGGCCGGATCCAGATCGGTCCAATCGGAGAGCAACACCACATGCTCGCGATCATGCCGATAGGGCGGCGGGGCCAGCGGATCGATCACGATCGCGCCGTACAACCCGGCCTGTTCCTGAAACATCGAGTGGCTGTGATACCAGTAAGTGCCGGACTGGCGCAGCGCGAAGCGGTAGTGATACTCCTGGCCCGGCGCGATACCGTTAAAGCTCATGCCCGGCACGCCATCCATGTTGGCTGGCAGCAACAGACCGTGCCAATGCACCGAAGTAGCTTGGTCGGCCAAGGCGTTGCGTACGCGCACGCTCACTGTGTCGCCCTCGCGCCAGCGCAGCGTGGGGGCAGGCAGGCTCTGGTTGACGGTGATGGCGGTGCGGGTGCGCCCGGTGACCTTAACCGGCATGCGGCCGATCTGCAGCGATGGGCTGCTGCCGCGCAGGACTGGCGTCACAGGGTTTGCCGCACGCGCATCGCCGCGCCACAGGCCGCCAGCGGCGGAAACACCGACCAGTGCCAGGCCTTGCACGAAGCGGCGCCGGCTCAGGCCGCCGTTAGAGGGTGTATCGAAAGACGTGGGATCGAAAGACATGACATCTCCGGCGCGGCCCAACGAGGAAGGCGGACGCATCGCATCGCTCTAGAAACCCCGCGCCGCAAGCACGCGGGCCCGATGACGGCCAAGGCCGTCAGCGCTCAGGCGATGGGAGGTCGAACCGGTTGCTCGGGCACCGGGCTGCTGCGCCCTTCGGCCAGCGTGGCAGGCAATGCGGGGCGGCAAGGCAGACCGGCGGGCACTGCAGGCAGGATCAGCAGGGCGAGGCTGCAGTGCTGCAGGCAGCCGCAGCTGCCCAGCTTGCAGCAATCGGCTGCGTGCGCATGCTTGATTTTATCGGGGATACGCGCGGCGGCGGAGGGCTGCATGTCCTCATGACACGGCATCGCGGCCGGCATGGAAGCGTGCGCAGCTGACGCAGCCGGTGCCATCGCACCCGACGCCATCGGCGGCATCGCCATGCCCACCGACGCCCACGCGCCGGTCGCCATATTGGCAACCAGGCAGAGGCACAGCAGCACGCGGAGCAGGCAACGCAGCACAGGCAGTCGGGCAGGCGATCAGGTGCGGCGAGCATAGCACTGGCCCCCAGCTGTCCGCCCGATGACGCGCCCGCCGTGGCCGCGCGGCTGGCAGCGGTAGAATTGGGGCATCCTTCGCCGCACAGTCCCGCCATGTCGCAGCGCCAGTGGGCGGCCGCCGCCATCCAGAAGATCGAAGCCGATTTCAACCGTTCGGCCGACACCCATCTGATTCCGATGGACCTGCCGGGCTTTCCGGGCATCGACTTGTACTTCAAAGACGAGTCCAGCCACCCGACCGGCAGCCTCAAGCACCGGCTGGCGCGTTCGCTGTTTCTGTATGCGCTGACCAACGGCTGGCTACGTGCCGGGCGCCCGGTAATCGAGGCCTCCAGTGGCTCGACCGCCATCTCCGAAGCGTATTTCGCACGTTTGCTGGGCGTGCCGTTCATCGCGGTGATGCCGGCCTCGACCTCGCCTGAGAAGATCGCCGCGATTCAATTCCAGGGTGGCCGCTGTCATCTGGTCGAGCGCGCCTGCGATCTGGACAGTGCCTCGCATCAGCTCGCCCGTGCGACGGGTGGGCACTTCATGGACCAGTTCACTTACGCCGAGCGCGCCACCGACTGGCGCGCCAACAACAACATCGCCGAATCGATCTTCAAGCAGCTGTCCGAAGAGCCGCACCCGATTCCCGAGTGGATCGTCTGCAGCCCCGGCACCGGTGGCACCAGCGCCACGCTGGGGCGTTACGTGCGCTATCGGCGCCACGCCACCCGCATCCTGTGCGCGGACCCGGAAGTGTCGGTGTTCTTCGACGGCTATTGCCGTGCGGTGGACGGGCAATGCCCCAAGGAACTGGCCATTACCGGCGGCTCGCGTATCGAAGGCATCGGCCGCCCGCGCGTGGAGTCCAGCTTCATCGCCAGTTGCGTGGATGTGATGATCAAGGTGCCCGACGCCCTGAGCCTGGCCGCGATGCGCCACGTCAGCGCCACGCTCGGCCGCCGCGTCGGCGGCTCCACCGGCACCAATTTCGTCGGCGTGCTGCAGGCCGCCCAGCGCATGCGCGGCGCCGGGCGCACCGGCTCCATCGTCACCATCCTGTGCGATGCCGGCGAGCGTTACGCGCACAGTTATTACGACCCGGCCTGGTATGTGGCGCGCGACATCGACGTCACCGGCAGCGATGCGGCGATCGCCATTGCAGTGAACGGCGGCGACTTGCCCACGCTGCCTTGTGCGGCGCTGGAATGACCGCCATATCCTGTGAGCTGCGATCAACCTGCTGCGCATCGCTGGGTTTTGCTAGCCACTCTTTTTTCATTTCTGATCCAGTCCACCGCCGGAGCGCTCCATGACCAACCCGCTGCTCGACCTGTCCGGACTGCCGTCCTTCGATGCGATTCGCCCCGAGCACGTGGGCCCGGCGATCGATCACCTGCTGGCCGATGCCGAGGCGGCGGTGAAAACGGCCGAGCAGGTCAGCCCGGTGAGCTGGGACAGCTTTGTGGTGCCGCTGGACGATGCCACCGAGCGGCTGTGGCGCGCGTGGGGCCAGGTGGGCCATCTGCAGGCGGTGGTCAACACGCCCGAGCTGCGCGAGGCCTATAACAGCAATCTGCCCAAGCTCAGCCGTTTCGGTAGCGCGCTGGCGCAGAATCTGGCGCTGTACGCGCAGTACAAGGCCCTGGCCGAATCGCCGGAGGCGGCGCACTACGACGCAGCGCGCCGCAAGGTGCTGGAAAACGCGCTGCGCGATTTCCGTCTCGGCGGTGCCGAGCTGGATGAGGCGTCCAAGGCGCGTTTTGCGCACGTCCAGGAAGAATTGTCCGCGCTGGCCGCCAAGTTTTCGCAGAACGTGCTCGATGCCACCGATGCCTGGTCGTACGTCACCGAAGACGAAACCCAGTTGTCTGGCCTGCCGGCCGAAGTGGTCGCCGCTGCGCGCGCTGCCGCCGAAAAAGACGGTGTGCCGGGATGGAAGCTCACCTTGCAGATGCCGTGCTATCTGCCGGTGCAGACCGATGCGGATAATCGCGCGCTGCGCGCGCGGCTGTATCGCGCCAATGCCGAGCGCGCCTCCGAATTCGGCGACGCTGCGCTGGACAACAGCGCCAACATCGATCGCATTCTCGCCTTGCGTGCCGAGCTGGCGCAGCTGCTCGGGTTTGCTAGTTATGCGGAGTATTCGGTCGCCACCAAGATGGCGCAGAGCCCCGATGAAGTGATGGGCTTCCTGCGTGATCTGGCCGTACGCGCCAAGCCGTATGCGCAACGCGATCGTGCCGAGCTTGAAGCCTTCGCACGCGACCCGCTGGGGCTGGAAGAACTGCAGGCATGGGATCTGGCCTACGCCAGCGAAAAACTCAAGCAGGCGCGTTACAGCTTTTCCGAGCAGGAAGTGAAGCAATACTTCACCGAGCCCAAGGTGCTGGCGGGCCTGTTCGATGTGATCCACAGCCTGTATGGCCTGACCGTCAAACCCGACAGCGCGCCGGTCTGGCACCCAGATGTGCGTTTCTACCGTCTGGAAGATGCGCAGGGCGACTTGGTTGGTCAGTTCTATCTGGATCTGTACGCACGCGAAGGCAAGCGCGGCGGGGCGTGGATGGACGATTGCCGCAATCGCCGCGACACCGCCAACGGTGTGCAGACGCCGCTGGTGTATCTGGTGTGCAACTTCGGTCGCGGCAGTGGCCAGACGCCGGCCACGTTCCGGCATAGCGAAGTCACCACGCTGTTCCATGAAATGGGCCACGGCCTGCATCAGCTGTTGACGCGCATCGGCGAATTGGGCGTGGCCGGCATCAATGGCGTGGAATGGGATGCGGTGGAACTGCCGAGCCAGTTCATGGAGAACTTCTGCTGGGAATGGGAGCGCGTGCAGGCAATGACCGCGCATGTGCGCACCGGCGAACCGCTGCCACGCAATCTGTTCGATCGGCTGTTGGCCGCACGCAATTTCCAGAGCGGCATGTTCACCGTGCGGCAGCTGGAATTTGCGCTGTTCGACATGCAACTGCACAGCAGCTTCGACCCGACCCAGGACAGCGTGTTGCAGCTGATCGAGCGCGTGCGCGACGAAGTGGCGGTCAATCGCCCGCCGGCATGGAATCGCTTCCCGCACCAGTTCAGCCATATCTTCGCCGGCGGTTACGCAGCCGGTTACTACAGCTACAAATGGGCCGAAGTGCTCAGCGCCGATGCCTACGCCGCATTCGAAGAAGCGCCCGAGCAGGTTGCAGACACTGGTGCGCGCTTCCGCTTTGAGGTGTTGTCGCGTGGCGGTAGCCGCAGTGCGGCCGACAACTTCCGTGCCTTCCGTGGGCGTGCGCCGAGCATCGATGCATTGCTGCGCCACAGTGGCATGGCCGGCTGAGACGGCGGTATGGCGCGCCGGTCGCCGGCGCGCCCTCGATGAATGCCTGCGCAACCGGCCACGCCGGCTTGGGCGGCGTATTGCAGAATTTACGTAGCGCGGCCAAGGGTTTGCGGTGCGTTTATCGCTGGTCCGGATAGCCTTTGCCGTACCCCAATGCAACGAGGTGGCAAATGCCAATCAACACACTGTCTTCCGTCGTTTGCCCTGCAGATCGCTTCATCGACCTGGAAGCCGGCGCTTCGGGTCCAGCATCAATCGCAGGACCAACCATAGCGTCCTCCGGCGAGGCCAGGCTGTCCCCGCTGGCGCGGGCACCTTCCCGCCCTTCACCAAGGCCACCTGCGGACGGTGACGCGCCAGCGCAGCCAGCGCATGCAGCGGCGCCGGGAAGGCTGCAGCAGGTGGGTGCCTACGGTGGCCCGGTGGTGGACGCGGCGGCGTCGGGGCTGTCGATGGCCGCCTCGCGGCTGTCTGCGGCGCCGCAGGCCGCCAGACTCACCGGCACTCTCAGCGGTGCACTTTGGGCAGGCGGCGCGGCGATCAACCAACTTGGCAACGTGCCCGCCAATGCCCTGGTATCCGGGGCTAACGCGGTAGGCGCTGCGGCAGGTGTTCTGAGTGCGGTGGCACCGTCGCTGACCGGCAGCGACAACCCCAAGGTGGCCTATGCGTCGGCGGCGGCCTGGGCGGTGAACGGCGGCGCCAACCTGTTGCGCGCCGCCAACGATACCGGACGCGCGTTGCCGAGCCGGGTGCTGCAGGGCGTCAGTGGTGCGGCGAGTATGGCCGCTGCCGGGCTGGCCGCCGCCGCAACCGTGGCAGCTCAGCAGAATGCGCCGCTCAAGGCGGCCAACCTGAGTACCGCATCGTCGGTGGCCTGGGGCGTTGGCACGTTCGCCGCGCTTGGCTCGGCGTGGACGTCGGCCCCACGCGACAACGCCTCTGTGGAGGCTGTGCCAGCCCAGCCCCAGCGGTCCGACTCGGCGGTTTGAGTCAGTGGTCTGAAATAGCGGTTTGAGCATGTATGCACAAGCGACGCGCGGAGTATTGCCGGCGTCGTCGCGACGGCCTGCCTCGGTCCGATGGCACCGCGGCAGGCCGTTTTTTCAGACCCGGCCGAACACCAACGCCGCATTGGTACCGCCGAAACCAAAGCTGTTGGACATCACCGTGTTTACCGTGGCGGCGCGCGTTTCACGAAGGATCGGGAAGCCTTCGGCACGCGGGTCGAGTTCATCGATATGCGCCGAGCCGGCCATGAAGCCGTCGCGCAGCATCAGCAGGCTGTAGATCGCCTCGTGCACGCTGGCCGCGCCCAACGAATGGCCGGACAGCGCCTTGGTCGAGGACAGCGGCGGAACGTTATTGCCGAACACCTCGCGCACCGCGCCCAGTTCGGTGACATCGCCCAGTGGGGTGGAGGTGCCGTGGGTGTTGAGGTAATCGATCGGCTGGCTCAAGCCCTGCATCGCCATCTGCATGCAGCGCACTGCGCCTTCGCCGCTGGGGGCGACCATGTCCGCGCCATCGGAGGTCACGCCATAGCCAAGCAATTCGGCATGGATGCGTGCGCCGCGTGCGATGGCGTGGTCGTAGTCTTCCAGCACCAGCATGCCGCCGCCGCTGCCCATGACGAAGCCATCGCGCTGCGCATCGTAGGGGCGCGAGGCCACCGCAGGGCGATCGTTGAAGCCGGTGGACAGCGCGCCCATCGCATCGAACATCACGCTCATGGTCCAGTGCAATTCTTCGCCGCCGCCGGCAAACATCACATCCTGCGCGCCATGCCGGATCAGATCGGCGGCCGCGCCAATGCAATGCGCCGAAGTCGCGCAGGCAGCCGATAGCGAATAGCTCAGGCCGCGAATCTTGAACGCCGTGGCCAACGATGCAGACACCGCTGAACACATCGTGCGCGGCACCATGTAAGGGCCGACCTTGCGCACGCCACGGTTGCGCAGCAGATCGGCGGTTTCCACCTGCCAATGACTAGACCCGCCGCCGGAGCCGGCAATTACACCGGTCCGCAGGCCGGTGACCTGCCCGGCATCCAGCCCGGCGTCGGCGATCGCATCGCGCATTGCCAGATACGCGTAGGCCGAGGCATCGCCCATGAAGCGCTTGAGCTTGCGGTCGATCAGGCTGTCCAGATCCAGCGCCACCGCGCCGCCCACCTGGCTGCGCAGGCCGACGTCGGCGTGGTCGGGCAATGCGGTGATGCCGGAGCGGCTCTCGCGCAATGCACTGGAGACAGTGTCCAGGTCATTGCCCAGACACGAATTGATGCCCATTCCGGTGACGACGACACGGCGCATCAGAAGTTCTCCGTCGAAGTGAACATGCCTACGCGTAATTCTTTGGCAGCGTAGATCTCGCGCCCGTCCACCCGCATGCGCGCATCGGCCTGCGCCATCACCAGCTTGCGGTTGATCACGCGGCTGATATCGATCTCGTAGGTCACCAGTGTGGCGCTCGGCAGCACCTGGCCGGTGAATTTGACCTCGCCGCACCCCAGTGCGCGGCCGCGGCCGGGTGCGCCGATCCAGGTCATGAAGAAGCCGGTCAGCTGCCACATCGCATCTAGGCCCAGGCAACCGGGCATCACCGGGTCGTCGATAAAGTGGCAGCCGAAAAACCAAAGGTCTGGGCGCACATCCAATTCGGCGCGGATCACACCCTTGCCGTGCGCGCCGCCGGTGCCGTTGACTTCGGTGATGCGGTCGAACATCAGCATCGGGTCGTTGGGCAGCCGGGCATTGTCGGGTCCGAACACTTCCCCGCGCGCGCTGGCCAGCAATTGGTCACGCGAGTACGCACTTTGACGAGTCATCACGAACGTTTCCTGCAAAAAGCGATAAGGTGAAGCCTGCAAGGGTGCATGAGGACGCGCGGTTCAATCAAACGTTTTATCCGTACGCATGCGTGCTGTGTTCAACCGATTGCGCAGCGCGGCAAGCGGTCTGTGAAGGCCGGGTCGAGCGTGGTTAACAAGACGTAGCGAGCAGCTGTCAGGTGGGTAGGGGCGGCGCGCTCAGAACCGCAGCGTACGAGGGGTAAATGCCGATTCCGCGCACCGGCTGCGCCCGTCTGAGGGTTGCGCAGTCGTGTTGATAGCCGCTCTAGGCGTGAGACGCGGCTGATTTATCATGGGTGGTCAGCACTTGGAGAGACGCCAGTTTGATGCGCAAGATCGTGCACGTGGACATGGATGCGTTCTACGCCTCCGTGGAGCAACGTGACGATCCATCGCTGCGCGGCAAGCCGGTTGTGGTGGCGTGGCGCGGTGCGCGCTCTGTGGTGTGCGCGGCCTCGTACGAAGCGCGCAACTTCGGTATTCGCTCGGCCATGCCTGCGATGCGTGCCGAGCGTCTATGCCCGGATGCGGTGTTCGTGCCGCCGGATTTTGCGCGCTACAAGGCGGTGTCGCGGCAGGTGCGCGAGATCTTCCTGCGGCATACCGATCTGGTCGAGCCGTTATCGCTGGACGAGGCCTATCTGGATGTCACGCAAGCCAAGACCGGCATGCAACTGGCCACCGAAATCGCACAGCTGATCCGCACGCAGATTCGCGATGAAACCCAGCTCACCGCATCGGCAGGCATCGCACCGAACAAATTTCTGGCCAAGATCGCCTCTGACTGGCGCAAGCCCGATGGGCAGTTCGTCATCGCGCCCAGTCGTGTGGATGCGTTCCTGCTGCCGCTACCGGTCAATCGCATTCCTGGCGTGGGCAAGGTGATGGATGGCAAGTTGGCGGCGTTGGGGATTGTGACGGTCAGCGATCTGCGGCTGCGTGCTTTGGAAGAATTGCAGGCGCATTTCGGCAGTTTCGGGCAGAGCCTGTATCGGCGTGCGCGTGGCATCGACGAGAGCCCGGTGGAACCGGATCAGGAGGTGCAATCGGTCTCCTCGGAAGACACTTTCAGCGAAGATATTGCGCTGAAGGCATTGGGTCCGCACATCCTGCGCCTGGCCGAAAAAACCTGGCTCGCCACGCGGCGCACCGAGCGTCTCGGGCGCACGGTGGTGCTGAAATTGAAGACCTCAAACTTTCGCATCCTGACCCTGAGGTATCCCCACGTTTTTCAGCCCATGACCATCTGGTTGTAGACGTGTTCGGGCAGTGTGCGTAATCGCT
>NZ_MDEJ01000086.1 GCF_002940065.1 Xanthomonas populi
ATCGCTGATTTTTTGAAGGTATGGTCATCATCCAGTGCGTGTCACCACGGCTACGACTTGGTTGTTCGAGGTGCCCCCAAGTTGCTTTTGGTTGATCCAAGAGTCATTTAGAGCGGCTAACAAAACGTAGCGAGCAGTCGTCAGGTGTGTGCGGACGGCGCGCTCAGAACCGGAGTGTACGGGTGGTACATGCCGATTCCGAGCACCTGCCGCGCCCGCCTGGCGGTGAGCGCAATAGTTTTGTTAGCCGCTCTTAATTTGATATCGCGAAGCGTCTTCTTCCCGCAATGCCGCGCGCCCAGCGCCAGATCGAGGCCCTGCCAGACATTCGATCAATTTCTCGGCGTTGAATGCGTCGTCAATGATCATCCAGCGCGCTTCTGTCTTGGTGGTGACGGTGGCCAGCATCGACAGCTTTTGCCGCCCCCACCCCGACTGCGAAGGCCACTGCCGTCTTGCCGGCCGGGGCGTCGCAACGACCGCGCACATCGCTGTTCACCAACGCCGTTTCGTCTCGCCAATGTATCTGTGCGCGCTCTGCCTCGGCGCGCTTTTCAATCGCCGGATAGGTCTGGTCCAGCCACGCCTGCACCGCTTCTGGACGCTGCTCGTCCGCTTTGTTGATCGGCTTTTGCGGCGTAACCCCACACCGAGCCAGGTAAGTGCCAGCGCCCCGCACCGACCCGGTCAGATTGGCTGATCTGCATCACACCAAAGCCAAGGCGATGCAGTCGAACCCCTTTGTTTATACCGTTCGTGCAACCGATCCAGCGTTCGATGCATTGCGTCTTGTTTATCCATTGCTGTCTGACAGTATCAGGGTGAGAAAGTTTAAATATATCTTTACCGTATCAATAGTTAATCCAGAAGAATGATCGCTGTCAAAGGCGTTACATCGCATAAAGATATGCCGTTTTTAAGCAACGTATCGAAGGCAGCAATACATAACTGCCTTGGATCAACCGATCACCCGCTTGAACGGCGGCAGGGCATCAATAATGCGCTTGCCGTAGCGACGCGTCAGCAGGCGCGAGTCGAGGATGATCACGCGGCCGTGGTCGTTGGAACTGCGGATCAAGCGGCCGGCGAACTGCGTCAGGGTGCGTAGCGCATGCGGGATGGCGATCAGGTTGAAGGCGTTGTGGCCGCGGCTTTCCAGCCATTCGCTCAGGGTGGAGGTCTGCGGGTCGGTCGGCACCGCGAACGGCACCTGGGTGATGACCACCGTGGTGCAGGCATCGCCGGGCAGATCCAGACCTTCGCCGAACGAATTCAAGCCGAACAGCACCGATCCCTCGCCTGCCACGATGCGACGCATATGTTCGGTGATCAGTTGCGACTTGTTCCCCTCGCCCTGCACCAGCACGCGGTTGCGCTGCGCCAACGGCATCAGGTCGGCGACCTTTTCCATCTTCCAGCGCGAGGTGAACAGCACGATGCTGCCCTTGGCGTTCCAATCCAATTCGCGCACCAGATAGCGCGCGACTTCTTTCGGGTGACCTTCGCGATCGTCAGGCGTGACCGGAAAATTGGGCACGATCAATTCGGCCTGGTTGGGCAGATCGAACGGGGAGGCCAACGAGGCCATCTCGGCGTGATCAGGTAAGCCGTTGTCGATGGCGAAGGATTGGAAATCGCCGCCGCCAGTGAGCGTGGCCGAGGTCATCACCACCGAATCCACTTCGTTCCAGATCATGGTGCGCAGCACCTGCGCGGCCGACACCGGCGAGCAATGGCAGATCAGATCGCCATCGCGCGAGAGCGTGATCCAACGCGCCATCGGCGGTTGGCCTTGCTTGTCTTCGCGACGCCAGCCGCTCCACAGATTGTGTTGCTGTTCGGCCATCTCCAATGCCAGGCCGAGGCTGCGCTGCAGACGTTCGCGCGCGGAATCATCCTGCTTGCCCTTGGCGATCGCAGCGTGCGCGGCATGCACCCAGTTGAACAGCGCGCGGGTGTCTTCGCCGAGTTCTTCGATCGCCGGGCCCCATTGCGGCGGCAGCGTGCCATTGGCCGCACGCCACAACGGGTCGCGCTCGCCGGGTTCGGGCTTCCACACGCGTTCGACCTCGGCATGGAAAGCCTTGAGCAATTTGGACACGCGCGCGGCGACATCGATGGCTTCGTTGGGAAGCAGGTTGCCGATCTTGTCCTTGTCCACTGCGCGATACGCGGCGGCGATGAGGATCTGCAACCGACCGGTGCGCTTGGCCATTTCGTCCAATGGCAGATTGGCCGCGCCCTGGTCGATCGCCACGCCGGCAACGTGATGGCCTTCGTCGAGAACCAGCAGCATGTCGGCGGGCGGGGCAATCAACGGCTGGCCGTTTTCGGCATCGCCCAGCGACAGCGAAGACAGCAGCAAGGCGTGGTTGGTGACCACGATCTGCGCGTCGCGCACATCGGTGCGTGCCCTGAGCACCGGGCACTGCGTGGCGTAGCTGCAGCGGCGGCCCGCACAACCGGACGCGGGCGTGGTGATGCGCAGCCGCAGCGGCACCGAGATCTGCTCTGGCGCGTCGTCCAGATCGCCGTTCCAGCTGCGCTCGGCGTAGGCCTTGGCCAGGCGCTTGGCCAGGTCGGCATCGGCCGGGCTGAGCGGACGGTCGTAGAGCACCTGCTCGTCGTCGAACATGCCTTCCTGGCTGGTTTCGCCTTGCAGCTCGGCAGCATTGCGCGTGCATAAGTAACGCGTGCGGCCCTTGGCCAGCGCCACGGTCGCTTCCAGGCCGGTGGCCTTCAGAAACGCCGGGATATCGCGCTCCACCAGCTGCGACTGCAGCGCCACGGTGCCGGTGCTGATGACCAGCTTTTTCTTGGTGGCCAGGGCGATCGGCACGCCGGCAGTGAGATAGCCAAGACTCTTGCCGACGCCGGTCGGCGCTTCGGCGATGCCGATGCCGCCGGAGGTTGCCAGCGCGCGCGAGACCAGGCCGATCATCTGGCTCTGCGCCCGCCGTGTGGCGAAGCCGGGCGTGTTGGCCTGCAGCTTGGCGTAAGCCTCGCGGATGCTGACCTTGACCGGATCGGTCAGGGTGCGCTGGGGAGGGATGGGCGCCGACGGCGCGGCCGGTGGGGCGACTTCACTCATCGCGCTATTTTCGCACGGACCGGCGCAGCGGCTGCGACCGGCGTGCCAGGCAACTGAACGTCATCGTTTTGCTAAACGCGCCGCGGCCACACCTGGCCTGCCCACACCGCGCAGATCACCATCATCGCCAGGCCAATGACCAAGGTGCCGACGCACACGCCGGTCGGCCAGAAGCGGTCGTACAAACTGCCGCCCCGTTTGAACGCAGCCAGTTGGTCCGAAGACAGCAGCGTCCAGATGCCTTAGCCACTGCTGACCAGGCCGACCAAGGTCAGCCCCACGGCCTTGATCGGAATCATCCGCGCTCGCTGGCAGGCGGCAGCCGTTGCAGGCTGCGCGCCAGCGTCCACACCAGCACGCCGATGCCCACGGCCTGCACGGCCGTCAGCACGAAGTGTGCGACACCGACCACCATGCTGATCTGGCGCACATTGCCTTGTTGCAGCAACAGCATCGGAATAGCCTGGAACGCGACCTCGGCCAGCAAACAGCCCAGCAGCACCCCTAGCGCGGCCAGCCCGGCGCGCCGCAACGGCCCGCGCTGGGCGCGCCACAGCAGCACCAACCCAAGCAGCAAGGCGATCAATAGCGGCACGCGCGACAGCAGGCTGGTCACCAGGGTCAGCAGAATCTCGGTGGTGGTCACACGGTGCCCACCTCAGTCGGCGCTGATCAGGACGGCCTCGCGCGCGCGCAGCGCGGCGTAGACGGGGCTGGTGTCCGGGCGCACGCCGTGCCATAGCGCGAAGCTTTCGGCAGCCTGTTCCACCAGCATGCCCAGGCCGTCGATGGCATAACGGCATTGCGCCGCACGTGCCCAGGCCAGGAATGCGATGGCCGTTTCGCCATAGTTGAGATCAACCGCTGCGGTGAGGCTGTTGACCAGCCCCAGCGGCAGCGAGAACACACCGGCGTCACGATCGCGCCCGGCGGCCGTGGCATTGACGATCAGCTCGAAGTCGCCCAGATCGCGCAGGTCTTCGATATAGCGCGACATCACCCGCGCCGGTTCGCCCAGCGCATCGCACAACGCATCGGCGCGCTCGGGCGAACGGTTCACCACCACCATTTCGGTGATGCCCGCGTCCAGCAATGCAGGCGCCACGCCACGGGCGGCGCCACCGGCGCCCAGCAACAGCACGCGACGACCGCGCAGATCCAGGCCGTGACGATCGGTGAGGTGGCGCACCAGGCCGACGCCGTCGGTGTTGTCGCCCTGCCACTGGCCGTCGTTGCGCACCAGCGTGTTGACCGCACCGGCCAGACGCGCGCGATCGCTCAGGCTGGCCGACAACGCACAGGCGGCTTCCTTCAGCGGCAGGGTCACGTTTGCCCCTTTGCCGCCTTCATCGGCGAAGCGCTCCAGCACGGCAGTGAACGCCTCCGGCGGCGCATCGATGGCGATGTAGTCCAGCGCAATGCCGGTCTGCTCCCCGAAGTCGGCATGGATGGCCGGCGACAACGAATGGGCGACGGGGTGACCGAACACGGCATAACGGGATACGGGCATGAAACGTTCTCTGGTTGACTAGACTGTGCGCGACTTGGGGCAGGAACACCGCATGCAACTTGGATGGACGCTGCTCGTGCTGGCGGCAAGTTTACTCTTCGTCCCGGCTGCGTCGGGGCTTGCCGAATTCGGCATCGAAGGCATGGGCATGGTCTCCACGCCGGCCAACGAAGCGCGCGCCACGCTGAGCCCGGACGGGCAGCCCAGCGTCTGGGCCAGCGACCGTGCCGGGGGCGCCGGCGGCTGGGATCTGTGGCAAGCCCAATTGAGCGGCGGGCGCTGGCAGAACGCCCAGCCGCTGCCGATCAACATTGCCCAGGACGAGACCTCGCCGCTGTTCAGTGCCGATGGCCGCTGGCTGCCGTTCGCCTCCACCCGGCATGGCGGTGTCGGCGGCGCGGATCTGTATCGCCCGCCGGTGGAGACGCAGGGCCTAATCGGTGCGGCGCAATCGCTGGACGCGGCGTTCAAAAGCTGCGGCAACGAGCGCTCCCCGACCCTGTCATGGGACGGCACGCGCCTGCTGTTCGCCAGCGATGGGCACGGCGGTGCCGGCGGGATGGAGGTGTTCGTGGCGCGCTGGGATGGGCAGGCCTTCGTTGCGCCGGTGGCGTTGAGCGATATCAACAGCGCTGCCGATGAGCTGGATGCGGCCTGACTCGGCGATGGACGTGGGCTGGTGGGTGGGCGCGGCCAGCAAGATGGGCCCCGCCAGTGATTTCTGGCGGCGTGCAAGGACGGGCATTACGGCGCGGGCCAGGCGCTGCCACTGTCGTCCAACGGGCTGCAGAAACGCACCGTCGGCGTCGTGGTGGACGCGGCCAAGCCGGGCGAGTGCTGGTGACCGCAGCGCGCGCGGCGCGTGCGGGGCAACTGGATAGCTACCGGATGAAGGCGCCGGTGGTGGGTGGGGATGCGAGCTGCTGTTGAGCGCGGTTGGCAAACCTCTTGCGCGGCCGCCTGGCGGGCATTCGCTAGATTTGGTTAGCCACTGCTGTTCGACGGATCGGCTGTCGTCAGTCTGTTTTCGCCGCGCTCAATACACATCGCGCCGATAACGACCCGCTGCGGTCAACGACTCCAACCGCGTCTGGCCCAGAATCTCGCGCAGCGCACCATCAACTTCGCGCGCCATGCTGTCCAGGCTGCCACACACGTACATCACCGCGCCGCGATCGATCCAGTGGCGCAGCGCATCGCCAGCCTCGCGCAGTTGATGCTGCACATAGCGCTTGTGCGCCTGGTCGCGCGAGAACACCCAATCCAGCTGCTGCAGGTGACCACTGCCCTGCCAGGCCTGCAGTTCATCGGCAAACAGCCGATCATGGGCGGCGTGACGTTCGCCGAACAGCAGCCAATGTCCGTGCACGCCTGCCAGCTCGGCCTCGCGCAGCAGGCCGCGCAAGCCGGCGATACCGGTGCCGTTGCCGATCAACACCATCGGCGCGTGTTCGACGCGATGGAAACCGGGATTGGTGCGCAGACGCGCATGCACCAGCGCGCCGACAGGCGCATGACAGATCAGCCACCCCGAGCCCAGGCCGGGGCTACCATCGGCGCAGGTGGTCAGGCGCACGACGGCGGTCGCGCTGCCATCGGCTGGCACGCTGGCGAGCGAGTAATCGCGGGTGGGTAGCCAGGCGCACGCGTCCAGCCATGTTTGTGGATCGGGAATGGAGATCGGTGGCGTTGTGGGCGATTCCGGCAACACCCGCTCGGCAGCGGCGTGATGGAGCGGCAGCAATTGCGCGTTGGCATGCACCAGCGCATCGGGCTGCAATCCCCACGCGGCCAGACAGGTCCGCACCTGCACGTCGGCATGCGCGGGATGTATTTCGAGGATGTCGCCGGCCTGCCAGTGCGCATCGGCCGGTGGCTGCAGATCGATGCGCCAGATCGGCGCGCCTTCGCTACCCGGGTTGAGGTGGGTGCGCGATGACAGCATCCACTGCATCAGCTGCGAGCGCGCCAGCGGGATCGCGGCAACCGGTGCGCCAGCGATCTGCCCCAACTGCGCATGCCACTGCGCCAAGGCCTGCGGATCGGCGTTGTCCATTTCCACTGCGGGGAACAACGGCTGCGCGCCTTGCGTGTTCAACCACTGCTCGATCCGCCGCGAAAATCCGCAAAATTGCGCGTATTGACGGTCGCCCAATGCAAGCACCGCATACGCCAGCTGCGGCAACGCCAGGCGCTGACGCAGCAAGGCGCGTTCGAAACCGCGCGCCGCATCCGGCGGCTCACCATCCCCGAAGGTGCTGATCACGAATAGTGCATGCCGGGTGGCTTGCAGATGCTGCGCGTCGAGCTGCGCCAGCGAGCGCACCTGCACCGGCAAGCCGGCGGCCTGCAGATGCCCGGCGGCCTGCCAGGCCAGCCGTTCGGCAAACCCGCTCTGGCTGGCAAACCCGATCAGCCACGGCTCGGCTTGCGAGGCCGCCGCTGCACTGTGCAATAGAACGCGCGCGGCACGCAGTTCGCGCTTCTTGCGGCGGCGATCCAGATACAGCATCCAGCCGGTGACGAAGAACACCGACATGCCGACACTGGCCAGCATCACCACGATGCGACCCGGCAGACCGAAGAAACTGCCCGAATGCAGCGGAAACATGCTGACCAGCAACTGCTGCCCGTATGGCAACAACGCGTAGTCCTGACGTTTCAGCAGCGTGCCGCTAGCAGGCTCGATTTCCAGATTGTCGTAGGCGCGATCGTGGTCGGGAGTGTCGGGCAAAAACCGCGCGCTCAGCGGTTGCCCAGCACGTGTGGGAATGCGCAGATCCAGCGCAGAAGTGCGCGTGGCCGGGATGCCGTCGAGCGTGCGCTGCACGCGTGTGAAATCCACCGTGGCCAGCCGCTGATTGCGCCCGCCGCCACGCATCGCCGGCTCGGTGCCGAGCAAGGCCACCATGCCATCGCGATACCAGTTGTAGGACCAGGTCAGCCCGGTCAGCGCAACCAACAAATAGACCAGCAGGCACCAGGTGCCGAACACCGCGTGCAGGCTCCACAGAAAACTGCGCCCCTGCCGCCGCCATTCCACCGCCCACCAGGTGCGCAGACTCCACCAACGTCGCGGCCAACGCAGATACAGGCCCGACGCGCAGAAGAACAGCAGGATCAAGGTGCTCGCACCGGTCACCGCCTGACCGCGCTTGCCGGCGGTCAGATGGCGATGCAGGTCTTCGATCACTGCAAACGCGCCACTCAGCCGCGGAGCCGCGACCTTCTCGCCGGTATACGGATCGAAATACACCCGGCCGCCACCGTTGCCGGCCAGGCGTACGGTGGACGGACGCGCGCCGGTGGGGTCGATCAGCATGCGCGTGACCGCTTGTTGCTGGTCCAGATCGAGCTTGCGGAGCAATGCGTCGAGCGGCATCGGCCGCTCGCCTGCCGCATGCCGCTGGGCCAATTGCGCGATGGCCGGATTGGCCAGCCGCACGATTTCGTTTTCGAACGACATCAACGCGCCGGTCAGCCCCATCACCGACAGCACCAGCCCGGCGGTGATGCCGAACAGCCAGTGCAGTTGGAACAGAACGGTCTTGAGCACGCCAGAGCAGCCTGGAACAATGGGTTCGCCATTGTAGATGAGAATCGTTATCGCAGTTTGCGTGGACCAAGCTGCAGTGGCTGAGCGATTGCAGGCCCGCTCACTCAGACCAACGCACGTATTGCTGCGACTGCGAGACAGGCCCCGCACCCACGACTGATTCGCCGGCACACGGCCCATAACGCTGGTAAAAATCAAAGCAGGACCAAAACGCTGACTTCAACGCATCAGCTAACCACATGACATCTGTAGGAGACACACCAACGCCTCCCACGTACCAACCACATCAACGTACTCAGCCCTCGCGCAACCAACGCGCCACTTGCGGCGCGAAATAGGTCAATACGCCATCGGCGCCGGCGCGCTTGAAGGCCATCAACGCTTCCAGCACGCACGTGCGCTCGTCCAGCCAACCATTGGCGGCAGCCGCCTTGAGCATCGCGTACTCGCCGCTGACCTGATAGGCGAAGGTGGGCACGCGGAACTCTTCTTTGACCCGCCGCACCACATCCAGATACGGCATGCCCGGCTTGACCATCACCATGTCCGCGCCTTCTTCCAGGTCCAGCGCGATCTCGCGCATCGCCTCGTCGCTGTTGGCAGGGTCCATCTGATAAGTGGTCTTGTCGGCCTTGCCCAGATTGCCGGCACTGCCCACCGCATCGCGGAACGGGCCGTAAAACGCCGAGGCGTACTTGGCCGAATACGCCATGATGCGCACGTTGAGATGGTCCTGCGCATCCAGCGCGCGGCGGATCGCACCGATGCGCCCATCCATCATGTCCGAGGGCGAAATGATGTCCACGCCGGCTTCCGCATGCGACAGCGACTGCTTGACCAGTGCTTCGACGGTGATCTCGTTGAGCACATAGCCCTTGTCGTCGATAATGCCGTCCTGGCCGTGTGTGGTGTACGGATCCAGCGCCACGTCGGTCATGATGCCAAGTTCGGGAAACCGCGATGTCAGCGCACGCACCGCCCGCTGCGCCAGACCGTCCGGATTCCAGGCTTCGGCCGCGTCCAGGCTCTTGCCGGACGGGTCGATTACCGGGAACAGATCGATCACCGGAATGCCCAACTCCAACGCCGCTTCGGCTTCGCGCAACAACTCATCCAGCGACAGGCGCTCCACGCCCGGCATCGAGGCGATCGGTGCGCGGCCAGACAATTCATGCACAAACACCGGCCAGATCAAATCATCGGAGGTCAGCGTGTTTTCGCGCATCAACCGACGCGAAAACGCATCGTGGCGCATGCGGCGGGGGCGGTAGTGAGGATGGGCCATCGTGGGCTCCTGTCAGCAGCCCGCAAGTTTACGCCCGCCATCCGTCGCCGAGCGCGCTGCGACGCTGTGTCGCAGCGCTGCAACAGGCAAGACCGCGCCGCGCTCAATGCCAGCACCATCAGGCTGGACAATGGAAGCAGTTCAGCATGCGGGGAACGCACTCGGATGGCGGTGGTGGCGTGCATAGATCTTGTTCATCGCCAGCCGACGCAAGGCCCTATCAGGTAGCAAGACCTGCTCCGAAAGCAATGCCGCTTTTTAGATCACGCCACCGCCCAGGCCCAAACGGATCACACCGACCACGATCACCAGACCGTTGAGCAGCAAGCCGGTCTTGGCCCGCCCGCGGTGGCCGGCCGAGGTGAACAACAGCGCGATCGCGGCGATCAGCACGCCCACCGCCGCAAACGGAATCAGGAACCAGTTGCCCCAGCCCAACAACGGGATGAAGGCCAGAATCATCCACAGCAGCGCCACAATGCCCCATACCAGACTGATCACTCCCACGTGCCACCTCGAAATTCAAATGAGACCTGAGCTTAGCGCTGTGCCCGCCAAGACGCCGCGGGCGGGTGGTCACCCTGACCAATGGCGGCTTGGCGGCAACCTCACACTGGCATGGCGAGGGTGCGGCAACGTCCGGCGCGATCGAGAGCGGCTGGCAAAACGACTGCGCAGTCGCCAGGCGGGCGCGGCCGGTGTCCGGAATCGGCATGTACAGCTCGTACACTGCGGTTCTGAGCGCGCCGCCCGCACCCACCTGATGACTGCTCGCACCGTCTTGTTAACCACTCTTCAGTCCGGGCGCCGGATCATCGCTGTCACTGCCGTCAAACAGGGGTGCCACATCATGAACAAGCATGTCGTCATCGCCGCTGCGCTAGCCGTGTTGCTGGCCGGCTGCGCCAGCAGCTCCAAGGTGATGCTGGGACAGGCGCGCGCGCCGATCGACCCGGCGCAGGTCCAGGTGTATTCCAATGCCCCGGTTGGCTCGGTAGAAATCGCCCAGCTCGAATCCACCAGCGCGGCCGGCTTCGGTACCCAAGGTCAGACCGACGCGGCCGTGATGCGGCTCAAGCGCGAAGCCGCCAAACTCGGCGCCAACGGCGTGGTCATCGTCGGCGTAGGCTCGGAACGCTCCGGCGGCGGCCTGTCGGTGGGCGGTGGCAGCTACGGCGGCCGCGTTGGTGGCGGGCTGGGGATCGGGATCCCGACCACGCAGAAGCGCGCGGCTGGTATGGCGATCTGGGTGCCGGCGAGTGCGCAGCAGCGCGCTGCGCCAGATATACCGCCTCCAACTCGCTGAGGCGATCCACAAGATTCGAAAGCGTTTGCGAAGGCAGCAGTGCAGCAGTGCGCGATGGTTGGCTGATTCAAGCTCCATCGCGCCCTACGTTTTTCACGCAGCCTCTTTTGACGCAGCGTTGAACCGCTTAGCGCTTGCGTTGTTGCGCAGGAACAAACTGCGTCTCCACCGCCTTGGCCAGCTGATCCGGCGGCAGCAGGCCCTGATCGAGCAGGAAGTTGTTGAAGGCCAGGCGGTCGAACTTTTTGCCGAGTGCCAGCTCGGTGCGCATGCGCAGTTCCAGGATGCGGGCGTAGCCGTAGAAGTAGCTGCCGGCCTGGCCGGGGGCGCGGACGGTGTAGCGGTCCAGTTCCTGGCGGGTCATGGCAGGCGAAAGGCCGACGTCGTCTTCCAGCACCTGGCGTGCGCGTTCGCGGTCGATCAGGCCCAGGTTGAGCATCGGGTCGAGCATGGCGCGGGCGGCGCGCAGCAGGCGGAACTGCAGGGCGATCAGCTGGCCGTCGAGTGGTTCGTACGGCACCATTTCGGCTTCGGCGTACAGCGCCCAGCCTTCGACGTTGACCGAGTTGAACGCGAACAGGCTGCGTGCGAGCGAGACGCCGCGTTCGACCATGGCGGTGAACTGCAGCTCGTGGCCGGGGCGGCCTTCATGCGCGCTGAGCGTCCAGGCGGCGGAGCCGAAGTTGAAGTCGTCGTACTGCTCCTTCTTGGCGCCGTCGGCGGTCGGGTTGCCCAGCGGCAGCACGAACTGGCCCTGCTGGCCGGTGTTGCCGATCAGCGGTGCCGGCAGGAAGTGCGGTGCCGGTTGGGCGGCGCTTTCGGCCGCGCTGCCCAGGCGCATCTGCATCGGGCGGTTGGGCACATCGACGATGCGCTGCTGACGGATGATCGGGTCGATCTGGTCGATCACGCCGCGGTAGTGGGTTTCCAGCTGGTCGTCGGCGATTTTGTTGCCTTTGAGCGCACGGATGACCTGCACGTAATCACTGCCCTGCACGCCCTTGGCCTTGGCCACCAACGGTGCGAGCTGTTGCATGACCGAGCGGGTTTCCATGAATTCCAGTTGCGCGCGCTGGATCAACTGCTGCGGGGCGATATCGATGCCGACCTGCTTGAGCTGGAACGCATACAGCGGCTCCGGCAGACGAGTGTCCTTGCGCGCTTTGGGCAACACGCTGCTGCGCGTCCACTTGGCGTAATCCTTGAGTTGGGTGGACATGGCCTTGAGCGCTTCGTCGGCACCGGCGATCTTGTACTTGGCGAACAGCTCGCCGATGCCGGCGACGTAGGTGTCCACGTTTGCCAGCGCCTGCTCTACTTCGCGTTCGGTTGGCTGCAACAAGGCGGTGTTGCTGAGCTGTTCTTCATAGCGCTGACGGGCCAACGTGGTGGTGGGCGTGCTGCCCGGCAGCAGGCCGACGTAACGCTTGAGGCGATCCAGCGCCTTGGCGCGGCGCTCGGGCACGGTCTGGTCGGACAACAACCCGTTGAGGCCACTGAAGACCAGCTGCGGGGCGTCGTTCCACGGCAACAGGTAGCGCTCGTTGAGCTCGCTGCCTTCGATGTTCTGTTCGGCCGCGCCGATCATGATCTGCAGATCCTGACGCACGTTGGCATCGCGCTCGGTAGCCAGCTTGGTCTGCAACGCAGCGCGCGCCTTGCGCATCGCATCGCGGTAGCGTGCGGCGTTGTCTGGACCCAGGTCGATGACCTGATCGTCGTAGCCCGGCACGCCGAAGAAGCTGGCGTCTTCGGGCTGAAACGGTGCCTGGGCGTTGAGCAGGATCTGCGCATAGCCATTGCTGGTCTGCACCCAGGCAGGCGTGGCAGGCTGGGCCTGCGCGGTTTTACCCGTCTGTGCCTGCAACGGCAGCGAGGAACCGAGCGCCAGCGCGACGGCGAGAACAAGTGGTTTCATGACGCGGATCCGCAAGTTTGAGTAGCGCGACCCTACCCATCTGCGGCGGATGCGGCAATCCGTCTTAGGTCATGGCCCGCAGGGGTGCGGTGTGCCTCGGGCGGCAGGCTGACAAGAGCAGCCCGGCCGCGAGCGAATGCAAGCCACTGATGGTCAGGGCATCAAACAGCGCTGGATAAACGCCTCCGCCGTCTTGTATCGATGCAACGCAGTCGTGCCGGACAAGCCGTGTTTGGCGCCGGGATAGGTCATCAATTCGAACGCGGTACCGCGCTGTTGCAGCTCGCTCATCAGCGCGGTGGAATTGGTGAACAGCACGTTGTCGTCGGCCATGCCGTGGATCAGCAGCAGCTTGGCGCGCAGGCCGTCCAGATGGGTGGCGATGCGTGCGCCGCGGTAGCCATCGGCATTCCCGGCAGGCAGGTCCATGTAGCGCTCGGTGTAGTGGGTGTCGTACAGCCCCCAATCGGTGACCGGCGCGCCGGCCACACCGCAGACATAGGCCTCGCTGTGCTTGGCCAGCAGCATCAGCGTCATGTAGCCGCCGTTGGACCAACCCTGCACGCCGATGCGCGTTGCATCGACCCAACGCTGCGACTTGAGCCACGCCACGCCCTGCAGTTGATCGTCTACTTCGACGGTGCCTTGCCTGCCGTACAACGCGCCGCCGAAGGCGCGGCCGCGCCGCGGGGTGCCGCGGTTATCCAGCGAGAACACCACATAACCGCGCTGGGCGAGGTAGTGATCGAACAATGCATCGCCACGGCCGGGCCAGGCATCGAGCACGGTCTGCGCGGCGGGGCCGCCATACACAGACACCATGACCGGATAGCGCTTGGCCGGGTCGAAGTGGTCCGGTTTGATCAGGCGATACTGCAGCGGCGTCTTGCCGTCGGCAGCAGTGAGCGTGCCGAATTCCACCGGGCGCTGCGCGTCGCGGTATTTGGCGTAAGGGTGTTGCGGATCGGCAAGATCGTTCTTCAGCAGCGTGGCGATTTTTTCGCCATTGACGCGGAACAGTTCGATCTGCGGCGGCGTGGCAGTATTCGACCAGGTATCGACATACACGCTGGCATTACTGGCGAAACTGGCTGCGTGCGTACCATTGGTTTTTGAACGTTTTGCGATCGCGCCGCCGGCCAGTGGTACGGCGTAGAGGTGGGTCTGGGTTGGCGACTCTTTGCTGGCGGAAAAATACACCGTGCCGGCTTGCTCATCGACAGCCAGCAGCGCATCGACCACCCAGGCGCCGGAAGTCAGCGGCGCGAGCGTGCGGCCGTCTTCAGATGCCACATACAAATGCGCGTAGCCGCTGCGCTCGGTGTTCCAGAGAAAGCGGCCGTCCTTGAGAAAACGTAGATCGTTGTTGAGCGGCACCCAGGTCGGCGAAGTCTCGGTGATCAGCACGCGTTGTTTGCCACTGGCCAGCGTGGTTTCGATTAACTCGAGTGTTTTCTGATCGCGCGACTGGCGTTGGAAGGTCAATCGCTGCGGGTCGCGCCAGTCCACGCGTGCGAGATAGATGTCCGGGTTGTTGCCCAGGTCGATCCAGCGTGGGGCAGCACCGGCATGCGGTGCGATCACGCCGAGCTGCACCGCCACGTTCGGCTGGCCGGCCTGCGGATAGCGTTGGCTGATGACCTGGGTGTGGTCGGCATAGACCTCCGGGCGCTTTTGCACTGGCACGCCGGACTCGTCGATGCGCGCAAATGCGATCGCCGAATCGTCCGGCGCCCACCAATAGCCGGTGTGGCGATCCATTTCTTCGTCAGCAACGAACTCGGCCACGCCGTTGCCGATGGCCTCGCTGCCATCGCGCGTGAGCTGCAGCTGCTTACCACTGGCCAGATCGATCACCCACAGATTGCGCTGCCGCACGAAGCTGACGAAGCCGCCTTTGGGCGAGAGCTTGGGGTCGGTGGCGAAGCCTTCGCCGTTGGTGAGTTTGCGCACCGCTGCCGCGCCGGTTTTACGCAGCTCGTACAGATACAACTCGCCACCGAGTGGAAACAGCAATGCCTGCGCATCCGGCGCCCATTGATAATCGACGATTCCGGCGAAGGCGGCGATGCGTTGGCGTTCGCGGCGTGCCTTTTCGACATCGCTCAAGACTTCATTGCCGGGTAAGACGACCTTGGAATCAACCAGCAGGCGGGTCTGGCCGCTGGCGATGTCGTATTCCCACAGATCCAGCTGATTGCGGTCGCTGTCCTTGCAGCGCAGGAAGGTCACGCGCGAACCGTCGGGTGCGACCTTAGGCTTCATCAACGTCGGGCCGGAGAGCGGCAACGGGCCGGTGATGGCTTCAAGAGTGAGTTTTTCGGCGTGGGCGCTAGTGAGGGTGCTGAGCATGAGGGCAAGGGCGGCCAACAGGGAACGCATTGAAGATCCTGGCGGGAGTGCTGGGACAGGATGCATGGGTGTCAGGTGTTTGAGAAGCGGTGGGCATGTTGGGGCACCGTACCCTCACCCCCTCTCCCGACCGAAGAGGGGCTTTAGGCGGTCAGGCAGCTGCCGCGGCGGCTTCTGACTTGCCCAGTACGTCGGCGACGAAGGTGCGGATCTCGGCGTCCTGTGCGTTGTCGAAGAAGCACTGCTGGAAGCGCTCGCCGCCCACGGCCTGCTTGATCAGTTCCGGGTCGATGGCGCGCAGGCCGTCGAGGTAGGACTTGGCGATGGCCTGCTTGAGCTGGGTCAGGATGGCGGCGTTAGCGGCCTGCGATTCGCGACGCTCGGCCGGGTAGCCCAGGCCGCGCTCGCCGCTGAAGGCCTTTTCGAAGATGTAGCGCACGTTGATCTCCGCACCCCAGCCATAGCCCTTGGCGAAGGCCAGCGCCAGCGCGTTGCCGTTGTTGACCTGGGCGAACAGGTAGGCGTCGGTCGGCTCGATGCAGTAGCCGCAGACCACGCCCGGATGCGCGTTGAGCGACATCATCGCGCCCTGACCGGTGCCGCAGCCGGCGACGACGAAGTCCACGGCCTTGGAGTTCAGCAGCAGACTGGCGACGATGCCCAGGTGGATGTAGGTCAGGCGGTGGTCGTTGTCGCCGTCCATGCCGACGTTGAACACGCTGTGGCCTTGTTCGCCGGCAACCTCGTTGAGCTGCTGCAGGATCACCGGGTTCTTGCCGGCCTGACTGAACTCATTCATGAGTGCGATTTTCATGGGGATGCTCCGCTTGGTTTGGGGACGTTGTTTGGAATGTGGAATGTGGTTGGTGTATGCGCTTGGGTGCTGTGTTGATCCGCCTTTCCAGCGCCTTGTCCGAGAGGGATTAAGAGCGGCTAACAAAACGTAGCGAGCAGTCGTCAGGTGGGTGCGGACAGCGCGCTCAGAACCGGAGTGTACGAGTGGTACATGCCGATTCCGAGCACCGGCCGCGCCCGCCTGGCGGTGAGCGCAGTAGTTTTGTTAGCCGTTCTAAGACTCCGATCGAGAACGGAAGCCACGTTGCGGGACATGCAGCGCGCGCTTGGTCGATGTACGCACTTGCCGCCCCTCATCCGCCCTTGGGGCACCTTCTCCGGGCGGGAGACGGAATGACGCAATACCCGCTAGAAAGCGCGTTTGACTCAGCGTGCCAGCCAGCCGCCGTCGACCGGGATGATGGCGCCGTTGACGTAGTCCGAGGCACTGCTAGCCAGGAATACTGCGGTGCCGCCGAGGTCGGCCGGTACGCCCCAGAGCGCGGCCGGGATGCGGTCCAGGATGGACTTGTTGCGGTCCTGGTCGGCACGCAGCTGGGCGGTGTTGTCGGTGGTCATATAGCCGGGCGCAATGGCATTGGTGGTCACGCCCTTGCTGCCCCACTCGTTGGCCAGCAAGCGGGTGATGCCGGCGATGCCGGACTTGCTGGCGGTGTAGGACGGTACGCGGATGCCGCCCTGAAACGACAGCATCGAGGCGATGTTGATGATCTTGCCGCTGCGCTGCGCGATGAAATGGCGGCCGGCGGCCTGGGCGAGGAAAAAGGCCGATTTCAGATTGACGTTCATCACGTCGTCCCAATCCTGCTCGCTGAAATCCACCGCATCGGTGCGGCGGATCAGGCCGGCGTTGTTGACCAGGATGTCCAGGCGGCCAAGCCCGGTCAGGGTCTGGCTGAGGATGCGTTCCACCGGTTCAAGGCTGATCAGGTTGGCCTGGATGGCGATGAAGCGGCGGCCCAGGCCCTTGACCAGTGTTTCGGTCTCGGTCGGCGCCTGGATGCCGGCAGCGGCGATGTCGGCACCGGCCTGCGCCAGTGCCAGCGCGATGCCCTGGCCCAGGCCCGTATTGGCACCGGTGACCAGTGCAACCTTGCCTTCGAGGCTGAACGGATTGCTCATTACCTTATCGCTCCTGCTGGGTGATGCCACGTTAGTTGAGTGAAGCGCGTACGCGCGATGCGCGGCCGATTGCATTTAGTTGGGCTGTCGCGTTAATGGCGCTATCGCATTAACTGAGTGACTGCCTTGCAAGAGCCAGTGTCACTTAAAGGAGCCTCTAAAAACCCCAGCAATCTGCCATCATTGACTTGACGCCCTGCCAGCGGAGAACGACAGACAT
>NZ_MDEJ01000087.1 GCF_002940065.1 Xanthomonas populi
AGCTGATCATGTCTGTCGTTCTCCGCTGGCAGGGCGTCAAGTCAATGATGGCAGATTGATGGGGTTTTTAGAGGCTCCTGGAAATAAGTTATTGCGGAAATACTGCACGCATTCGCAGGATCACGTTGCGGTCGCTTGATTGTTATACGGCTGCGGCATTGCTGGATTGGAGCTGCAGTTGGCTGGTCTGGCAGCAGTATTCGGTTTTCGCTGGGCCGGCTTGGTAGGCGCCAGTCGCAGGCCATCACACGTTTCGAAGGTCTTGCGAGCGGCCGTCAACGCGAGCTGAAACTGCGGTGCTCGACAGATTTCTGCCAAGTCCGACCGCCCGCCTTGCCGCTGTGCCTGGCGTCATGCGCCGCTTCAAGCCTTCGAGCAGCGCCGATCTTGCATCAGCGCCGCTTGCGCGCCACGGCATCGGCCGCAGCGCGCGTATCGCATCAGCCCAACGGTTCGTCGGACAGATAGGTGTAACCGGTCAGCCCGGCTTCCAATGCGTCGTGCAATTCCTGCGCGCGCTCCGGCGACAGCTGCGCGGCAGCGATGCGCTCGGCATAGGTCGCACGCAGCGTGTCCAGCTGATAGCCCACATAGTCCAGCATCACGTCGGTGGTATCGCCACAGCGCTGCTGGGCGATGCGATAGCCATCGCCGTCCACGGCCACTTCCACCGCATCGGTATCGCCGAACAGGTTATGGATATCGCCGAGGATTTCCTGGTAGGCACCGACCAGGAAGAAGCCGATGCGATAGCTCTCGCCCGGATTCAACGTATGCAGCGGCATCGAGCTGTCCAGGCTTTCGTTCTCGACGTAGGTCTTGACCATGCCATCGGAATCGCAGGTCATGTCGGCGATGATGCCGCGCCGCTGCGGCGCTTCGTTCAAGCGCTCGATCGGCACGATCGGAAACACCTGGTCGATCGCCCACACATCCGGAATCGATTCGAACACGCTGAAGTTGACGAAATACTTGTCGACCAGCCGCTCGTTGAGCTCGTCTAGCACCGGGCGGTGGCTCTTTTCGTCGAAGCTCAGGCGTGCACGCACGCCGTGGGCGATCGCGTAGAACAGATCGTCGATACGCGCACGATGGGTCAGGTCGATCTGGCCCAGTGCATACGCACTCAAGCCTTCGGCATGGAAGTGCTGGGCTTCCTGGAACAGCTCCACCGCCGGGCGCACATCGAGCTCGTCATGGATCTCGCGCAGGTGGCGGATCGCAGCCGGTTCGTCGTCGTGCGCATCCGGCACCCGGCCTTCCGGGGCCTGCTCCACTTCGGAGACGTTGGCGATCAGCACCGCGTGGTGCGCGGTCATCGCGCGGCCGCATTCGGTGACGATGCGCGGCGGGGTCAGGCCGTGCGCTTCGCAGGCGCTGGCCAGCGGCTGCACGATGTTGCTGGCGTAGGAATGCAGGCCGTAATTGATCGAGCAATAGCTGCGCGAACGCGTGCCTTCGTAATCGATGCCCAGCCCGCCGCCGACATCGACATGGCTGATTTTGGCACCCAGCCGCGACAGTTCCACGAAATAGCGCGTGGCTTCGCGCATGCCGTTGGCGATGTCGCGCACGTTGGAGATCTGCGAGCCCATGTGGAAATGCAGCAACTGCAGGCAATCCGCGTACTCGGTGTCGCGCAGTGTCTTCCACAGGTCCAGCACCTGGCGCGGCGAAAGCCCGAACTTGGCCTTGTCGCCTCCGCTGTTCTGCCACTTGCCGGCGCCCAGCGAAGCCAGGCGCATGCGCACGCCCAGACCCGGCTTGACGTCGAGCGCGCGCGCTTGTTCAAGCACCAGCTTCAGCTCGGAGGGCTTTTCGATGACGATGAAGGTCTGCAGGCCGAGCTTGCGCCCGATCAGCGCCAGGCGGATGTATTCACGGTCCTTGTAGCCGTTGCAGACGATGAGCCCACCCGGGCGCGACAGCGCCAGCACCGCCATTAGCTCCGGCTTGCTACCTGCTTCCAGGCCAAAGCCATCGCCGTGGTGGCTGGCCAGGGTGCCGGCTACGCCGCGATGCTGGTTGACCTTGATCGGATACACGGCGGTGTAGCCGCCGGCGTAGTCCCACTCGGACTGCGCCTGCGCGAACGCCCCCTGCAGCTTGCCCAGGCGCTGGCCAAGGATGTCGGGGAAGCGCACCAGCAGCGGCAACCTGGCGCCAGCCGTGCGCGCGGCATCCACCACCTCGGGCAGCGACACCAACGGGCCATCGCTGGTCGGGGTGACCACGATGTGTCCGGCAGCGTTCACATCGAAATACCCGTCGGCCCAATGCGGGATCGAATAGGTCTTGCGGGCTTGGTCGAGGGACCAATCGCTCATTTCGCTGACTCGGCTGGGGCAAAAAGGCCGTGAAGTGTAACGCCTGGCACGCGTAGGGTCCGTTACAATCCGCGCCGACTTCACGCCCCGCTCCTGGTCGGATCGGGGCGGAGCAAGGGTCGGCTGCTGCGCAGTTTGGCTGCACGCAGCTGCGCCCAACCCTCATCCGGCGCTACGCGCCACCTTCTCCCGGTGGGAGAAGCAACAGCTCCACTTCTTTTCTAGGATCACCGCATGAGCGCCAACGACAACTGGTACATCGAACACTTCCAGCCCACCGGCTCGGCGATCGGCCTTCGCATCAGCGGCAAGCTGGACGAGGTGCAGTCCCCGTTCCAGAAGATCGAGATCTACCAGACCACCGACTGGGGCAAGCTGATGCTGATCGACGGCGCGGTGATGCTGACCAGCCGCGACAACTTCTTCTATCACGAGATGATCAGCCACCCGGCGCTGTTCACCCACGCCGCGCCCGAGCGCGTGGTGATCATCGGCGGCGGCGACTGCGGCACCCTGCGCGAGGTGCTCAAGCACCCGGGGGTGGAAAGCGCCACCCAGTGCGATATCGACGAGCAGGTCACGCGCATGTCGGAGAAGTACTTCCCCGAGTTGTGCGACGCCAACCACGATGCGCGCGCCGAGCTGTTGTTCGACAACGGCGTGGCCTACATGGCTAACTGCCCGGCCGGCAGCGTGGACATCGTGATCGTCGATTCCACCGACCCGGTCGGCCCGGCCGAAGGTCTGTTCAACAAGGCCTTCTACGCCAGCTGCTTCAAGGCGCTGAAGGACGACGGCATCCTGGTGCAGCAATCCGAGTCGCCGCTGGCGCTGTTGGAATTGATCAAGGAAATGCGCACCGAAATGGGCAAGGCCGGCTTCCAGTCATTCAAGACCTTGCCGTTCCCGCAGCCGTGCTACCCCACCGGCTGGTGGAGCGTGACCATGGCCAGCAAGCAGGCCAATGCCGATTTCGCGTTTCGTCAGAACGATGCGCAGGGCAAGGGTTTCGAGACGCTGTACTACACTGCGCATCTGCATACCGGCGTGCTGATTGCACCGCCGTTTGTGGCCAAGGCGCTGGGCGAGTAAACGCTGCCAGCGACCCAGCAGAGAACAGTCGTCGAATGGACATGGCAGGCGCCGAGCAGCCGCCATGTCCGCTTGGCACGCGATTGCGCGTAATGGCTGCGCCTGCCTGCTGACGACACACGGATGTTGACCGCCACGGTCAGCCACTCCATGTCCGGCGTTGCGATCTGCACGCTGCGGCAAGAGCACAAAACCGCAGACTGCCGCTTGAAGTGGCTTCCAGAACCACTGCGTGCACCGCTGGGCGCGGCTAGTGCCAAGTGCTTGATGCGGCGCACTTGGTACGGCGTGTACCGCACGCACACGGTAAATTACAACGCAGTCCACGCCAGCTGATGGCTGCCTGTTACGTCTGTTAGCTGCCCTTACAGCCGCGCCAATACCTCGGCTTTTTTGGCGTCGAACTCTTCCTGCGTCACCAGCCCGGCATCGAGCAACTGCTTGAGCTTGCTCAGCAGCTGCATCGGATCGTCCGTGGCCGCCACTGTGGCCGGCGGCGCCGAAGGCACGACGTCCTGCGCTATAGGCGCATGCACCACCACGCCACCGGCCGACGCACGCAACTTCTCGAACTCCAGCTGCTGACGTTTTTCATAGGCAGCCTATTCCACCTGTTGCGCATACGCATACACCCGCCGCGCCTGTTTCTTCGGCAGGCTGTCGACCGAGACGTAGCTGCCCTGGGTGGTGCGGCACATGATCGTTGCGCCCAGCATCTGCTCGCTCATATGCACATCGAGCACCTCGCGCCACGGGACATCGCGGAACGTCATCCCGAACAGTCTGGGCTGGACCACGATGAATCTGCGATTGGTCAGCACCACCGCGTCAGGCGACAGATTCATCACCATCTTCTTTTGCACCGCGATGTAGTCGACCTGCTCGTCCCTGGTCAGTAACTCGTTCACCTTGGGCAGGATCTTGCCCACGGCTACCGGATCCTGCTCGTCGGTCAGAAATTGTGCGAAAGGGTCCATAAATTTCTCTTGGTGATGGGTTGAGCCGAAGCGTTGTTGGTATGACACCACATCGACGCCCACACGTTGCCGACTGCCACTTCAGGCAGCGCGCAGGACGCTCATCACTACGCGTATTCCATCGCCAAAACGCAAACAGGGCAGATATCGCCATCGGCCCTGTTCGCTGTGCAAGGTTGATGTCGATCGACTGATCAGAAGCGCACTTCGGCGCCAAGGTTCAGCACCTCTGCGCGATTGATGGCGAGGTCGATGTCATCGCTTTGATTCAACGTCAGTGCGCAGCCGCAGGATCCGATGCGGTCGGCAGCCGGTACGCGATCAGCGTCGGTGCGTCGGCCACGAAGCGGTCCAGTACGCCATCGGCGATCTTGACCGGTCCACCGAAGCGCGTGGTGCCGGGAATCGAGGGGATCGCTGCGGCTTCGGCGGCAATCTGCTTCGCATCGGCAAACGCCACTGACGCCTGCGCGTCACCGCGATTGGCGGCATCCAAGCCTGTCGCGGTCTGCTGCAGCGCGCGGCCCCAGCCTTCCATCGCCTCTAACCAGGGGCGCGATTGTTCCGCAAAGCCCTGATCGGCCACGCCCGCGCGGATGATCTGCGGCGCGGCCGCGAACGCGTCTGCCGTGCGCGCCAGCTCGGTGATGGCCTGGCTGCGCGCCGCCGCATCGCCGAGCGCAATCGCCTCGCGCACATGGTCGAGTACGGCCTTCAATTGCGGCGCCTGTTCCTGCCACGGCTGGCTACCGAAGGTCGGGGCCAGATGCTGGGTATCGAAGAAGGTGAGCAGCGCGGCGGTCACCTGCGCATCGCCATCTGCCAGATCGCGCGCGGCCGCGTGCCAGGTGCGCGCGGCGTCGTAGCCTGTGTCATTCCACGCGAATGCGGTCAGCCCCATCACCGCGACACGGCTAGGCACTTCCTGATTCATCGGATTGGAGACGATGCCCGACAATTCCGCCGACAAGCCCGCCTCGCGACGCGCGTATGGCGCCATCAGCAAACGCCCGGCCGAGGTTTCGAAATCGTTGACCGGGTAGTTGTCCCACAGCAGCGTCTTGCGGCCGAACGCTTTGGTCGCCGCGCGTGCATCGGGAATGGAAATGGCCGGCGGCACCACATCGGTGCCGGTCCACTGCACCACGATCTTCGGGTCCAGGTGCTTGCGCAGCGCTTGCTTGTACGGGCTTTCCTTGGCGTCGAAATACTCGGTCGGCACCATGATCAGCTCCGACGCTGCATCGTGGCGGGCCACCAGATCGGCCTGCACCAGGTTGAGCAGATGCGACTGCGCGATGCCGGCCGCCTGCGCGCCGGAATCGCCGAAGGTGGTCTTGTCGCGCTCGCAGTTCCACTTGGTGTATTCGATATCGTCGAGTGCCACATAGAAGCTTCGCACGCCCAGCGCGCGGAAGGCATCGAACTTGCGCAGCAGCGCCTTGGCATCGGCTGGATCGGAGAAGCACACCGTCGGCCCCGGCGAGATCGCATAGACGAAGTCGACGTGATTGCGCTTGGCGGTGGCCGCCAGCTTGCCGAGCGCCTTTAGCGTGGTGGCCGGATACGCCTCGCGCCAGCGGTCGCGCGCATATGGGTCGTCCTTCGGGCTGTAGATGAAGGTGTTGGCCTTGGTGCGAGCAAGAAATTCCAGATGTTTGGTGCGATCGGTCATCGACCACGGTGCGCCGTAGAACCCTTCGATGGTGCCGCGGATCGGCATCGCCGGATAATCCTGGATCACCAGGGTCGGAATGGCCGGGAGATCGACCAGCTGGCGCAACGTCTGCGCCGCATGGAACAGCCCATCGTTATCATGACCGGCCAGCGTGATCAGGCTGACGTTGCCGAGCGCGACGCTGGCGAGCGTATAGCCCTCTTTGTGGGTGTTCTGCGCCGCCTTGCTGCGCGTCAGTGCATCGCGCACCACGGCCGCCTCGCCGGTGCCCAGCACGATGTGCGCGCGGTCGAGCGTGGCGGGCAGACGCGACGCGGTGGCGACCTTGGTCACGCCGGCGGTGCCGAGGATGCGGCGCACCAGCGCGACCGACTCCGGGTCCGCGCCCGGCGCCACCACCAGCACGACCGACTGACCCAGCGTGACGGTGCCGCCCTGCAGCGTGAGCGATGCCGGGATGGGGAAGATCGCCGGTTGCGTAACCGGCTGTGCCAGCGCGGGGGCCGCCAGGCTCAGCGCCACCAGTACCGGGAGCAGGCGCACGCCCGACTTGCCATTACGTCGCTTCATTCCGGACTCCGGTATTGAAATGGTATTGCGGCGTAGAGTAGGCAAGTCGTTGCGTGGCGACAAGCAGGGCCGGTCTCAGGACATTCTGCACTTCGTTGATAGTCGGTAGCCGGGTGACAGGCGTGAGGCTGGTGCCGATGCTGGCCTCACGTACCGGGTTCGATCTGCGGTATTGAAATGGTATGAACAGGCGGGGGGCGCAGTGCCAGAGGGACACGCTTGGGTCGTGTTGCGGCCAAGCTGCTCCGCCGACAGTAAGCCCGGCTCCCAGTTTCGCGAACGCTTCCGTTGTCCGCAGCCAGATAGCGCCTACAAGGGCAAGTGGCCGAGTTTGCAGACCTGGACGACGTGACGCTGTTTTTCAGCAAGCGGTCTGTTGCCTAAACAATGACGGCGCAGCATCGGCCGAAGTCGCTTCCGCTGACGCCTTACAACGCGTCGCTATCCAGCTCGCTGGTGCGGATGCGCACCACACTGCCCAGGTCGTACACGAATACTTTGCCGTCGCCGATCTTGCCGGTGCCGGCCGCCGCAACGATCGCCTCGACCACACGCTCGGCCTGGTCGTCGGTCACTGCCACTTCGATCTTCACCTTGGGCAGGAAATCAACCACATACTCGGCGCCGCGATACAGCTCGGTATGGCCTTTCTGGCGCCCGAAGCCCTTGACCTCGGTCACCGTGATACCGGCCACTGCGCAGCCGGCGAGCGCTTCGCGCACATCGTCGAGCTTGAACGGTTTGACGATGGCCACGATCATTTTCATCGGTGCAGATCCACGGGCATGACGGGGGCGCAGCATACCGTGGACGGCCGCAGCACTCATCCCGTACCGCGGCGCCATCCCCCACGACCGACAACCGAATGGGACTATCCTTACTGTCTGCCGACTGCCTTGCCGATGCCCCGCGTGTGGCGGCCCGCATTAGGCTTCCTACGGACCTGCGGAGAACACCATGATCGATTTCAACAAGCTCGACGACCTTGCCCGCCGCCTCAGCGACTTGGTGCCGCCGGGCCTGCGCCAATCGCGCGAAGAACTGCAAAGCACCTTCAAGGGCGCACTGCAGGCCGGCCTGGGCAAGCTGGACCTGGTCACCCGCGAAGAGTTCGACGTGCAGCGCGCGGTGCTGCTGCGCACACGCGAAAAACTCGACGCCCTGGAACAGGCCGTGGCCGCGCTGGACGCACGCCCCCCCGCAGCGCCCCCCCCTCGCTCCCTAATCTGGGCTTTCCACCATGAGTCTGGCACTGGTGCACAGCCGTGCCCGCGTGGGGGTGCATGCGCCTGAAGTTCGAGTGGAAGTGCATCTCTCCGGCGGTCTCCCGTCCACCCAGATCGTGGGCCTGCCCGAGGCCGCAGTGCGCGAGTCGCGCGAGCGCGTCCGTGCCGCATTGCTCTGCGCCCAGTTCGAATTCCCGGCGCGGCGCATCACCATCAATCTGGCGCCGGCCGATCTACCCAAGGAAGGCAGCCGCTTCGATCTGCCGATCGCGCTCGGTATCCTGGCCGCCAGCGGGCAGATCGACCGGCAGGCGTTAGCCGACTACGAATTTCTCGGCGAACTCGCCCTGACCGGCGAGTTGCGCGGCGTCGACGGGGTCCTGCCAGCCGCGCTGGCGGCCGCGCAAGCCGGTCGACGCTTGATCGTGCCGCTGGCCAACGGTGCCGAAGCTGCAATCGCCTGCCACGTCGAAGCCTTCACCGCGCGCACGCTGCTGGAAGTCTGCGCCGCGCTCAATGGCACCCAGAAGGCGCCCGCCGCCGAACTGGCGGTGCAAGCACTCGGCGCACGCGCCATGCCCGATATGGCCGATGTGCGCGGCCAACCGCATGCTCGCCGCGCGCTGGAGATTGCCGCAGCGGGCAGTCACCATCTGCTGCTGGTCGGAAGCCCTGGCTGCGGCAAGACCTTGCTCGCCTCGCGCCTGCCCGGCCTGCTGCCGGAAGCCAGCGAAGCCGAGGCGCTGGAAACCGCCGCAATTACCTCCATCAGCGGCCGCGGACTGGATCTTGCCCGCTGGCGACACCGCCCCTATCGGGCTCCGCACCACACCGCCAGCGCGGCCGCGTTGGTTGGCGGAGGTACACATCCACGTCCCGGCGAGATCTCGTTGGCCCATAACGGCGTGCTGTTTTTGGACGAATTGCCCGAGTGGCAACGCCAAACGCTGGAAGTACTGCGCGAGCCGCTGGAATCGGGCCTGGTTACCATCTCGCGTGCCGCGCGCAGCGTGGATTTCCCAGCAAGATTTCAATTGGTCGCCGCGATGAACCCATGCCCATGCGGGTGGGTCGGCGATAGCAGTGGGCGTTGCCGTTGCAGCAGCGACACCATCCGCCGTTATCGCAGCCGGATCTCCGGGCCGCTGCTGGACCGCATCGATCTGCATGTCGAGGTCCCGCGCCTGCCGCCGCAGGCCCTGCGCAGCGGCAATGTCGGCGAGGACAGTGCCAGCGTGCGCACCCGCGTGGTCGCGGCGCGCGCGCGGCAACTTGCACGTGCCGGCGTGCCCAACGCACAACTGGACCAGGCGCAGACCGATCATCACTGCCGCCTGCGCGACGACGATCAGGTGTTGCTGGAACGCGCAATCGAACACCTGCAACTGTCCGCACGCTCGATGCATCGCATCCTGCGCGTGGCGCGCACCATTGCCGATCTCGACGACAGCGCTGGCATCGCCACGCGCCATCTCACCGAAGCGATCGGCTACCGCAAGCTGGATCGCACAGGGGGCACGGCAAGCGCGGCGTAATGGCGCTGATCCGGCGGCGTCAGCGGCGTCAGCATCCCAACATTCATTTAATGACGATGCACGTACAACATGCGCCACTCCACTGCGCAGAGGCCACCATGAGCCGACTTCCTTACCTCATCACTGTCCCCTCCCTGGATCTGAATCGTTATCTGGGCACCTGGTACGAGATCGCGCGGCTGCCGATTCGTTTCGAGGATGCGGACTGCACCGATGTGTCGGCGCACTATTCGCTGCAGGACGATGGCACGGTGCGCGTGCAGAACCGCTGCCTGACCGCCGAAGGCGCATTGGAAGAAGCCATCGGTGAGGCGCGCGCCATCGACGACAGCAACGCGCGCCTGGAGGTCACCTTCCTGCCCGAAGGCCTGCGCTGGATTCCCTTCACCAAAGGCGATTACTGGGTGATGCGCATCGATGCGCACTACACCGCCGCGCTTGTCGGTGGCCCCGACCGCAAGTATCTGTGGCTGCTGGCACGGCTGCCGCAGCTGGACGAAAACATCACCCAGGCTTATCTGGCGCATGCGCGCGAGCAGGGCTTCGATCTGGCCCCGCTGATCCACACCCCGCATACCGGGCGGCTGACCGAGCGGCCACTTCCCTAATCGATACGCAGGGTTGCAACAAAGCAACCAGCAAACTTGCTGGTTGCTTTGTCCTCACCGATTGCGGGACCCTTGGCGGCATGGAGGCAGCCACGGAGCCTCCATCGACGGATTCACGGCGTGTCCCGCGAGCGGTGAGGGCACCGCGCCTCGACTCGCTAGCATTCGACCACTGAGCGATCGGACCGCAACCGGCCCTCAACCGTTGAGCGTACTCAAATCCTTGGCCGCAGCCTGCGCACCTTCCAGGCTGTCGAAGGCCACGCCGGTGTCGCCGACCACGTACTTGGTGAGTTCGCCGTCGCGCGTGGTTTCCTGCATCTTGAAGATCGGCACGGCATCGGTGCCGCCGACGCGTTCTTTCTCGCTTGTCATGGGTGATTCCTCCTGGGGAAGCGCCTTGCGTGGGACCGGATTGCCCCGCTGCTCCCAAACGGGAGCGCAGACGTTTCGACCCTAGCGCGCCATCGCGTGCAAGCGTGTGAACCCATTGACAAACCCGGTTGCCACGAAGCGGCGCACGCGTATCGGCAGAAAATCACATCCGCTTCGCTCTGCGGACACGCGCGGTGCACGCGTGTGTCGTACATTCGCGACGTGCAGCCTCATAAGTCCATGTCTCCTGTCGTCACCATGCTCGCGCCGCACCCCCCCGCGCTCGCGGCGTTGTGCTGTCACGGTCGCTCAGCAATGCGCGTGTGCTACGTATTGTCCAGCGCGCACTGCGTGAACTGGTCGCCATGCAGATGCGGGTGGTGAGGTGAAGCGACAACGCATCATCAGTGTGACCGTGTTGCTGGTGGTGCTGTGCGCAACCCTTCCGATCAGCCTGTCCTATTACCTGGCGTGGCGGCTGGCGCTGGATCGCGAAGAGAGCAGGCTCAGCCAGTTGGCGGCGCTGTCGATCCGGCGCACCGAAACCGCCTTAGACGAAGCGCACGGCGCGCTAGTGACCATGGCCGGCTCGCAGCTGCCGCGCTGTTCCCCGGAGCATCTGGCGCAGATGCGTGCATTGGTGCTGACCAGTCACTACATCGTGGAGCTGGGGCATTTTCAGCAGAGTCGCCTGCACTGCACCTCGTGGGGGCCGTTGCCAGAGACCATTCCACAGTCCACCCCGGATTTCATGGTCAAGCGCGGCATTGCGGTGACCACCCGCCTGCGTCCTCTGGCCAATCCGCAGCATCCACTGATGGCGCTGCAGCTGGACGACTACAACGTGCTGATCAATCCGGCAACGCTCACCGACATCAACATTCCACCCGGCCTGGAATTGGCGATCGGCACTCCGAACGGGCAGATCCTGAGCAGTACCGATACCGCCGCCGAGCAATTGCTGATCGATCCCTCCACCGACGCATCCAGCGCCGAGTCAACGCAGCCGCAGGTCTTGTCCGGCCGCGACCGCCGTGGCGACTGGGCTGCGGTGGTCACCGAGCCGGTCGCTTACCTGCGTGGCCCGCTGGCAGCGGCACGCTTGCAGACAGTGCCGGTCGGCATCGCGTTGTCACTGCTGCTGGTCAGCCTGGTGATCTGGAGTTCGCGGCGGCGGCTGTCGCCGTTGGCGCGTCTCGAAAGCGCCGTGCAGCGCGGCGAATTCATCGTGCACTATCAGCCAATCATCGCGCTAGACACCGGTGCCTGCGTTGGTGCCGAGGCGCTGGTGCGCTGGCAGCAATCCGATGGTGTGCTGATCCCGCCCGACGCCTTTATCCCGCTGGCCGAAGAGAGCGGTCTGATCCTGCCGATCACCGACCTGGTGGTGGCCGAAGTCATCCGCGAACTCGGGCCCACCCTGGCGGCGATTCCGTCCCTGCATGTGGCCATCAACGTCTCGGCCGGCGACATCAAGAGCGGCCGTGTGCAGACCGTGCTCGCGCAAGCACTGCAAGGCACTGGTGTGGACAGCGGGCAGCTGTGGGTGGAGGCGACCGAGCGCAGCCTGATGGACATCGATGCGGCGCGCACCACCATCACCCACCTGCGCGGCGCCGGCCACACGGTGTCGATCGACGACTTCGGCACCGGCTATTCGAGCCTGCAGTATCTGCAAGGGCTGCCGCTGGATGCGTTGAAGATCGACAAGTCGTTCGTGGACACCATCGGCACCCACTCGGCCACCAGTGCGGTGACCTCGCACATCATCGACATGGCCAAGACGCTTAAGTTGCGCACCATTGCCGAAGGCGTGGAGCGCCAGGAACAGCTGGACTATCTGCGCGCACATGGCGTGGATCTGGCCCAGGGCTGGCTGTTCTCCCGCGCGCTGCCGGCCACCGGCTTCATCGCTTATCACGCGCAGATGCGCAGCACTACATCGTACTGATGCCCCGCGCCGCCGCATAAAAAAGGCCGCCAATGAATGGCGGCCCTTGTCGATCAGGCGCATTGCAGCCCGCCGTCGCGTTGACGCAGCGGCCGTGGCCGGCTCGGGAAGGCGTGTCGCACGATCCGCCACATCACCTGGCCGAACTGGCGCGGCAACGAGCCGGTGTTGTAGTGCTGGCCGTAGCGCGCACAGATCTGTTTCACTTCCACCGCGATCTGCGCGTAGCGATTTGCAGGCAGATCAGGGTAGAAGTGATGCTCGATCTGGTGGCTCAAATTGCCCGACAGCACGTTCATCAGCTTGCCGCCGGTCAGATTCGACGAGCCACGCAGCTGACGCAAATACCAATGGCCACGCGACTCGTTGCGGATCGATTCCTTCCGGAACACTTCCGCATTGGCGGTGAAGTGGCCGCAGAAGATGATCATGAAGGTCCAGATGCTGCGCAGCACGTTGGCCGCAAGATTGCCAAGCAGCACGGTCAGAAAGAACGGGCCGGCCAGCAGCGGGAACACGATGTAGTCCTTGAGCATCTGGCGGCCCATCTTGCGGCCCACCGGCAGGAACGAGGCGCGCAATTCGGCAGCCTTCATCTTGCCGGCAAACCAGCGGCCCAGACGCAGGTCCTGGATCGCCACGCCCCATTCGAACAGCAACGCGAACACCATCGCCACGAACGGCTGCAACAGGTAGAACGGGCGCCAGCGCTGTTCGGGGAAGATGCGCAGCGGCCGTAGCCGATGTCATCGTCCATGCCGCGCACGTTGGTGTAGGTGTGGTGCTTGAAGTTGTGCGTCTTGCGCCAGTTGTCGCCAGTGGCAACGATGTCCCACTCGTAGGTGTTGCCGTTGAGCTGCGGGTCGCCCATCCAGTCGTACTGGCCGTGCATGACGTTGTGGCCCAACTCCATATTCTCCAGGATCTTGGACAAGGTCAGCAGCGCCACACCGGCAATCCACGCCGGAATCAGCACGCTGTGCACGAACGCGCCCAGAAACAGCAGCGCGCGACCGGCCACACCGGTCCAGCGCACCGCGGCCACGATGCGGCGGATGTAACGCGCATCGTCGGCGCCAACCTGGCTCTGCACACGGGCGCGGATGGCATCGAGTTCGTCGCCGAAAGACTGCAGTTCGGCAGCGGACAGGGCACGGTTATGGACTCGGCTCATCAAGATTCCTTACAGATCCAGGATCAGGTCAGTGCTCGGAGCACTCATGCACAGGCGCACCTGTGCGGTGGGTTCGTTGCTGCGCTCACCGGTCAACAGGTGGCGCGTGGTGCCGGCTTGGCGCGCGCAGGCGCAGCTGTTGCAGATGCCCATGCGGCAGCCGTGTTGTGGCCGCAGGCCGTGCGCTTCCAGCCCTTCCAGCAGCGACTGGCCGCGCGTCAGGGTGAGCGTGCGACCACTGCGTGACAGCTGCACCTGCACCTGCACCTCACCGGCCTCGCCGTCGTCCAGCGTTGGCACGCTGAAAGCTTCAGCCTGGAACGCGGCCACGCGCCCCTGCAAACGCGCACGCGCTGCCTGCACGAAACCGCCAGGGCCGCAGACCATCACATGGCGATGGTCCAGCGCGGTGATCTGCTCCAGCGGACAGGTATCGATACGTGCGGCCGGTGTGTTGCCTTCGCGGGTTGTCAGCAAACGCACGCGCAGGCGCGGATGTGCAGCCGCCTGCGCTTCGAATTCTTCGACAAAGCAGGCCTCGTCGCGCCGGCGCACCCAGTACATCAGGTCCACATCCATCGGCATGCCGGCCTGCGCGGCGGCCTGCAGCAGCGCGCGCATCGGGGTGATGCCGGAGCCGGCGGCCAGCAACAACAGCGGCGTCGGTGTAGTTGGCAGCAGCATGTCGCCGAAGGCCGGATCCAGCGAGACCACCTTTCCCAGCGCTGCACCGCGCGCCAGATACCGGCTGACCAGCCCGCCCTCGATCGCTTTGACGGTGATCGCCAGGCGGCCATCGGCCAGCACGGTGGGGCTGTAGCTGCGCAGCAGACGGCGGCCGTCGATCTCCACGCCCAGGCTCACGTGCTGGCCTGCCTGCAGACCCTGCCAGTGCCCATTGGGCTGCAACACCAGGGTCACCGCGTCACGGCTGACTGCCGTGCGCGCGACCAGACGCGCCATTGGCCGCTCCAGCGTCCACAACGGGTTGAGCCGGGTTGCCCAGAAATCGAACAACTGCGGCGACACCAGCCGGCGCGCCAGGCGTATGGGCAATGGGGACTTGGACTTGGGGGACTTGGACTTGAGGTCAGATACCCTGCGCATGAATCGCACTATACGCATGAATGCACAGGCGTGTATACAGTTGTATATCGGCCGAAGGGGCTATGATTCATCCCCACGCCCGGACCTACCCTCATGACCTCCATCGCCCTGCCTTCCAACGACGCGCCGCCGTCACGCAAGCCGGCGATTTCACGCGAGGATCTGATCGCCGCGGCGCTGTCGCTGATCGGCCCAAACCGCAGCCTGTCAACCCTGAGCCTTCGCGAAGTGGCGCGCGAAGCCGGCATTGCGCCGAACAGCTTCTATCGCCAGTTCCGCGATATGGACGAGCTCGCCGTGGCCTTGATCGATCTGGCCGGGCGCTCGCTGCGCATCATCATCGGCCAGGCCCGCCAGCGCGCCACCTTCACCGACCGCAGCGTCATCCGCGTCTCGGTCGAGGCGTTTATGGAACAGTTGCGTGCCGACGACAAGTTGCTGCATGTGCTGCTGCGCGAAGGCGCGGTGGGCTCGGATGCGTTCAAACAGGCAGTGGAGCGCGAGCTCAGTTATTTCGAAGACGAGTTGCGGGTGGACCTGATCCGCCTAGCCGCCGCCGACAACGCCAAACTGCACGCACCGGCACTGGTCTCCAAGGCCATCACCCGGCTGGTATTTGCGATGGGCGCGGTGGCGATGGACTCGCCGCCAGAAAAGGACCCAGAACTGGTCGAGCAGATCTCGCAGATGCTGCGCATGATCCTGACCGGCGCACGCGCGCTGGGTACGCACGGCGGTTGAGCGTGTTGGGAAATGGCGGGCGGCTTCCTCGTCGCGTACCTTTTCATTGCGGCAACCTGGTGCAGCGTGACGTCAGCAACCTCATTCGCAGTGCACGTGCACAGTTCAGGCTTGTCGCGATGATGCTCACATCTACGCACACGCGTTTCACTCCTGTATCGCCATGGTGGCGCCACGTTGGCGATCTGTGTCCACAGAGCGCATCCATCAGGCAACCGGAGACGACATGAACAATCACGACAGCAATCTAGAGAAGCTGGATGAGCAGGAACGCGCAGCAGAAGCAAAGGATTCGAATCGTGACCCGATTTCCGGTGCGTCCGGTTCGCACCCGGTTGGCGTGGGCGTTGGTGGTATCGCAGGCGGCGCTGCTGCAGGCGCGCTGGCCGGCACGGTGTTCGGCCCGCTTGGCACCCTGATCGGTGCGGCGGTCGGTGTTGTGGCTGGCGCTGCTGCAGGCAAGGGCGTAGCAGAACGTCTCGACCCGACCGTAGAGACCGAATACTGGCGCCAGGAACATCAGAACCGTCCTTACTACAAGGAAGGCACCGATTACGATCGCGATTACGCTGCTGGCTATAACGTGGGCTTGCAGGCACGCGAGACACGGCCGACTAGCACCTGGGAAGCAACCGAAGTAACCCTGGCCGGCGAGTGGCCGCGCGATCGCGGCGAATCGCGCCTGGAGTGGGATGACGCACGTCTAGCTGCACGCGATGCATGGGAGCGTGCCGATCGCACCCACAGCGTGTATCGCGATGGCGACACCCATTACGAAGGTCGCTTCGACAGCGCAGGTTATCGTGACGCCGACTATTCGTATGACGATTATCGCCCGGCGTATCGCTACGGCATGCAGGCACGTCAACAGCACGCTGGCCGCCAGTGGGACGACCATCTGGAACGCGACCTGGGCGATGGCTGGGACCGTTTCAAGTCCAACTCGCGTCTGAGCTGGGAAAAGGCCAAGCATGCAGTGCGCGAGGCGTTCGACTCCGAGCATCACGATGAAGCAGCACGTCGCAACCCGACCGATCCGCGCGTGTAATTCCTTCCTGGCCTAGCGCTTCGATGTAGTGAACGCGCGAGCGTACTGAAAGCAGAACGGGCCCGATGGGACCGTTCTTTATTTCTAGGGCCTGTTAACACATACGAAGCCCTTCAAAGATCAGGACGAAGCTCAGGAATCCGAGGAACATGACGTCGAGCTTCTCAAAGCGCGAGAAAATCCGGCGGTAGCCTTTCA
>NZ_MDEJ01000088.1 GCF_002940065.1 Xanthomonas populi
GGCGGTGGAAGCCGCCAGAAACGCGCAAAACCTCGTCTGATAAACCCACCTTGCGCGTTCATGGCGCTCAAGATGCTGGATTCATGCGGCCGGGAGCGTTGTTCAGACCTTCCTTGTTCAGACCTTCCTTAGTAGATGCCGACGCCTCGCATTCAGACCTTTGGACCATTCAAATGACCAAGTCACATTCGATTGCAAGTTCGAGTCAGTCGCGGCAGCCGCCGACGCTGGATCCAGCACCAGCACCAGCGACTGCTTCACTACAGAGCACGTCCGCGCCCTGCACTGCGGTCAACGTCCTGGGCGCCTTGCCTGCACGGCCGGTCCGCAGGGCATCCAGTACGACCGCCAATGCTGCGGTCCGCGTGCAGAGCGTTCCATCGCATGGTGTGCGGCGGGCTCGCATGCAACTCGATGGCGCCACTGCGGCAGACAGCGATCTCACGCGCTTGTTCGAGGCCTGTCTGGCGCGTCGGCCCGCCGTTGATAGCGAATCCGATCTAGGTGGCGGCGGACGTCTGTTGCGCTACATGCCTGATCGTAACGACCTGCGCATGCCACGTAACGAGGCGTTCTTCACCACAACCCCCGGCTTGCTGATCGCAGGTCTTACCGTGCATCCGGCAGTCGAGCGCCGCATCGGTGCTGCGCCGACGGCCGAACAGGTCGCCAGCCAGCTGGCCGATCCGCCGATCGGCCAGCTGACCGGCATCTGGCAGGCTGCCGACGGGCAGTGTTTCACCGTGCGTGCCAACCAGCTTCATCGCGTCCAGGCGTCTGGGCGCTGGGCAGCCGTACCGCTGCCACCGGCATGTGGTGCGACTGCCGACGTCTGCATGCTCGGCAGGCAGGCCGATGGCGGTGTGTACGTGCGTGCAGGCAACCATTGCTGGCGTGCCGGCGGTGAGCAGATGCCCATCGCGGTGGGCCCGATGCCAGACGGCGCTGTGCTTCGGTTCGATTCGGACGGCAGGCCGTGCATGCTCCACGCTGGCGTGCTGCGCTGCTGCGATGGCGATCAGCCCGGCCGGGTCGTGGAGTTGATGCGTCCGGTACCCCGCGGCCCGGCCATCGAGTCGACGCCTGCGATGCCTGTGGATGTGTTGCCGCTGGCGTCTCCCAATGCCGGTGCTGCCTTGGTGCTTGATGACAAAGGACGCGTGTATGAAGCCGACATGCGCGGGAGCGGCTCGATTGTTGCACGGCGATTGACGTTGCCTGACCTGATGGGCAGCGAGCAGGGCTGGGCGGTGACCTCCATGGGACTGGCGACCGATCACAGCGTGCATCTTCTGCTGGAAGACAGCGACGGCCACCGCATCTCGCTGCAGCGGCCGGCAGGGCAGGCACAGTTCCAGCCGGCGTTCATGCTGGATCGTCCGTTTTTGCTGATGCGCAGCGAGGGACTGCCGATGCCTGCGGACGAGGCGATACAGTCGCGGGTGGTGCTCGATGGGCATGCGCAACTGGGGCATCTGGAAGGCGTACTGCATTACTCGCCTGCTCCGAACCAGCCATGGGAGCAGTTGATGCTTCCCGATGGTGCGCCGCTGACCGGGGTTGTCTCTCTGCATACCGGGCCGCTTGGGTTCGTCGATCGTCGTCCGGTGTTCGCGTTGCTGGCTGCATCGCCCCAAGCCGCATCGCCCCAATTGGTCGAGATCAAGCTTCCTGGCCGCACCACCTGGCTGGCGGTCGATGAGTTGCCCAGCACACCCTCGGGTGGGCCGCTCGCCGTCGTGCCGGATGTGGTGGAGGTGTGCTGTATTCCGATCGCCCAGTTCGACGAAGACATCGTCCAGGCAGCCGTGCATGCAGACCGCAGCGCCGTGGTGATGACCGCCTCGGGGCGGTTGACCAAGGTCGATGCGGACCGAAACAGCAGGGACGTGCCCGTTCTGGAAGGCCCCCTGGCGATCGCGGTCGGATTGGATGATGCCCTCTACGCCTTGAGCCAACCCAGCGACGGACCGGCGCAATTGCACCGTCTTTCAGACCATGACCAGTGGGAGGCTCTTCCGGTCACGCTGCCGCAGACGCTGCCAGCCCCGAGTGCACTGCGTACCACGCGTACCGGACAACTGCAGTTGCGGCTCGGCGCGCAGTGGCACACGGTGCTCCCATCGATGACGGCCACCGATGGCTCCCGCTTGCCTGCACGCGTGGCTGCGCATCCGTCACCTGATGAAGTGGCCGTTTCCGGCACCCAGTCGGGTACCAATGCACGGATCAACCGGCAGCAGGCGAGCCGTCTCAGGATGCCGGATCACGACGCAGCGATCAGCACCACCTTACTGGGGACCACCTCCACCGATCCGCTGAGCCTGCGCTCGAATTCACAGGTCCTTGCACAGAGCGGCCGCGCGCAGGCCGCTGCGCTCGCGAAGGTGCTCGTGGACGTTGCCGGTGGCACTGCGCGTACCGTGGCCGGATGGACTGGCGTGGCGCAAGCGCCCACCGCGCAGCAACAGCGGCTCTCCCGCTTCCGTACCGAGGCAGAGCAGGTACTCGGGTTGGCGCCCGAGCTGTTCGACACCTTGCCGGTACTGGCCGAGGTGCGCATTGCCGGTGCCTCAGGTCCGCGCCACCCCGCAGCCGAGCTGTCGCAGAGCCAGCATGAACGTCTGGCGACGCTGCGTGAAACAACCTTGGCTGGCTTGCTGCGTGATCTGCGCAAGATCGGATTCCGTGAAGGGGTGCTGGCTGCGGATTTCTCCATGGCAGACGGTGCCTCCCTTCAGCGCGTGAGTTCGACTGCGAGTTATCGCGCCGCCGAGCTTTGGCGGCGGGCGCGTTCGGTTGTGATGCGCACCACGACGCAGAACAGCGATGACATGTTGCCGCAATTTGATCGTTGCATCGCTGGGCTTGCAGGCGGCGCGTCGCTGCATCCACAGGCATTGACCGATATCGAGCATGTACAGCTCGCTGAATTGCGCGAAGTCAGTCATCGGCTCAAGGCTGCCCGGGTCAGTTTGCCGATTCGAAATAGTCGAGCCGCCGATGCGTCGAGTGATCCGCATGCCCTGCGCAGTGCATGCCTGCTCGCAGGTCTGATGGAGTACAACGCGCTGTTAGGAGTCGGTGGTGCAGCGGCGTTGGAGGCGGCCGACGAAAGACAGCGTCAATCCGGGCTACGCGCTCTTGCGAAGCTGGGCCTGTCGTCCTGGCAGGAGTTGGAGGCCTTCGACGATGTCGTGGCCACCTTCCGGGAGGAAGTCACCACGCCCGGGAGCGCGCGTCAGCTGCAATTGCTCAAGAGCCTGGGTCTGTCGCCAGGTGCCGCCCCCGATGAAATGGCTGCACGCATGATCGATGTGCTGCAGGACCTGTTCAATCGCAGCACCTTCTTCTCAAGCAAAGTGCGCTCTGCCGAGCTGCGCGGTTCGCTCGGTTCTGCGCAATGGATGCATTTCAATACGGTCAACGTCGGCATGGGCGGCGAGGCCATTCACGCGCTGGGTGTCGAACGCATCGGCGACTCGAAGGACGGTGATGCGGGATTGGTTGCCTTCTTCGTTCGGCACGCGAAAGCAACCACGTCCGGGACGGTAGGCATGCGCATTGATCTGCAGCCTGGTAAGGGAACCGGCGGATATATTTATGATGAGGACCCTGTATGGACCTTGTCGGCCACGTGGGGTTGGGCGGCACATCTCAGTGCGGGTGGGAGCTATCAGCATGGTGTTGGCGCAGCGGTCATCCTCTCGCCATCGACGATTCCCGAGTTCGCCAGGCTGTTGTTCGATCGTCATGATGCCGACACCACCCAGCTATTGCGCGCAGGCGTGGAAGAGGGGGCGATCGGGCTGAATCTGTTCGAAACCAATGCCAATGCATCGCTCAACGTCAACCTGGCGGTACAGACGCTCGCGGTGCGGCATCCTTACGGTCCAAGACAGCCCGTCGCACCCAACGCCGCGCCAGGCGCATCCGGCACCGGCAACGCGCGTAGCGCAGTGTTGGCCTCCATGCCGTCCAGCATGACGGCGCAGGCCGGTGTGCAATGGAGCCAGATGCAGCTGCATCTGGACCATGCGTGGCGAGAGATCATCGGACTCGAGTTCCAGGGCCGCGTCGGCCTCACTGCTGAGGTCAGCGGCGGCATCAATCTCTCGGGCGCATTGACGTCGGTGCTTGGCCGAAATTTCGCACGGCTGGTCAATGCAGTCACCGGTGCCGGCAATCTGCAGTTGGCCGGTGTGCGAGTGGTCTCCAGCGACGTGCAATTGCCGACCGATGCGGCAGTGGACGATACGCGCACCCGGCCTTTATTGGGGACTGCCAGCTACAAGAGAACGCTGGATACCCAGGCTGCCCAGCCGGTGAGGCCGCAGGCATGGGACACGATGCGTAGACGGCTTGAAGAGATCTTTCCGGAAAGCCTGGGCGAACTGGGAGGACTGGATTATCCGGCCACGCCGGGCGAGCGACAGGCGGTCTTGCTGAAAGCAATCGAACGTATCCAGGGGACACAAGCGCGTGCGATCGAAGCTGGCGGCGCGCTGGAGGGTCCGGCGCTGGCGCAACAACGTGCGCGCGCTGAACAAGCCACCCTCGCAGAGGCGTCATCACTATGGAAAGGCGGCTCGCCTTCTGAGCGCGCGGCCATGCTCGAGATGCTGCATCAGTTGCGGCAAGAGGACGCTGCTGCCATCCAGCAGCGCGCGCGCATCATTCCTGGCGCACGTGTGGAGATCAACATGTTCGGGCGCGAATCGCTCGACGCGGTGGTCAGCCATGCCATTGGCCACTACGCGCTGGGCGAGAAGATGCGCGACGTGGCCGAGATGCGCCGCAAGATTCCCGGGCTGGGCGAGGTATTGCGAAGGTTCAAGGATATCCCCAATGTGAACCAGGTCCGCTTCGTGTTCGAAATGCGGCCCCAGGCAATGATGTCCATCAACGACGCGCTGGCGGTCAAACAGCACGCGCACGCTGCAGCCGCACTGGGATTGCCGGCGCCCACAGGTGCAATGGCGTGGCGTGATGTGCTCGTGGCCGCACAGCAATCGCCGGATCTCTACCGTTTGGCGGCTATCGCCGTGCACAACACCGACGAAAACCCGGTGACCAGTCGCGTCGGCTTGCCCCTGCTGAATGTGGCGGCCACGGCAGTGGCGTCGCACCAGCTGTTCGAGGCAGAGATCCAGTTCCGTTATGGGCTGTACGATCGTATCGAGGGCGCTGAAGTGCTTGAGGCAGGAGTCCGTGCACTGCGCCAGTCACTGGACCCCTTGCATCAGGAAGGCGTGCAAGCGCTTGGGCAACGCCAGGGCTCGCAAATCCTGCCATCCGGTCCAGCCTCTCCGCGCGGTGAACGCCGCGCGCTGAAAGAAGCGCGCGACCGCGAATTCGAACGCCATCTCCAGAGGGGCGTACTGCCGGTCGGCCCGCACCTGCGCGCCTTGACGCACGAGCTGACACGGTTCGAGGAGCAGACCCAGCGCACCGACGCGCATTACCGGGCGTACGACGCCTTGGTGGAGACAGTGAGCGGTGCACAGGCGAAGGTAGGCCAACGCATCAATCGACTTCTGGCCAGGCTTGCACCGGCAGACGACGGCGTGACCGAGGCGGCTGTCACAGCATCGAGCCTGCGTCAGAGGCTTTCTGCGCTGCAGACCGATCGCGACAGCGTGAATCAGGCAACCGACGCGCTGGCCAAGGCATACGACGACTTCCAAACCCACATTGATGCCAGCCGCGCTGAAAGTAGTGGCATTGCGGCGGCTCAACATGCGTTCGAATTTCTACAGCGTGCTGCTGAGACCGATGACACGCTGGTGTCTGCAGTCGACCATCTGTTGCGTCGGACCGCAGAGATTTATGAGGTACAGGACGGAGAGCTCCGGGATGTGGACGACAGGCTGGATGACTTGCTGGCGCGTCTTGATCCCCTGCGTCGAGCGTCTGACGTGGAGCGCAAGGCTGTTGAAGATGCCGAACACCTTGCAGAGGGCCGACGCAAAGCGCTGCAGGCGTTGGAAGGGCACTCTGAGGGGACGGGCGCTCAAAAGGTGATCGATGCGGTGGCCAAGGCAGAGGCCATCAAGGCACGTGACGATGCGGTTCAGCAGGTGAAGGGGGCCAGACAGCAGATGGCTGAGACCCGTGATCGCATCGCAGAGCTGGTGTCGTTGAAAGACATTCTGTGCGCCCGGCTGGCCGACGACGTCGGTGCGTTGCGCAACCTCGACGAGCAGACACGTGCCGCGCTAAGGGGCGTGACGCAGGCGCGTGATCTGGGTGTCAATGCACGGACTGCACTGATTGCCACGCTGAAGGAATTGCCTGGTGACGATGCCCCGCACCAGGACGTTGCCGGCAGCGAAATTACCTCAGGCGAGGTCTGAACAACTGACCGGCAGCGTGCAGTTTCAATCAGCAGCGCCGAGATGAAGCGCAACGTTGCTTCTGCGTCATCGGTCATGGGGCTTCTGGCCGCTTATCCTGCCTCCAGGGAGCATCCCCTTGGCCGGCGGCAACTGTCGGCGCATAATCGTCTGATGCATCCAGGGTCGCGCGTGATCGGCATTACTTCGTCGAGCCGGGCGCGGCGTTGATCGTCGCATCTGGTGCTCACGGTGCGCAGCATCTGCCCCGTGCGCGCTAGATGCGCGTTGACCGCCTCGCATGTCTTCGCGGTAATGTCGCGGGTGTCCAGTAAACACTGGAAGTCGAGAATCGTGGTGTCGTGGGGAATGTTATGCGTCTGTAAAGAGCTTTCAAGTGATGTTCGGCGAGGACCGTGTACCGCTGCATGCGCTATGAAAATTCAAGTGACACAGTTCCGTTGACAGACCCAATGTTATCCAAGCCGCCGAGCTGAGCGGCGCAGCCCACTTACGCCAGCAGTTCAAAGCTCGCTGCCACTCCAGCCGCTTCGGCAGACGGCGCCAGCCAGAGATCGAACAGGCCGGGCTCCACCGTCGGCGTAAGCGCCTGGCCGATAAACAACAGATCTTCGCGGCGCAGCTCGAAGTCCACCGCCACGCTGCCGCCAGCAGGCACTGCAATCTTGCGGAAATCCTTCAGCTCGCGCACCGGGCGGGTGACGCTGGCGGTGCGGTCGCGCAGGTAGAGCTGCACCACTTCCTCGGCGTCGCGCGTGCCGCGGTTATGGATGCGCGCACTGATGCGTACGCTGCCGGTCGCAGTCATCCGCGCATCGCTCAACGTCAGCTCACCGTATTCGATGCGGCCATAGGTCAATCCATGCCCGAACGGAAACAACGCAGCGTTCGGCGCGGTGCGGTAGCGGGTCTTGAACGGCTGCAAGGCATCCGGGCGCGGGTCGGCACGGCCGCTGGGCTTGTGCGCGTAGCTATAGGGCACCTGCCCGGATGCATGCGGAAAACTCACCGGCAAGCGCCCGGACGGGCTGTGCTCGCCGAACAGAATATCCGTCAATGCAGCGCCCGATGCCGAGCCCAGAAACCAGCTGACCAGAATCGCCGGCGCCTTGAGCACGGGGCCATCGATCACCAGCGCACGCCCGTTGCTGAGCACCGCCACCACCGGCGTGCCGGTCGCCGCCACCGCTGCCAACAGCGACTGCTGCAAGGATGGAATCACGATCTCGCTGCGCGACTGCGCTTCGCCGGAGTAACGCATCGGCTCGCCGATCGCCAACACCGCCACATCCGCAGACGCCGCTGCAGTGACGGCGGCCTGAACGCCGCCGGGCAGGGCGTGTTCGAAGTCGCAGCCTTCCACCACTTTTAGCGCATCGGGATTGCTCAACCGCGCGCCCATCGCGGTAGCCAGGTCGTTGCCGCTGTCGTCGCCGCCGAACAAGGTCCATGGCCCGGCAGTGTCTGTCCAGTTGCGTGCCATCGGCCCGATCAGCGCGATACGCTGACCTTGCGTCTTGAGCGGCAGCAGCTCGCCATCGTTCTTCAGCAACACGATGGATTTGCGCGCCGCCTCGCGTGCCAGGGCCAGCGTTTCCGCGCGCCGCTGTCGTGCCTGCGCACGGGCGGGCACGATGCGCAAAAACGGATTGTCGAACAGCCCGAGTTCGGCCTTGAACTGCAGCACGCGCCGCACCGACGCGTCCAGTTGCGCCATCGTCACGTTGCCCGCAACCACCAACTCCGGCAGATGCTGCAGATACCGCCCGCTCTGCATGCTGATATCCACGCCGGCCAGAAACGCCAGTTTGGTCGCCTCGCGCGCATCGCTGGCAAACCCATGCCCGATCAATTCCAGATCGCCGGTGTAGTCTGAGACCACCAGCCCGCGGTAGTCCCACTCGCCGCGCAGCACCTTGCTCAGCAGCCAGCGATTTGCAGTGGCAGGAATGCCCGCGATCTCGTTGAAGGCCGCCATGGTGGTCAGCGCACCGGCATCGAACGCTGCCTGGAACGGCGGGAAGTAGATCTCGCGCAAACTGCGCTCGGAGATGTCGACGGTGTTGTAGTCCAGGCCCGCTTCGGCAGCCCCGTAGGCGGCGAAGTGCTTGGGGCAGGCCGCAAGCGCATCGGCATCATCCAAGCCGTGGCCCTGGAAGCCACGCACGCGTGCCTGCGCAAACCGCCGACCGAGCAACACATCTTCGCCGCTGCCTTCCACGCTGCGCCCCCAACGCGCATCGCGTGCGATATCCACCATCGGCGCAAACGTCCAGTCGATGCCAACCGCGCTCGCTTCCAGTGCGGCTGCACGCGCGGTGCGTTGCGCCAGCTCCGGCTCGAAGCTGGCGGCCTCGGCCAACGGCACTGGGAACACCGTGGTGAACCCATGGATCACATCGGCGGCAAACAGCAGCGGAATCTTCAACCGGCTCTGCAGCGCGGCCTGCTGCAACTGCTGATGCCACAGCACATTGGAACCATTGAAGATGCCGGTCACCCGCCCGGCACGCGCCGCCGCAAGCTGACCTTCGGCCGTGGGCAGCGTGTTGAGCGGATTGGCCGCCACCGCCGCATCGGTCTGCTGCGCCGAACTGGACAGGGTCAGTTGCCCGGCTTTCTCTTCGACGCTCATGCGCGCAATCAGCGCATCGATAAATGCAGACGCCTTGGCCGCACGAGACGGTAACGCGAATCCCACTGGCAGCTGCGCCAACAACGCTGCCGCACCGGCGCCAAGCAACAGCCCGCGCCGTGTCCTACGCATCTCCATGCTTGCCATCCCCCATCAGCCCAACGTGGACGCTAACGGATGAATCGCGAAAAGCTGTGATGCGGTGCGGGATGGGCAGAAGTTCTTACGATGGCGCGTGGGTCATGCCACGCGCCGCTGTCGCGGCAACGCGTCCGTTTACAACGCAGAGGCCTGCAGATCGATCACGAACCGGTAGTGCACGTGGTTGTCGTGCACGCGTGCGAACGCCTGGTTGATGTCCTGCATGCGGATCAACTCGCTGGCGGCGACGATGGTGTGTTGTTGGCAGAACGCCAGCATCGCCTGGGTGTCGGCAGTGCCGCCGGTGCCGGAGCTGGGCAGGGCGGGCATTGCCGGCAGGAGTCGACGATGGTGCCGATCATCACGTGCTGCCCGAGCGTGAAGCCTGCGACATCCGCGCCCAGTTCGACCACCTCGCCAACGATCTCGTGGCCTGGCACCAGCGGGTACTCGCTGGCCCATTGGTTCACCGGATGCAGGTCCGAGTGGCACACGCCGCAGAACACCACCTTGATCGCAACATCATTGCAGCGCACCGCAGCTGTTTCTGCGTCACGGCGACCGCAAGGTGAGCATCAGCGACATCGCGCAGGCCACGCAGATGTCGCGGCCTTCGCTGTATGCCGCATTCGCCAACAAGCAGGCGATCTTTGCGGCGCAAGTGGCGCGCCAACGTGCGTTCTGTAGGGCCGAAACCGCACGGCGCGTGGGTGCCACGCAAGACGTTCAGACCCAGTTGCGGCAGGTGTTCGACATCTGGGTGCTGGACCCGGTGGCAGCGGTGATCGGTTCGGAAAACGGTATGGATCTGGTGGCTAACTGCGGGGTGTATGCGCCCGACGCGCTGGATGATCTTTACCCGCAGATGGACACCACACTGGTGCAGTTGCTGAGCCCGCATGTGCGCTCCGATAGCGCGATGTCGGCGGCCGATCTGGCATACATCCTGCGGCTTGCCACCACCAGTTTGAAGGCATCGTCCGACAATGAGGTGGTGCTGCGCCGGTTGGTCGCCGGCTTGATCACCATGGCCTTGGCGACAGTGCAAGCCGGTAGCGTCGTCGCGCCGGGCAAGCAGAAAACTGCGCGCCGTTGATTGGCTGTTTGGCGTTGACGATGCGCCCCGCTGGATGAAGATGCAGTAGCGCGTGGACGCACACCAGCGAGGAAACGAAACGGGCCCAATGCATCAATGCAGTGAGCCCGCCGTAGTGCTGCATCAAGGCCACGTTGCGTTGTGCATTGCGCGTACAACGCCTGGCTTCTCTTATCAATGGCGCCGTTTCTCTAGCCACCGTGCCAGCCGCTGTGTCTTATCACTGCAAGAAGCGATTTATGCTCCACCAGCTATGTACTCTCGTCAGTCTCGGAATCACTTTTCACCGGCCGTGCCGGTGACGAGATCGACAATTTGGGGGTGGTGTATGCGAAGGACTGAGCGCGCAAGCGCGCTGACCGCCATGCAGCTTGCGCGTGGTTTTCGGTAAGAGCTTTAGAGCGGCTAACAAAACTACTGCGCAGCCGCCAGGCGGGCGCGGCCGGTGCTCGGAATCGGCATGTACCACCCGTACACTCCGGTTCTGAGCGCGCCGTCCGCACCCACCTGGCGGCTGCGCAGTAGTTTTGTTAGCCGCTCTTAGGGCAGTGATGTTTGGCCATGGATGGCCATTGCGCAGAATTCTTCTAACGAATCAATTACCCGTACGTTGCCGCCGATTCGTAAACGCGATCTGGATGTCGCAATTGCAGACGCGCGCGCAGCCACGCGGCGCATGTTGTCTCATCGAGTGAGCCATCCGCCAGGCCGATGTAGAAACCGTGGAGCTCCAGGTCATCGGCCACCAACGTCGCGCCGTTGAGCACGATGAAGGTTTCGCAAGCGACAGCTGCGGTGCGCTTGTTGCCATCGACAAACGGATGATTGCGGGCCAATGCATAGGCAAGACTGGCCGCCAGCGCAGCCAGGTCTGGAGGTGGCTCGGCGTAGGACAGCAGTGGTTTGGGCCTGGCAAGCGCTGAGTCGAGCAGGGCGTCGTCGCGCACGCCGCTTCCGCCGCCATGTTCGGCCAATTGACGATCGTGGATGGCCAGTACAAGTGGCCATTCGATCCAGATGATCATGGTCGAGCCTTATTGCGCCAGCTTGTGCAACAACGTGCGGCGGTTGCGCATCACCTGCTCAGCGACCTCCATCTGCGCGGCCAGCGTTGGGTCGAAGGCGGTGAGCTTGATGCCGTCGGGCGTTTCCAGCGCATACAGTGCGTCGCCCTTGCCCAGGCGCAGGCGGGCGAGCAGTTCCTTGGGCAGGATGACGCCGGCGGAATTGCCGATGGAGGTGATCTTGAGTTTCATGGCAGTGCCTGTTGTTAGTACGTAAGTTATAACTCGTTGCCCAGTCTGTCGCAAGCTTGCCCGCTGAATCGGCTCAGCAAGCTGAGTTCGCCAATCTCGCCTGCTGCGACCGATGGGTGTACAAATGTACACCTAGTCCCGGCTGGCCGTTTTATCCTATGGAACCTCTCTCTCCCAAACGTGCGGCGGTGCTGGCCTTTCTGCAGGCGCAGGCCCACGCAGGGGTGTCGCCCAGCCTTGCCGAGATTGCGCAAGCGTTCGGATTCGCCTCGCGCAATGCTGCGCAAAAGCACGTACAGGCACTGGCCGAGGCCGGGTTGATCGAACTGCTGCCCAATCAAAAGCGTGGTATCCGGGTACCGGGCCGGATGGCGCTTGATCCAGCACGCGATGCGGTGCTGGCCTTGCCGGTGCTGGGGCGGGTGGCGGCCGGTGTGCCGATCGGGGCGGATATCGGGCTGGATCGCCAGCTGTGGCTGGACCGCGCGCTGTTCTCGCTACGCCCGGATTATCTGTTGCAGGTGCAAGGCGATTCGATGATCGACGACGGCATTGTGGACGGCGATCTGGTCGGCGTGCATCGCAGTAGCGATGCGCGCGATGGGCAGATCGTGGTGGCGCGGGTGGATGGCGAGATCACCATCAAGCGCCTGGAGCGTGGGGCAGAACGCATCCGCTTGCTGCCACGCAACCGCGCGCATGCGCCGATCGTGGTGGCGGCCGATGCCGACTTCGCGATCGAAGGGCTGTACTGCGGTCTGATCCGGCAGGGGTGAGATGAGCCAGGAGCCCGCGCGCAACAGGCAGGACAGCAACGCGGCAGTGGCCTTGCCGCTGGACGCCCTGCTGGCCGCGCGCACGGTCTGGCGCGCGGGTCACGGTGCGGCGATCGCCCATGGCGGCGAATCCACCGGGCATGCCGCATTGGATGCGCTGCTGCCCGATGGCGGTTGGCCGCGGCGGGCGCTCACCGAATTGCTGCTGCCCGCGCACGGCGTAGGTGAGATCGCGTTGTTGTTGCCCACGCTGGCGCGCATGACCGGCGCCAACAGCCGGGTGGTGTTGGTCGCGCCGCCGTTCATTCCCTACGCGCCTGCCTGGCAGGCGGGGTGGTGCTGGAACATCTGGAAGTGGTGCAGGCCGAGCCGCGCCAAGCCTTGTGGGCGTTCGAACAATGCCTGCGCAGCGGCGCGTGCGCGGCGGTGTTGGGCTGGCCCCAGACCGGCGATGCGCGCGCATTGCGCCGCCTGCAGGTAGCGGCCGACAGCGGCAATTGCTGCGCGTTCGCGTTGCGCGATCGCAAGCATGCGGTCAATGCATCGCCGGCGGCCTTGCGGCTGGAATTTCTGCCCGAGCGCGATGCCTGGCAGGTGCGCAAGTGCCGCGGTGGGCAGGTCCCCTCGCAGCCGTTGCGGCTGGCGCATTGAGGCGCGCGCATGTTGTGGGCCTGCCTATTGCTGCCGCAGCTGGCACTGGACGCCGTCCTTCGGCGACTGGAAGAGCCGCACGCGCCGCTGGTGCTGGTGGAAGGGCCTGCGCAGTTGCGCAGCCTGCAGTCGGTCAACGCAGCGGCGTCTGCCGCCGGTCTGAAAGCCGGTATGCGGCTGTCGGCGGCGCATGCGTTGATGGCCACTGTGCGCACCATCGATTACGATCCGCAGGCTGAGGCGCGCACGCAGCGGTTTCTCGCGGCTTGGGCGTACCGTCACAGTTCGTTGGTGAGCCAGCAATGGTCGCGCGCCATCGTGCTGGAGGCCGGCGCCAGTTTTCGGCTGTTCGGTCCGTGGCCGCGTTTCGAGCGGCGCCTGCGCGATGAACTGCAGGCGCTGGGCTTCCAGCACCGGCTTGCACTTGCCCCCACACCGCGCGCCGCGCGTGTGCTGGCCGGCTTGCGCGACGGCATGGTGGTGACGCAGTTGCCGGCCTTGCACAGCACGCTCGACAAGGTGCCGGTGCGTCGCGCCGCGTTGCCCGACGATGCCGGTGAGCGCCTGCAGCACATGGGCGTGCGCACGCTGGCTGCGGTGCGGGCGTTGCCGCGCGACGGGCTGCGCCGGCGTTTCGGTGCGGGCCTGCTCGATCATCTGGACCGCCTCTATGGCCAGCTCGACGACCCCTTGGAGTGCTACGCACCGCCAGACCATTTCGACCAACGTGTGGAACTGGGCTACGAGGTGGAAATGCATCCTGCGCTGTTGTTCCCGCTGCGCCGTTTGATCGGCGATCTGTGCACGTATCTGTCCATGCGCGATGGCGGCGTGCAGCGGTTCTTGCTGCGGCTGGAACACGAAGAAGGCGCCACCGATGTCGAGATCGGCCTGCTGACGCCGGAGCGTGCGCCGGCGCTGTTGTTCGAGCTGGCGCGCAACCGCCTGGAGCGGGTGGAGATTCCACGTCCGGTGGTGGCGATGCGTTTGTTGGCACGCCAGCTGCCACCGTTCGTGTCGGCCATGCGCGATCTGTTCGATCAACGTGCGCAGCAATCGGTGGAATGGCCGCAGCTGCGCGAGCGCTTGCGTGCCCGGCTTGGCGATGAGGCCGTGTACCGGGTGTTGCCGGCCGACGACCCGCGCCCGGAACGCGCCTGGCGGCGCGCCATTGGCGATGCGCTGCGCGAAACCGATGCACCGCCGCGTCCGCCGCGCCCCACCTGGTTGTTGCCGCAGCCGGTGCCCTTGCACGATGCGCAGTTACGCATCGTCTCCGGCCCGGAGCGATTGGAAAGCGGCTGGTGGGATGACGACGAAGCACGTCGCGACTACTACGTGGTGGAGACCGCGCGCGGCCGTCGCGGCTGGGCCTTCGCTGCACCCGGCCGGGTGGATGGCTGGATGCTGCATGGGTGGTTTGCGTGATGCCGCCCGATGCAGTGTCAGATTGCGTCCGGCCGTGTGGCTCTGTCTGCCATCGATCGCATCGCGCCAATGGCATCCGCACATGAGCTGGGACGACGCCGTCGACGGCGTGGACCGTGACACCCCCGGCGGGCGCATGCCACGCGCCTGGTACGTGGCTGCGCGTCTGCGCGCGGCCAATGACGACATCACCCATGCGGCGGTCGCCGATGGTCTGCCCGCGTATGCCGAATTGCATTGCCTGTCGGATTTTTCGTTCCTGCGCGGAGCCTCCAGTGCCGAGCAGCTGTTCGTGCGCGCACAGCACTGCGGTTACAGCGCACTGGCCATCACCGACGAATGCTCGCTGGCCGGCATCGTGCGCGGCCTGGAGGCCTCGCGCGCCACCGGCGTGCGCTTGATCGTCGGCAGCGCATTCACCCTGGTCGATGGCACCCGCTTCGTGCTGCTAGTGGAAAACGCGCACGGCTATCGGCAGTTGTGTGCGCTGATCACCACCGCGCGGCGTGCGGCAAGCAAGGGTGCGTATCGGTTGGGGCGTGCCGAGGTGGAAGCGCAGTTTCGCGATGTCGCACCTGGCGTGTTCGCGGTGTGGTTGCCTGGCGCACAACCACAGGCCGAGCAGGGCGCCTGGTTGCAGCAGATCTTCGCAGAGCGCGCGTTTCTGGCAGTAGAACTGCATCGCGAACAGGACGATGCCGCGCGATTGCTCGCCTTGCAGGCGATGGCGCAACAACTGGGCATGACCGCACTGGCCAGCGGCGATGTGCATATGGCGCAGCGCCGCGAGCGCATCGTGCAGGACACCTTGACCGCCATCCGCCACACCTTGCCGTTGGCCGAGTGCGGTGCGCATCTGTTCCGCAACGGCGAGCGCCATCTGCGCACGCGGCGGGCCTTGGGCAATATCTATCCGGATGCGCTGTTGCAGGCAACGGTGGAGTTGGCGCAGCGCTGCACCTTCGATCTTTCCAAGCTCGAGTACACCTATCCCAAAGAGCTGGTGCCGGAGGGCCATACACCGGCCAGCTATCTGCGCCAGCTCACCGAAACGGGCATGCGTGAGCGGTGGCCCGATGGTATGCCAGAGAAGATACGCGATGACATCGAAAAAGAATTGGAGCTGATCGCATACAAAAAGTACGAGGCCTTCTTTCTTACCGTGCAGGACGTGGTGCGGTTTGCGCGTTCCAAGCACATCTTGTGTCAGGGGCGCGGTTCTTCGGCCAATTCGGCAGTGTGTTACGCGCTTGGCATCACCTCCGTGGACCCACTCAAAACGCGGTTGCTGATCTCGCGCTTCTTGTCCAAGGCACGCAACGAGCCACCTGATATCGACGTCGATTTCGAGCACGAACGGCGCGAAGAAGTGCTGCAATACCTCTATACCAAATACGGCCGCGAACGCGCCGCGTTGGCCGCCACGGTCATCTGCTATCGCGGCAAGAGCGCAGTGCGCGACGTGGCCAAGGCCTTCGGTCTGCCGCCGAACCAGATCGCATTGCTGGCCAATTGCTATGGTTGGGGCAATGGCGAAACGCCGATGGAGCAGCGCATCGAAGAAGCCGGGTTCGATCTGGCCAACCCGCTGATCAACAAGATTCTCGTCGTGACCGAGCACTTGCGTGATCACCCGCGGCATCTGTCCCAGCATGTCGGCGGCTTCGTCATCTCCGACGAACCGTTGTCGATGCTGGTGCCGGTGGAAAACGCTGCAATGCGCGATCGCACCATCATCCAGTGGGACAAGGACGATCTGGAAACGATGAGGTTGCTCAAGGTCGATTGCCTGGCGCTGGGCATGCTCACCTGCATTCGCAAGACGCTGGATCTGGTACGCGGGCAGCGCGGGCGCGATTTCGCATTGGCCACGCTGCCGGATGAGGATAAGGCCACCTACAAGATGATTCAGCGCGCCGATACGGTCGGTGTCTTCCAGATCGAATCGCGCGCGCAGATGGCGATGCTGCCGCGGCTCAAGCCCGCCGAGTTCTACGATCTGGTGATCGAGGTGGCGATCGTGCGGCCAGGTCCGATCCAGGGCGACATGGTGCATCCGTATCTGCAGCGGCGTAAAGACAAAAGGGCACCTCGAACAACCAAGTCGTAGCCGTGGTGACACGCACTGGATGATGACCATACCTTCAAAAAATCAGCG
>NZ_MDEJ01000089.1 GCF_002940065.1 Xanthomonas populi
CGCCATGCGCGCACTTGTTTCTACACGATCCGGGTGCAACCAGCTGATCTATCTCGGGAAAACGTGGGGAAACCTCAGAACTTGACGGTGTTTTCCGACAGATGTAAACAGCGCGCAATCTGTTTGTTGGAATAACCACGCGCCAGCTGCGCGAGCACCTCCAATTCGCGCTCGCTGAAAACATCGCTGGCCGTGTCTTCGCCGCCGCTGAGGCGTTCGAGCAAGGCTTGAATGGTCAATGCGCGCGTGGTGCCGCCGACGGTATGCGGGTCGTGTTGACGCAGCGAGCGCAGCATTGCCTTGGCCGGCAGGCCGAGTTCGACGATCGCCTGCCAGCTTTGCGTCAGCGCCACATGATCCAGCGCGCTGTACAGATGCGGGAGGGCCGCGACCAATTCGCCGCGTTGTTGCAGCACCAGGGCGATACGTGCGCGGGTGCGGGCCAGGTGGTACAGATTGTCGTTGGCCAGGCAGGCGTGTTCGATCTGGCCCAGGATGCTCAGCGCGGCGCTGCTGCGGCCTGCCAGGCGATGCCAGCGTGCCAGCGCAAAGCCCATGGCCGCGCGGTCGCGCCAACGGTGCGCCGAGCGCAAGGTATGCGCCAATCCGGATTCACCACCGGTGCGTGCGATCACCACGTCGATGGCTGCATTGCCTGGATGCTCCAGCAACAGCATCAAGCGCCAGGCTGCCGCCAATTCCGATAGCCGCATCAGCTTGCGTCCATGCGCAATCTGTTCGACGTGTTCGAGTAATGCCAATGCACTGCGCCCGCTGTGATCGCGCACACGCTCCAGCCCCAGTGCGGTGTCGTAACCGGCCGCCAGCACGTCCATTCCGCCGTCGTGCTGCTCCAGCAGTTCCAGTGCCGGATGCAGCAGATCGGCGGCATCGTCGTGATGTCCGCGTTCGTAATGCAGTTGCGCCAATAGGCAATTGCCGGCCGCCTCCAGTACGCGATCCGGTTGTGGCGTGCATGCGCACCAGTTCAATGCCTGTTGGTAACAGGACTCGGCGTCGCTGATCCGACCGCGATAGAAAAAGCTCTGGCCCAACGACAACAGCGCCTGGCCCGCACCCAGTTCGCTGCAGCCGCGTTGCATCGCATCGCGTGCGTTCAATGCATAGCGTTCGGCCAACGCGAAGGCACCTTGCGCAATGGCGGTGGTGGCGCAGATACACAGCAACATGCCGCGTCCGAGATGGTCGCTTTCGTCCAGCGCGGACGCTTGCGCGGCGATCTGGGTCAGCCCATGCGGATTGCCGCAGATCTCATCGAGGCGGTCACGCAGTGCTGCCACCACCAGGGTGTAGTCACGCTGCAGTGGCTCACGCAGTGCAACGGGAAAGTCGCGGAAACGTTCCAGCAACAAACGCGCGTGGCTGAATTCGCCAAGCTTCGCGTGCAGATGCGCCTGGGTGAGATTCAGCGCCGGGGTGTCGCGGATGGTGCGGTGGTCGAAATGGCGCAGCAGCGCACGCACTGCATGCGTGCCGTGGGTGAGCAACGATTGCCAGGTGCCGGCACGTGCGATGTAGCTGGCTGCCAGGTCGCCGCAATCGCCGCGTGATGCATGCCGTACCGATTCGGCCAGGTAATGATGCTCGCCAAACCAGCGTGCGGCACGTTGATGCAGTTGCCTGGTCTGGCCAGGATGTTCGCGATCGAGCAGCTGCTTCAAAAAGTCGGCAAGTAAGGGGTGATAGCGGAACCACTCGCGTTCGCCATCAAGTGGTACCAGCAGACCATGCAAATATTCGAGCCGCGCAAGCAGCCGGCCGCTGTCATCGCGCTGGCGCACCGCATCGGCCAACGATGCGGTGACGCGTTCCAGCACACTGGTTCGCAACAGCAGATCGCGCGTGTCGGCATCCAGATCGTTGACCACTTGCTCGGCCAGGTAAGCGGCGATCTGCGCGCTGCGGCCGGAGAAACGCGCGGCAACTTTCTGCTGATGTTGCGCGCCACCTTCCAGCCACAGCCGCGCCAGATGCAGCGCTACCGGCCAGCCTTCGGTATAGCGCAGCAATTCGTCCACCACTGGCGCCGGAACCTGTGGTCCTAGCAATGCCTGTGCTTCGCGCTCGTCCAGTGCCAGTTGTGCGCTGCCGACGCGGCTGAGCTGCGCCTGCAAGTCCAGTCGCGCCAGCGGCAGCGCCGGCACACGTCTGGACGCGAGCAACAGGTGCAAGCGTCCGCCGTTGTGTTCGACCAGGCGCAATACCAACTCGTCGACGATGCCACTGCCGAGCCGGTCGTAGTCGTCGAGAATCACGCTGATGCGCCGTCGTGCAGCGCGCAGCGCGCGGATCAACACCGTCACCGCCTCGCGCGGGTTTTGATCGCGGTGATGCAGCACCGCTGCGCACAGTGCCGGATCCGCACCTGCGCTCTGCAGCGCCAATGCCAGATGGCCGAGGAAGCGCGCGGCGTCGGCATCTTCTTCGTCCAGCGACAGCCAGGCCACCGCGGCGTGATCGCGGGTGCACAGCTGGGCATGCCACTGCGTCAGCAGCGTGGTCTTGCCAAACCCCGGCGGCGCCAACAGCAGCGTGAGCGGGCGGGCCTGTGCCTGATCCAGCGCAGCCAGCAACGCGCCGCGCACCACCACGCCAGGGCGCACCAGTGGCGGCTCCAGCTTGCTGGCAAGCAGCCAATCGGGAAGAACGCAATCGCGCGACGGTGACGGGCGCGGAGTAAGCAACGCAACAGGCTTGAGCATGAGGCGAGGGCGACCGTGATAGGCGTCGGCAGCGCGCCGACTCGACACGCTGCAGATCGTGATGAAACAGCGGCGACGCATCATGGTTCACCGTGACCGGTGACGACGACACATCTGCTGCTTCGAGGGTCCCCACCCATGCCCCTCCGTGGACACCTTTCGGAAAGGTATGACAGCCACAAGACAAAAGCAAAGTTTGCGGTGGTCACTGCGCAAATCAAATCCCGCAGCGACCCGCATGAAGACGCCTCAGCGCGCGACTTCGGCAAACGCGTCGCGCGCCGCTGCAAGCGTGGCTTCGATCACCGCAGCGTCGTGCGCGCTGGACATGAAGCCGGCTTCGTACGCCGATGGCGCCAGATACACACCCCGCTGCAGCATCGCATGGAAGAAGCGATTGAAGGTGGTGATATCGCAGGCAGTGGCTTGTGCGTAGCTCTCCACGATGTCGTCGGTGAAGAACAGCCCGAACATGCCGCCGACCTGGTTGGTGGTGACCGCGATGCCGGCCGCGTGCGCGGCATCCTCCAGACCCTCGCACAACACGCTTGTGGCCTCGCTCAGGCGCGCGTGGAAGCCCGGCTCCTGCACCAGTTCCAGCATCGCCAGACCCGCCGCCATCGCCACCGGATTGCCCGACAAGGTGCCGGCCTGGTAGATCGGGCCGGAAGGTGCGATCTGCTCCATCAAGTCGCGGCGGCCGCCGTACGCGCCCACCGGCATGCCGCCGCCGATGATCTTGCCGAAGGTGCTCAGGTCCGGAGTCACCCCGTAATGCGCCTGCGCGCCACCAAGCGCGACGCGGAAACCGGTCATCACTTCGTCGAAGATCAGCAGCGCGCCATGCCGCGTGCACAGCGTGCGCAGATGCTGCAGGTAGCCGGCTTGCGGCGGAATGCAGTTGGCGTTGCCCACCACCGGTTCGATGATCACCGCCGCCACGTCGGCGCCGATCTCGTCGAACAGTGCGGTGGCGCCTTCGAAATCGTTGAAGGTGAGGGTGGCGGTCAGCTCGCTCAGGCCGGGCGGCACGCCTGGCGAGGTCGGCACGCCCAGGGTAAGCATGCCGCTGCCGGCCTTGACCAGGAACGAGTCGCCATGGCCGTGATAACAGCCTTCAAATTTGATAATGCGGCTGCGCCCCGTCGCGCCGCGCGCCAGGCGCACCGCCGACAGCGTGGCTTCGGTGCCGGAATTGACCATGCGCACCATTTCGCACGACGGCACCAGCCGATTGATGGTTTCGGCCATGGCCACTTCGGCCGCACACGGTGCACCGAACGACAGGCCGTCGCGGATCGCGCGCTCCACCGCCTGGCGCACCGCCGGGTGATTGTGGCCGGCGATCATCGGTCCCCACGAGCCCACGTAATCGATGTAGCGGTTGTCGTCCACGTCATACAGATACGGGCCATCGGCGCGCGCCACGAAGAACGGCTCGCCGCCGACCGACTTGAACGCCCGCACCGGTGAGTTGACGCCGCCGGGCAGCAGGGTCTGCGCCTGGGCGAACAGGGCATGGGAGCGGGTGTGGTTCATGCGTGTGGATCCTTGAGTGATGCCGATGGGGCGGCGGCGCCCGACCACGGGCACCGCACGCACTATTGTCAGGCTTGCGGCCCCTGTCCGCCTAGCCGCCGTGTGTCTGCCTACCCGTCGGAGGCCGCGGGTAGGGCAACGCGGCTGCCTATGATCGAGCATGAGCGTATCGACGCCATTGGGCATGAGCTGATGGTCGGTAGTCATTGGCGCTTTCGGTACGGATGTTTAGAAAGTGTGATTCCGGTAGCCATAAGCGCCGTTCATTTGTTCGCATTACCGACAGTTTCAGACTTGGGGAGAAAGCATGAATCGTAGTATCCAGAGGCGCGCCCTGGCGTTGGCGCTGGTGGTGGCCATGGGGAGCGTCCACGCGCAGTCCACCAGCGGCAGCATCGTCGGCAGCGTGGGACAAAGCCGTGGCACGAGCGTGCTGGTGGAAAACAACAGCGGTTTCACCCGCGAAGTGCCGGTGGATGCGCGCGGCCGTTATACCGCCGGCAATCTGCCGCTGGGCACCTACAAGGTCACGGTCAAGCGCGATGGCACAGCGGTGGAAACCCGCGAAAACGTCGCGATCACCGTCGGCGCCAACACCGACGTCTCGTTCGCTGCCGCTGCGGGGAGCGGCATGCAGACCCTGGATAGCGTCACCGTCTCCGCTGCGGGCCTGACCACCATCGACGTCAGCAGCGTGGACACGCGCACCGTGGTCACCGCCGAACAGCTGCAGCAACTGCCGCTGGGCCGCACCGCTGAAGCGATCGCGCTGCTGGCACCGGGCGTGGTGGTCAACAGTGGCGGCTTCGACAATGGTCCGCTCGGCGGCTCGCTGCCCAGCTTTGGCGGCTCGGCCGCCAGCGAAAATGCCTATTATCTCAATGGCTTCAACACCACCACCATCAGCAACAATCTGGGTGGTCTGACCCTGCCGTATGGCGCCATCGACCAGCAGTAAATCTTCACCGGCGGCTACGGCGCGCAGTACGGCCGCGCCAATGGCGGTGTGATCAACCAGATCGGCAAGCGCGGCACCAACGTGTGGAAGTTCGGCACCGCAGTGATCTGGGAGCCAAACGGCCTCAAGGCCAACCAGCGCGACATCTACTGGCGCCCGGACAGCCAGGGCACCACCATCAATAACGCCGCCTACCGCTACGCGCGCTCGGCCAACGGCCTGTATCAGCCGGCAAGCGAGGCCGAAGCCAGCCAGACCACCTACAGCGCCTACGTGGGCGGGCCGATCATCCAGGACAAACTGTTCTTCTTCCTGGCGGCAGAACAGGTGGATTCTGACGGCGTGCGCGTCGGCACCAATGGCGATACCGACAACGGCCGTACCGGCGGCCTTACCGACTACGACTACAAGCAGAAACGCTGGTACGCCAAGGTGGATTGGAACATCACCGACAATCATCTGATTGAGGTGACCGGCGCCAGCGACGAGGCCGAGACCAACGGCTCGATCTACCGCTACAACTATGTCGATCGCCAGCGCGGCAGCTATTTTACCGACGAATCCACCTGGAAAACCGGCCCGACCCTGTTCACCGGCAAATACACCGGCTATCTCAACGACAATCTCACCGTGACCGCGCTGTACGGCAAGATGAACACGCCCGATGAGCTGACGCCCTTCAATTACGACGCGACGGGTGGCCCGGTCATCAACAGCGCCGCATTGCAGAATCCGGCCTACACAGGCGGCACATCGCGCATCGGCAATCAGTTGGTCACTTCGGTCAGTTCGCCCGACCGCGAATACAAAAAAGACAATCAGCGCCTGAATCTGGAATGGCGTATCGGCCACCACACGCTCAACGTCGGTATCGACAACCAGAAGTCCGAAGGGATCGATGTCGGCTCGGTGCTGTCCGGCCCCGGCTTTGCGTGGACCTATGGTCAGACCAACGATCCCAATGGCCTGCGGACGGGCGGACTGGTCAGCCAATCGGCCAACGAAGCCGGCGGCATCGGCGCGCCGAGCCCCGGTCTGGTCGATCCTGTCAACGGATCGAGCGGCTATTACGCCGTGCGCAACATCGACACCAGCTTGTATTCGTACGAGGCCAAGCAACGCGCCTACTACATCGAGGACAAGTGGCAGGTCACCGATAATTTGCTGTTGAGCATCGGCCTGCGCAAGGACGAATTCACCAACGACACCCCGTCCGGGGATCCCTACATCGAAGTGGACAATGCCTGGGCGCCGCGGTTGGGTTTCAGCTGGGACGTCAATGGCGATTCCAGCCTGAAGGTATTCGGCAACATCGGCCGTTACTACCTTGGTCTGCCGCTGTCGGCAGTGAGCCTGTTCACTCCGGCCACCACCACCGATACCTACTTCACCTACAGCGGCATCAACGCCGATGGCACGCCGGTCCTGGCGCAGCAGCTGGGCTCGGCGGTGTCGGCCAACTCGCGCTTCGGTCGCATTGCCGATGTGCGCACCGCCGTGGTCAAGGACATCGAAGGAGAGAATCAGGACGAAGTCATCCTCGGCTTCACCAAGCAGCTGGACACCGGCTGGGTGTTGGGCGTGCGCGGCACGCATCGTCGCCTCAATGCCGGCATCGATGACCAGAACTACGATGTCTCCAACACCGCGTTGATCGACGCCGCCGCCGCGCAGGGCGTGACCATCGACTTCTCGCAAGTTTCCGGTGCATCGCTGATCAATCCTGGCCAGACCAACACCTGGGGCGTGATCGGCACCGATGGCCAGTTCCATGAAGTGCCGGTGAGCCGCGAAGCGGCGGGTTTCCCGAAGTTCAAGCGCAACTATTCAGCAGTGGAGTTCAACCTGGAACGCCCGTTCGACGGCAAGTGGTACGCCAAGGTCAACTACGTCTGGTCGCATAGCTACGGCACCACCGAAGGTCAGGTGCGTTCGGACTTGTGGCGCGCCGGCGGCGCATTGGGCAGCTATCAGGGCCAGGCGTCGGTCTCCACCACGCAAAGCTGGGATCACGCGGCGCTGATGGAACACTTCAACGGCGATCAATCCAACGATCACCGCCATCAGCTCAAGCTGTTCGGCTTCTACCAGGTCAATCCGCAATGGGGTGCGTCGGCCAATTTCAGCCTGATCTCGGGTGCGCCGCATAACTGCCTGGGCAACTACTATGGCGCCAACTACACCGGCCGCGACCCGGCCGGCTACGGCGGCAGCGCGATCACCGGCGGGCCGTATCACTACTGCTACAACCCGGAAACGGGCACCGGCGTGGCATCGCCTCCGGGCTCGCAGGGGCGTCTGGGCTGGATCGCGCAGCTCGACATGGGCGTGAGCTACAAGCCGGCGTTCGCCACCGGCAAGCTGGCACTGCGCTTGGACGTGTTCAACATCACTAACGAGCAGACCGCGACCAACATCTACCCGTTCTCGCAGCTGCCCGACAACACCACCAACCCACTCTGGGATCAGGTCGTCGCCTATCAGGCCCCGCGCTCGGGCCGGGTGACGTTGAGCTACGACTTTTAATTGCGTTAGGCGATGGAGCCAAAACCAGCAGCGACGCGTGATCACGCGTCGCTGTTTTTTTGGGCGATGGTGCTTCAATCAGCTTCAATTTTCTGAATAAGACACGTGACGCGCGCGAGGATCTGCTTTTTACCGAGTCGATCAACGTTCTGGTCGGGACTGTGACTTGGCTGCCGGGACCTTGCCCGCCCACCATCGCGGGACACGCTGCAAGTACGTCCTTGTCAGTTCTTACGCGTCATCCATGCCGCGTAAGGTCCGGCGACGGTGGGCGGGCAAGGACCATCGGAGATGGTCGGTGTGCATGGTTGCAAGCAATGGATTACTTGCGTTGTTCGGTAACGGCGCATCCGATCAGCTTCGCAACGCAACGAGATCAACAGACACGCTTTCAACACACAACCTGCAAACTCTCTGGTGCGGTGTCCTCGCCGCTTGCGGGACCGTGTGGCGGCATGGATGCCGCTACCGAGCCTCCAGGGACGGATTCACGGCGTGTCCCGCAAGCGGCGAGGGCATCGCGCCCTCGACCCACAGAGCTTTTGACTGCATCCAAACATCGCTACGAAGCGAAATCTTGATTGTCTTGCGTCTTGGACAGCGCGTTTCGCCGGTAACTCTCTCGTTTGCCAGCCAGGCTACTGCGCAAACCCGGCCCGATAGGCCTGCACTGCTGCGACCGGATCCGGCGCGGCATACACGCCACTAACCACCGCAATCAACTCGGCACCTGCTGCCACCAGAGCGGGCACCTGCTCAGCCGCAATACCACCGATCGCCACGCGCGGCACGTCCAGCGCTCCAGCTTGTTGCAACAACACAGGCGTCGCACGACGCGTCGTCACCTTGGTCGTGGTCGGGAAGAATGCACCGAAGGCCACATAGCTGGCACCGGCCGCCACTGCTGCGTGCGCACGCGCGATCTCGTCGTAGCACGACACCCCGATAATGGCTTGCGCGCCCAATAGCGCGCGTGCCGCAGCCACCTCGCCATCGTCTTCGCCCAAGTGCACGCCCTGCGCGCCCACCTGTAATGCCAAATGTGCGTCGTCGTTGACGATCAACGGCACACCGTGCGCAGCGCAGGCCTCGCGCAGCGCGCTGGCCTGTTCCAATCGCCGCGCCGCAGTGGCCTGCTTGTTGCGGTACTGCAGCCAGGTGACAGCGGGCAGCAGCGGTAGCGTGCGCGCGAGCAGGCGCGCGGTGTCGGGCTCGTCGAGGGTGATTAGGTAGACGCCGCGGGCGTTGTGCAGGTCGGGCATGGCAGCGCTTCCGGAAGCGGTAGGTGGGATGGGACAATGCAGCCCCACGTTTGCGTAACCGCGATTATCCGATGAGCGAGACTTCCACGACCACCTACCGCACCTGGATGTGCGTCGTCTGCGGGTTTCTCTACCACGAGGCCGAGGGCATCCCTGAAGAAGGCATCGCCCCGGGCACCAGCTGGCAAGACGTTCCCGACACCTGGACCTGCCCGGATTGCGGCGTGACAAAGGACGACTTTGAGATGATCGAGATCGACTGAGGCCTTCGCTGCGCAGCTGTTTTGCTGCGTTTTTCGCGCCAGAACATCGCCTGCACCCACTCGCGCAACGCCGGCGAGCGCGCAGCTGGCAGTGATTTCAGTGCGCGCGCGCGCGCTGACTGTTCAGTTCGACCAGGTGCTCATGCAGATTGCCCGTGTCCTGCGCGCTGGGATTAAGCACCAGATAGCGCGACAGATCGTGGCGGGCGCCGTTGCGGTGGCCAAGGTGCAGATAGGCCATGCCGCGATCGCGCAACGCTTCAGGCTGATCCGGCACCAGCTTCAAGATGCGGTCGGCGCTACGGGCGGCGCGGTCCCAATGCTCGGCATCGGCGTACACACCGTGCAGATTGCGCAGGATGCGGATCAGGATCGCCCGATGCGGCGCGGGGTCGAGAATCTGCGCCAGGGCGCGATCGTCGGGAATCTCGCCACCCAGATGCGGACGCGCACGCTCGCGTAGTTCGTCCACGCCCAGCGGGCGGCCGCCGTTGAACGGGTCCATCACCAGTACGCCGTCGTCCACCGGCAAACGCACCAGAAAATGCCCGGGAAACGACACGCCCGCCAGCGGAATGCCCAGCCGGCGCGCGACCTCGATCTGCACCATCGCCAGCGAGATCGGGTTGCCCAGGCGGCGCTCGAACACCTGATTGAAATAGCTGTTGCGTGGGTCGTAGTACTCGTCGTGATTGCCCGAATACCCCAACTCGTCGAACAGATAGCGATTCACCGCCGCCATCTTCAACGGCCATAGATCGATCGCCTCCACCTCGCGGCGCAGATGCTCGACGTGGCTCTGCACCAGCGTGTCGTACAGCTCGGCGTCCAGCTGCGGATACTCGTCGCGCGCGATCAGCAGCGCGGTGGACATTAACGGCACCGCGTCGTCGTCCAGGCTGGAGAGCGCGGTCCAATGGGGAAGTGGGAGCATGTCGACCATGCTGCCAAGAGTGTCGGCAAGCGGCGCTTGGTTCAAGTCCGGTACTTCCTGACAGCAAAGGCCTGTGGTGTGAGATTTACTTGAGCTTCGGGATGTCCGGGCTGAAGTTCAGCGCGGCCCCGTCCTGCAGATTGAGCTTGGCGGCCTGGCCGGCATTGAGCTCCAGCACGTAGCGGGCGGGATGCTTGCTGGGGTAAGGCGGACAGGCATCGCCGGCCGAACACGGCGGCACGTCGCGCTGCTGCGACACAAGCCGGCGCTCATTGTCGAAATACAGGATATCCAGCGCGATCTTGGTGTTCTTCATCCAGTACGCCAGCGGTTCCTGGCGGTCGTGGATGAACAGCATGCCGTGATCGTCCGCCATCGCATCGCGAAACATCAGGCCTTTTGCGCGATCGGCATCGTTCTGCGCCAATTCCACCTGGTAACGCCTACCTGCAAGTTCCACCCAGGCGCTGCCGGCGTTGGCGCAGCCGCTGAGCAGGATCAGGCAGGCGAGAGCGAGGAAGCGAAAATGGCGCATGCGGCAATACCAGCGGGTGGGGATGCCGCACCATCTGACAAGCGGCCGTGTGCGTCAAGCCGGCGTGGTGCCTTGTGTGGATCATTGCGTGCGATCAGCGACCGGCCTGCCCTCGCTTCGCAGGGCAGGCCGGAAATGCGCGTGCGAACGCACGCACGTCATCGCTCAGAGTACGCGCAGCGGCTCGCCACCGACGATCACCACGTCGGCCGGACGACGCGCGAACAGGCCCACGCAGACCACGCCGGGAATCTGGTTCAAGCTGCGCTCCAGCGCCACCGGGTCGGCGATCTGCAGGTTGTGCACGTCCAGCACCACATTGCCGTTGTCGGTGATCACATTGTCGCGCCACACCGGTTGACCACCGGTGAGCGCCAGGATCTGACGGGCCACCAGGCTGCGCGCCATCGGAATCACTTCCACCGGCAGCGGGAACTTGCCCAGCACTGGCACCTGCTTGCTCGCATCGACGATGCAGATGAAGCGCTCGCTGGCCTCGGCGATGATCTTCTCGCGCGTCAACGCCGCACCGCCACCTTTGATCAGGCATCGGTTCGGGTCGCACTCGTCGGCGCCATCCACATACAGCGACAGATTGCCGGTGTGGTTGAGATCCAGTACCTCGATGCCGTGGCGCCTGAGCTGCGCGCTGCTCTGCTCGGAGCTGGACACCGCGCCCTTGATGCGATGGCTGATGCGGCCCAAGGCGTCGATGAAGTAGGCCACCGTCGAGCCGGTGCCCACCCCGACGATCATGCCGTCTTCCACATAATCGATCGCTTTTTCGGCAGCCAGGCTTTTTGCTTCGGACATGGGGGAGAGCTCGGGATGAGTGATTGGAGATGGGGGATTCGTAAAAGCGGTGCAAAGCGGGCGGCGGGCATCGAGCGAATTCCCAATCCCCCATCCCGGCTATTCCAGCCCCAAAAGCAGCTTCCACTGCGCGGCGGTCACCGGCATGATCGACAGGCGATTGCCGCGGGCGATCAGGGCAAAGCCTTCGCCCAGCGTATCGGCCTGTTGCTTGATTTCGTCCAGCGAAATCGTGCGTTTGAGTTTGCGCTCGAACGCCACGTCCACCAGCATCCAGCGCGGATCTTCGCGCGTGGCTTTGGGGTCGTGGTAGTCGGATGTGGGATCGAACTGCGTGTCGTCTGGATACGCTGCGCTGGCGACCTTGGCGATGCCGACAATGCCGGGCACCTTGCAGTTGGAGTGATAGAAAAACACCCCATCGCCAACCTGCATGCCGTCGCGCATGAAGTTGCGCGCCTGGTAATTGCGCACGCCGTTCCACGGCTCGGTGCCGACGCGCTCCAGATCATCGATGGAAAACGTGTCCGGCTCGGACTTCATCAACCAGTAGCGCTTGCGGGCAGTCATACAGAGAGGGTGTCGTCTTTCAGGAAAGTGGCATCTTCGGTGCAGATGGCGTCCACCGCCACGTCCCAGGATTCGATGGGCAAGGCGGCAACCCGCTGCGCAGCGAAGCCGACGCCGACCAGCCAGGGCGGCGGCGCCTGGCGATGCCGGAACGCGAGGCTGCGATCATACCAGCCGCCCCCCATGCCCAGCCGCCGGCATACCGTATCGAAGCCGGTCAGCGGGGTGATCACCAATGCCATCTCTTCGGGCGCGAGCGTGTCGGCGCGGTCCACGTCCGGCTCGGGAATACCGTAGCGATTGCTGACCAGGCCCTGGCCAGGTCGCCACGGCGCAAAGCGCAGTGCGCGCCGGTCCAGCACCGGCAAGCAGTAGCGCAGGCCGGCTGGCAGGCTCAGTTGCCAACGGTGCAGCGCAATTTCGCCATCCATCGCCCAATACCCGGCAACCGCACCGGTTTGCGGCGCGAACGGCAGCGCCAGCAAGCGCTCGGCCAGCGCATCGGCGGCCGCCAGTCGTTGCGCCGCCGGCAGGCTGCGGCGCAGCGCGCGCAACTGCTGGCGCAATGCGTCTCGGTCGTCGGTCATGGGTGTCTCATGGCGGAAGGGATGGCGCATTGTCGATGCCGGGCATGCGCGTGCCTAGCGGCATCTTGGCCTGCAGTCCGCGACTCACCCACATCATGATCATCGCGTGGGGCGTCGCTGGCTTGGGAAAGAGTGCGTCGCTTGAGCCTTCGCGTGCAATAGCGCGCGGGTGTGGAACATGGCGATCGCAAAACACACGGCACGCAAGCGCTGATGCAGCGAGGCGTCATGGACACGCCAGCGTTTCAGACACACAAAAAGAAACGACGCCCGAAGGCGCCGTTTCAGATTTGCATTCTCCGCCATGAACGATGCGGGCGAAACGACCTTGAACCCGGGGTTCAAGTGGGGACGTTGTGAGACCATCGGGCTTCCCGCTACAAGGCGGACTTGCACTCCCGGTTTCGTCGCGCCCCCGTGGTCGTAATTAAGGGACAAGGCGAATGTTTTGCACGCTGTCGTTTACAGCAGAGAACGCAGGTGAAGTATAGACCTCTGCTGCGTGATGGCTAGCCCATTCGTCGACCGGCGCAGTTGAAAATTCATATTTGCGACTACAGTGCGAATTGCACTTCAACGCGGCGTGTCGGACACGCTGTCCAGACGGCGATTTACGCTATCCAGCGTGTTCGCCAATTCACGCTCATAGAGCGCTTGCTGTTCGCGCAGCTGATGCAATTCATGCGCCAGATTGAGAGCAGCCAACACTGCAACGCGATCGACTGCCGCCATGCGATTGCTGCCGCGGATCTCGCGCATGCGCAGATCCAGCAGGCGCGCCGCTGCAGTGAGACTCTCGCGTTCGTCAGCGGTCACGCCAACCGTGTATTCACGATCCAGAATACGCACGCTGACCGGCTCGTTGTTGCTCACGTGTGTTGCTCCAGTGACTTCAAACGCACGATCATCGCTTCCACGCGCGAGCGCGCCTGTTCGTTCTTGGTCAGCAGTTGCGCGCGTTCGCCGATCAGCTGTTCCTGTTGATAGCGCAGGCTGCGGTTCTCGTCGGTCAACCGTTGGGTGCGCTCGACCAACGCCTCCACGCTGGCGGCAAGTGCGCGGAGTTGGGCGAGGGCGGCAACGTTGTCCATCCGCTCACGATAGGCGCGCGCGCGCGGCGGTCAAGCGCCCGATCACTGCCCGCTCACCTGCCGTTAGGCCAATCCCGAAAAGGGCTGGCGTCGCGTCAAGCCAAGCCGGCGTCATGCGCGTGGAACGCTGCATGGAACGCGGCGGTAGCGGCCGACGCGGGGCGCCTTGATACACTGGGCAGTCCGATCGCCGGCCCGTGTGCCGCACCCTTCTGTTCTTAGCCTGGATGACCTGATGGATCTGCCTGACGTAACCGCTGTGCAAAACGAAAGTCGTCAGTTGGCGCTGGCGTCCTCTGCGGCGGAGTTGCATGGTGGACTGTGCGGATGGCTCTCCGGTGGCGGCGCAGACAGCGGCGACTGGCTGGGACACGTGCTGGCCGACGCGGCGCAGGTGGCGCCCAAGCAGGGTGGCGCGCTGGACCAGATGCGGCAGGCCACCGTGGCCCAGCTCGAAGACCGCGATTTCGCCTTCGAGCTCCTGCTGATCGACGACGGCGCACCGCTGGCGGCGCGCACAGATGCCTTGTTCGACTGGTGTCGCGCCTTTGTGGGCGGCTTTGGTCTGGCTGCAACGCAGCGCCCGGCACTGACCGAAGAGGGCGAAGAGGCGCTGCAGGACCTGGCGCGGCTGGCTCAGGCCTCCAGCGACGATTTCGATGCGGCCGATGAAGACGACACCGCATTGGCGGAGATCGAAGAGTTCGTGCGCGTGGCGGTGCTGTTGCTGCATGGCGACTGCGTGATGGGGCCGCGTTTCCGCCAACGTTTGAACTGACCGCGCGACCGATATGAAAAAGCTCACCGGGATCGGCGCGGCCGAGTACGCGCGCCGGCGCAAGCAGCTGATGCAGATGGCCGGCGATCAAGCGATCTTGATCCTGCCGGCAGCGCCCGAGCGGGTGCGCAGCCACGACACCTACTATCCGTATCGGCAGGATTCGGATTTCTGGTATCTGAGCGGCTTTCCGGAGCCCGAAGCGGTGCTGGTGCTGGTGCCCGGGCGCAAGCACGGCGAGGCGATTTTGTTCTGCCGCGAGCGCGACGCCGAGCGCGAAGCCTGGGATGGCCCGCGCGAAGGCCAGGAAGGCGCGGTGGCGCATTACGGCATGGACGATGCGTATCCCATCGATGATGTCGACGAGATTCTGCCAGGCCTGCTGGAAGGGCGCAGCCGCGTCTATTACCACTTCGGGCGCGATGTGGATTTCGATCTCAAGCTGATCGGCTGGCTCAGGCGCGTGCGCGAGCAGGTGCGCCACGGCGCGCAGCCGCCGCACGAATTTCTGGAATTGGGGCATCTGCTGCACGAGCAGCGGCTGTTCAAATCGCGCGATGAAATCGCCTTGATGCAGCACGCTGCCGACATCAGCGTGCGCGCGCATCGCGCCGCCATGCGGCTGGCGCGGCCGGGCGTGCATGAGTACGCATTGCAGGCCGAAGTCGAGCGCGAGTTCCGCGCCGCCGATGCGTGGCCGGCCTATGGCAGCATCGTCGGCACCGGCAGCAATGCCTGTGTCCTGCACTACCGTGCCAACAATGCGCGCAGCCGCGATGGCGAGCTGGTGCTGATCGATGCCGGCGCCGAATACCGCGGTTACGCGGCCGATATCACCCGCACCTTTCCAGTCAACGGCCGTTTCACCCCGGCGCAGCGCGCGCTGCACGATCTGGTCGGTGCCGCGCAGGCTGTCGCACTGCGGCAGGCGCGCCCCGGCGTGGCCTATGAAGCCGGGCATCTGGCCGCGGTGCAGACCTTGACCGAAGGACTGCTGCAGCTGGGCCTGCTCAAGGGCACGCTGGAGCGCAACATCGCCGACGGCCATTACAAGCGCTTTTATCGGCACAAGACCGGCCACTGGTTGGGGCTGGATGTGCACGATGTAGGCGACTACCGATTGGCCGGCGACTCGCGTCTGCTCGAGCCCGGCATGGTGTTCACCATCGAGCCGGCGCTCTACATCTGCGCCGACGACACCACGGTGGAGGCCAGGTGGCGCGGCATCGGCATCCGCACAGAAGACAACGTGCTGATCACCGCACAGGGCCATCGCGTGTTGACCGACGCATTGGCGCGCAGTGCCGACGAGATCGAAGCGGAGATGGCGAGCGTCGGTGTTCAAATCGTCTGAGCTAACGCCGCAGGCGTATCCGCGACTGCATATCGGCGCCATCGCGGCGGTAGACATGGCGATTCAATAGCCTAACGACGGTCCGCCGTGTGGGCGACGCAGACATGGCGTCTGCATTTCTGATTCGCGCATTGCCAACCACGCAGACCACGCATTGAACCAGTGGTTTCAGCCGCTCTTCAGTTGAGAAGCGTTGGCCGATACCCGCATGGAGCGTGACTAACTGCACAATTGTGATGAGCATTACTAACTTGACGAATTCCGTCAGCAGGAAACGAAGTGTGCCAATGAATGCACTGCCAGTGCAGTGCTAATGTCGCTCGTGCAGAAAATAATGTCGCTATGGCCTGTTAACACATAAGAAGCCCTTCAACGATCAGGACGAAGCTCAGGAATCCGAGGAACATGACGTCGAGCT
>NZ_MDEJ01000090.1 GCF_002940065.1 Xanthomonas populi
TGGTCTTGCCATGGTCAACGTGACCAATGGTGCCGACGTTCACGTGCGGCTTCTTGCGCTCAAATTTAGCTTTTGCCATGACTCACTACCTCTAATTGGAAAATTTGTGCCAAGCGGCTGAGAGAACTCAGCCCTTCTTGGTGACGGCGTCGGCGATGTTGGTCGGCGCCTCTTCGTAATGGTCGAATTCCATCGAGAACGTCGCGCGACCCTGGCTCATCGAGCGCAGCGAGGTCGCATAACCGAACATCTCACCCAGCGGAATCATCGCATTGATGATCTTGCCGGACGGGCTGTCGTCCTGACCCTGCAACACGCCACGACGGCGGCTCACGTCGCCCATCACGTCGCCCAGATAATCCTCCGGGCTTACGATCTCGACCTTCATGATCGGCTCAAGTAACACCGGGCTGGCTTTCGCAAAGCCCTGCTTGAACGCCATCGACGCGGCCAGCTTGAACGCCATTTCCGAGGAGTCGACGTCATGGTACGAGCCGAACACCAGCTTGACCTTGACGCCGACCACCGGGAAGCCGGCGATCGGGCCACTGGTGATCGTTTCACGCAGACCCTTCTCGACCGAGGGGATGAATTCCTTCGGAATGATGCCGCCGGTGATGTCGTTGACGAACAGGAAATCGTCTTTGACTTTGTCGTTCTTGCGATCTTCTTCGGTCATCGGCGACAGCTCAATCACGACGTGACCGTACTGCCCCTTACCACCGGATTGCTTGGCGTGCTTGTAGTCGGACTTGACGTCGGTCTTGCGGATCGTTTCGCGATACGCAACCTGCGGCTTGCCAACGTTGGCCTCGACATTGAACTCGCGACGCATGCGGTCGACGATGATGTCCAGGTGCAACTCGCCCATGCCGGAGATGATGGTCTGGCCGGATTCTTCGTCGGTCTTGACGCGGAACGAGGGATCTTCCTGCGCAAGACGACCAAGCGCCGTACCCATCTTTTCCTGGTCGGACTTGGTCTTCGGCTCCACCGCCATCGAGATCACCGGCTCCGGGAAAATCATGCGCTCCAGAGTGATGATCTTGTCCTGCGAACACAGCGTATCGCCGGTGGTGACGTCCTTCAGACCCACGGCAGCGGCGATGTCACCAGCGCGCACTTCCTTGATCTCTTCGCGATTATTGGAGTGCATCTGCAGGATGCGACCCACGCGCTCTTTCTTCGACTTGACCGGGTTATAGACCTGGTCGCCGGAGTTCAAGGTGCCCGAATAGACACGGAAGAACGTCAGCGAGCCTACGAACGGGTCGGTCATGATTTTGAACGCCAACGCCGAGAACGGCGCAGTATCGGTTGCAGGACGCGTGTCTTCCTTCTCGTCTTCGTCGATACCAGCCACCGGCGGACGGTCCGCAGGCGACGGCAACAGGTGCACGACGCCGTCGAGCATGGCCTGCACGCCCTTGTTCTTGAACGCCGAGCCACAGAACACCGGCACGATCTCGACCTTCAGGGTGCGCTCGCGCAGACCCACCAGGATCTCTTCTTCGGTCAGGTCGCCTTCGTTGAGATACTTGTCCATCAGGTCTTCGCTGGCTTCTGCAGCCGCTTCAACCATGAACGAACGTGCCTCGGTCGCAATCTCGACCAAATCGGCCGGGATGTCACCGTATTCAAAGGTGGTGCCCTGCGACGCGACATCCCAATGAATCGCCTTCATCTTCAACAGGTCGACCACGCCCTCGAAACCATCTTCTGCACCAATCGGCACCTGCATCGGCACGGCATAGGCGCCCAGACGGGCCTTTAGCTGCTCAACGACCTTATCGAAGTTGGCACCGGTACGGTCCATCTTGTTGACAAAGGCCATGCGCGGCACGGAATACTTGTTGGCCTGGCGCCACACGGTCTCGGACTGCGGCTGTACGCCACCCACGGCACACAGCACGAACACCGCACCGTCGAGCACGCGCAAGGAGCGCTCCACTTCGATGGTGAAGTCGACGTGCCCGGGGGTATCGATGATGTTGAGGCGATGCTGTGGCATGGACTTGTCCATCCCAGACCAGAACGCAGTGGTCGCAGCGGAGGTGATGGTGATACCACGCTCCTGCTCCTGCTCCATCCAGTCCATCACCGCAGCGCCGTCATGGACTTCGCCGATCTTGTGACTGACGCCGGTGTAAAATAGGATGCGCTCGGATGTGGTGGTCTTACCGGCATCAATGTGAGCCATGATGCCGAAGTTGCGGTAACGCTCGATAGGGGTGGTGCGGGCCACGGGGAGCCTCTCAATTTCTTGGATTTCGGATGGCCGAACGCCGCCTTTCGGCGGCCTTCGGATTTAGATGCGACGCTAAGCGCGCGTCGCAAACAGCACTCACATGGTGCTGAAGGGCCCCGTTACCAAGGCCCACGAGGTCACCAGCGGTAGTGTGCGAACGCCTTGTTCGCCTCCGCCATACGGTGCGTCTCTTCGCGCTTCTTGATTGCGCCGCCGCGGCTTTCCGAGGCGTCCAACAGTTCTGCAGCCAGCTTTCGCGGCATGGTGTTCTCGCCACGCTTGCGCGCGGAATCGATCAACCAGCGCATTGCCAACGCCGTGCGACGGGAGGAGCGCACTTCGACGGGTACCTGATAGGTAGCACCACCGACGCGACGCGATTTAACTTCGACAGCCGGAGCCACGTTGTCCAGTGCTTTCTGCACCAGCTCGACGGCATTCGGATTCTTTTCGCCAATGACGTCCATCGCGCCATAGACAATTTTCTCAGCAACCGACTTCTTGCCACTTTGCATCACCATATTGATGAAGCGGGCAATGGTTTCGCTGCCATGCTTTGGATCAGGCAGGACGGTGCGCTGCGGAGTAGAACCTTTACGGGACATTAGATTATTTCCTTAGCTCTTCGGGCGCTTGGCGCCGTACTTGGAACGACCTTGACGGCGCTTTGCGACGCCAGCGGCGTCCAGCGAACCACGGACGGTGTGATAACGCACACCGGGAAGATCCTTCACGCGGCCACCACGAATCAGGACCACGGAGTGCTCCTGCAGATTGTGACCTTCACCACCGATGTAGCTGATGATCTCTTCCTGATTCGTCAGGCGCACTTTGGCAACCTTACGCAGGGCCGAGTTCGGCTTCTTCGGAGTAGTGGTATAGACGCGTGTGCAGACGCCGCGACGCTGCGGACACTTGTCCAGTGCCGGGGAGGCACTCTTGTAGGTGGTCGCTTGCCGAGGCTTGCGGACCAGCTGATTGATCGTCGTCATCAGTTGATTCTTCTGATTGAGAGGCCGAGACGGCCTTGCACTAAAACAAAGGCAGGCCGAAAACGGCCCGCCGAGACAAGAAAGTATAGCTGTCAGGACGAAACTCCGTCAACTTCACGGAAATCCAACCCTGCTGACCCATCCAAAGGCCGGAAAACGGAGGGCCTCCTGCCCTCCTCTCGCGTGGCTTACGGCCGTCTTGCGACCGCCGTCGGAGCGCTTACTCCTCGTCCGCGCTAGCGTCGGCCACCGTGGCGACCGGTTCGGCCACTGCCGGCTTGCCCGACAGCGTTTCCATTTCCGAGTCGGTCAGACCCGAAGATTTGCGACGTCCGGCATGGTAGGCCAGACCAGTACCGGCCGGGATCAGACGACCCACGATCACGTTTTCCTTCAGACCGCGCAGGTTGTCGCGGGTTCCGCGCACGGCAGCCTCGGTCAACACACGGGTGGTCTCCTGGAACGAAGCCGCCGAGATGAACGACTCGGTGGCCAGCGAGGCCTTGGTAATACCTAACAGCACAGGATCGTACTTGGCCGGCAGTTCGTTGCGCTTGACCAAGCGGACATTTTCCTCGATGACGCGCTGGCGCTCGACCTGCTCGCCAGTGAGGAACTTGCTGGTGCCTTGATCGGTGATCTCGACCTTGCGCAGCATCTGGCGAGTGATCACCTCAATGTGCTTGTCGTTGATCTTTACGCCCTGCAGGCGATACACGTCCTGAATTTCCTTGACCAGATACGCGGCCAGCGGCTCGACACCCAGAAGACGCAGGATGTCCTGCGGGCTAGGCTCGCCGTCCACGACCGTCTCGCCTTTGGTCACGTGCTCGCCTTCGAACACGATGATCTGGCGGTACTTCGGAATCAGCTCTTCGTGCTCGCTGCCATCGGTGTCCTTGATGATCAGACGCTGCTTCCCCTTGGTGTCCTTACCGAAGCTGATGATGCCCGAGCGCTCAGCCAGTATCGCCGGATCCTTCGGCTTGCGTGCTTCGAACAGATCGGCAACGCGCGGTAGACCACCAGTGATGTCGCGGGTCTTGGACGCTTCCTGCGGGATCTTGGCAACCACGTCGCCCACGCCGACGGCGGCGCCGTCCTGCAGGTTGACGATGGAGCGCGGCGGCAACAGGTACTGCGCCGGCAGATCCGTATTCGGGATCGTCAGATCATTGCCCTTGGCATCGACGATGCGCACGATCGGGCGCAGTTCCTTGGCATGTGCACCGCGACGCTTCGGGTCGGTGATTTCGCGCGAGGCCAGACCGGTTAGTTCGTCAGTCTTCTCGATGACGGTGACGCCGTCGACGAAGTCGATGAAGCGGATGAAACCGGCCACTTCCGACACGATCGGGTGGTTATGCGGATCCCAGTTGGCAACGCCCTGCCCGGCCTTGACCGCATCGCCGTCTTTGGCGGTGATGGTGGCGCCGTACGGCAGTTTGTAACGCTCGCGCTCGCGGCCATGGCCGTCGAGCACAGACAGTTCGCTCGAACGCGAGACCGCAACCAACGCGCCGCTGGCGTGTGCTACCGACTTGAGGTTGTTGAACTTCACCGAACCGGTGGTCTTGACGGTGATGTTGTCCACCGCCGCAGCACGCGATGCCGCACCACCGATGTGGAACGTCCGCATGGTGAGCTGGGTACCCGGCTCACCGATCGACTGGGCGGCGATGACGCCGACCGCTTCACCGATGTTGACCTGGTGACCACGTGCAAGGTCGCGACCGTAGCAACGTGCGCACACGCCGAACGAGGACTCGCAGCTGATGGTCGAACGCACCTTCACCGACTGCACACTGGCCTCTTCCAACTTGGCCACCCACGCTTCGTCAAGCAGCGTGTTGCGGGTGACGATCGGCTCTTCGTCGTTGCCTGGCAGGTACACGTCCTCGGCCACCACACGGCCCAGCACGCGCTCCTTCAACGGCTCGACCACGTCGCCGCCTTCCACGATCGGGGTCATGATCAGACCTTCGACGGTGCCGCAGTCGACTTCGGTGATCACAACGTCCTGCGCCACGTCGACAAGACGACGGGTCAGATAACCCGAGTTCGCGGTCTTGAGCGCGGTATCGGCCAGACCCTTACGGGCACCGTGGGTGGAGTTGAAGTACTCCTGCACGTTCAAGCCTTCGCGGAAGTTCGCCTTGATCGGCGTCTCGATGATCGAGCCATCCGGACGCGCCATCAGGCCGCGCATACCAGCCAGCTGACGGATCTGCGCCTGGCTACCACGCGCACCGGAGTCGGCCATGATGTACAGCGAGTTCATCGACTTCTGATCGATGGTCTCGCCCTTGGCGTTTTCGACTTTCTCGGTGCCGATGGTGTCCATCATCGCCTTGGCGATGCGTTCGCTGGTACGCGACCAGATGTCCACGACCTTGTTGTAGCGCTCGCCTGCGGTGACCAGACCGGACTGGTACTGCTCCTGGATTTCCAGCACTTCGGCTTCAGCCTTGGTGAGGATGCCCTTCTTCTCGTCCGGGATCAGCATGTCGTCGATGCCGATCGACACGCCTGCGCGGGTTGCGTAGGCATAGCCGGTGTACATCAGCTTGTCGGCGAACACGACGGTGTCCTTCAAGCCGAGCAGACGGTAGCTGGAGTTGATCAGACGCGAGATGTTCTTCTTGGTCATCTCGGTGTTGGCCAGCTGGAACGGCAGGCCCTCGGGCAGGATTTCGCTTAGCAACGCACGGCCGACCGTGGTGTCCACGATCGAGGTGCCGCTGCTGCGCTTGCCGTCGGCTTCCACGTCCACCTGGGTGATGCGGACCTTGACCTTGGCGTGCAGTTCCACCACGCGGTTGTCGTAGGCGCGCTTCACTTCGCTGGTGTTGGCAAACACCATGCCTTCGCCCTTCTTGTTCTCAAGCGCGCGGCTCATGTAGTACAGGCCCAACACCACATCCTGCGACGGCACGATTATAGGCTCGCCGTTGGCCGGCGACAGGATGTTGTTGGTGGACATCATCAGCGCGCGCGCTTCCAGCTGGGCTTCCAGCGAGAGCGGCACGTGTACGGCCATCTGGTCACCGTCGAAGTCGGCGTTGAAGGCAGTACAGACCAGCGGATGCAGCTGGATGGCCTTGCCTTCGATCAACACCGGCTCGAACGCCTGGATGCCCAGACGGTGCAGGGTCGGCGCACGGTTCAGCAGCACAGGATGCTCGCGGATCACTTCTTCGAGGATATCCCAGACTTCAGCTTCTTCGCGCTCGACCAGTTTCTTGGCAGCCTTGATGGTGGTAGCCAGGCCGCGACGCTGCAGCTTGGCGAACACGAACGGCTTGAACAGCTCCAGTGCCATCTTCTTCGGCAGCCCGCACTGGTGCAGTTTGAGGTACGGACCGACGGTGATGACCGAACGACCGGAGTAATCCACGCGCTTGCCGAGCAGGTTCTGACGGAACCGGCCCTGCTTGCCCTTGATCATGTCGGCCAGCGACTTCAGCGGACGCTTGTTGGTGCCGGTGATGGCACGGCCGCGACGGCCGTTGTCCAGCAGCGCATCGACCGATTCCTGCAGCATGCGCTTCTCGTTGCGCACGATGATGTCCGGCGCATTGAGCTCGAGCAGACGACGCAGACGGTTATTGCGGTTGATCACGCGGCGGTACAGATCGTTCAGATCCGAGGTCGCGAAACGGCCGCCATCCAGCGGGACCAGCGGACGCAGATCCGGCGGCAGCACCGGCAACACGGTCATGACCATCCACTCCGGACGGTTGCCCGATTCCAGGAAGGCTTCGATCAGCTTGATGCGCTTGGTGAGGCGCTTGAGCTTGGTTTCCGAACCGGTGCTGGCGATCTCTTCGCGCAGACGGGCCATTTCCGATTGCAGCTCGATCGTGCGCAGCAGTTCATACACGGCCTCGGCGCCCATGGCGGCGTCGAAGTCGTCGTTATACTCCTGGCGTGCGGTCAGGTACTGCTCTTCGGTCAGCAGCTGGCGGCGCTCGAGCGGGGTCAGACCCGGCTCGGTGACCACGTAGGCTTCGAAGTACAGCACGCGCTCGATGTCGCGCAGGGTCATGTCCAGCATCAAACCGATGCGCGATGGCAACGACTTGAGGAACCAGATGTGCGCGACCGGCGAGGCCAGGTCGATGTGACCCATGCGCTCACGACGCACCTTGGCCAGGGTGACTTCGGTGCCGCATTTTTCGCAGACCACACCACGGTGCTTCATGCGCTTGTACTTGCCGCACAGGCACTCGTAGTCCTTGATCGGACCAAAGATGGCGGCGCAGAACAGGCCGTCACGCTCGGGCTTGAAAGTGCGGTAGTTGATGGTTTCGGGCTTCTTCACTTCGCCGTAGGACCACGAACGGATCAGGTCAGGCGAGGCCAGCGCGATCTTGATCGCGTCGAAATCCAGCGTCTGGCGCTGTTGATTGAAGAGGTTTAGCAGGTCTTTCATTGGATATCTCCGGGTCGGAGGAATGTCGTATCTGAGATGAAACCGAGGGCATTACGTTCCGGATCCAGGCACCGGGCAGCGGCACCTGGATCCAGCGCGATCACTCTTCCAGTTCCATGTTGATCGCCAGCGAGCGGATTTCCTTCACCAACACGTTGAAGGATTCCGGCATGCCCGCGACCATCTCGTGCTCACCATCGACAATGTTCTTGTACATCTGGTTGCGGCCCTGCACGTCATCGGACTTCACCGTCAGCATTTCCTGCAGGGTGTAGGCCGCGCCGTAGGCTTCCAGCGCCCAGACTTCCATCTCGCCGAAGCGCTGACCACCGAATTGCGCCTTACCACCCAGCGGCTGCTGGGTGACAAGCGAGTACGGGCCAGTCGAACGTGCATGCATCTTGTCGTCGACCAAGTGGTTCAACTTCAGGTAGTGCATGTAGCCGACCGTGGTCTTGCGCTCGAACGCTTCGCCGGTACGACCGTCGTACAACTGGGTCTGACCGCTCTGCGGCAGTTCGGCCAGTTCCAGCATGCGCTTGATTTCCGCTTCGCTGGCACCGTCGAACACCGGGGTGGCCATCGGCACGCCATCGATCAGGTTCTTGCCCAGGTTGAGCAGTTCCTCATCGCTGAACTGCGACAGATCCACGCGCTGTGCATTGATCGCGCTGTCGTGGTTGTAGATGTCGTCCAGGAACTTGCGCAGCTCGCTGACTGCGGTCTGGGCTTCCAGCATGCGCTGGATCTTGCGACCCAGTCCCTTAGCGGCCCAGCCCAGATGCACTTCCAGAATCTGGCCGATATTCATACGCGACGGCACGCCGAGCGGGTTCAGCACGATGTCGACCGGCTCGCCGGTGGCCATGTACGGCATGTCCTCGACAGGCACGACGTTGGAGACCACACCCTTGTTGCCGTGGCGGCCTGCCATCTTGTCGCCCGGCTGGATGCGGCGCTTCACTGCCAGGAACACCTTGACCATCTTCAGCACGCCCGGTGCGAGGTCGTCGCCCTGGGTGATCTTGCCGCGCTTGTCGGCAAAACGTGCTTCGAATTCCTTCTCGTGCGCCTGGATCTGCTTCTGCGCGCGTTCGATGGCATCCGCTGCGTCTTCGTCCTTCATGCGCAGCTGAAACCAATCGGACTTCTTCAGCCCGTCCAGATACGCGTCGGTAACGCCGTCGCCTTTCTTCAGGTTCGGACCGCCGTTGGCGACCTTGCCCACGATCTGCGAGCGCAGACGTGCGTAGATGGCCGCTTCCAGAATACGGAACTGGTCGTCGAAGTCCTTCTTGACGCGCTTGATTTCGGACTCTTCGATCTGACGCGCACGCTTGTCCTTCTCGATGCCGTCGCGGGTGAAGACCTGCACGTCGATGACGGTGCCGTCCATGCCCGGGGGCACGCGCAGCGAGCTGTCCTTCACGTCGGACGCCTTCTCACCGAAGATCGCACGCAGCAGCTTTTCTTCCGGGGTCAGCTGGCTCTCGCCCTTCGGCGTGACCTTGCCGACCATGATGTCGCCGGCGCGTACTTCCGCACCGATGTACACCACGCCGCTCTCGTCCAGACGGTTCAGGGCCTGCTCGGACACGTTCGGGATGTCGGCGGAAATTTCCTCCGGCCCCAGCTTGGTGTCGCGTGCAACGCAGGTCAGTTCTTCGATGTGGATCGTGGTGTAACGATCTTCTTCCACCACACGCTCGGAGAGCAGGATGGAGTCTTCGAAGTTGTAGCCATTCCAGGGCATGAACGCGATCAGCATGTTCTGACCCAGCGCCAGCTCACCGATGTCGGTGGACGGGCCGTCGGCCAGCACGTCGCCGCGCGCGATTACGTCGCCCACATTCACCAGCGGACGCTGGTTGATGCAGGTGTTCTGGTTGGAGCGGGTGTACTTGATCAGGTTGTAGATATCTACGCCAGCATCGGTGCCACCGCCGATTTCTGCCTCGTTGACCTTGACCACGATGCGGGCTGCGTCAATTTGTTCGATCACACCGCCACGCAACGCATTCACGGTCACGCCCGAGTCGCGCGCAACCGCACGCTCGATACCGGTACCGACCAGAGGCTTTTGCGAACGCAGCGTCGGCACGGCCTGGCGCTGCATGTTGGCGCCCATCAGTGCGCGGTTGGCGTCATCGTGCTCAAGGAACGGAACCAGCGCCGCAGCGACCGACACGGTCTGCATCGGCGAGACGTCCATGAAGTGCACTTCGGCCGGCGGCTTCAGCAACGACTCGCCCTGGAACCGGCACGGCACGAACTGCTCGGTGAGCATGTTCTTGGCATCGGTCAGCGCGTTCGCCTGGGCGATCACGTACTCGTTTTCTTCGATCGCCGACAGGTACTCGACGTCATCGGAGACCTTGCCGTCCAGCACCTTACGGTACGGCGTCTCGAGGAAGCCGTACTGGTTGGTGCGGGCGAACACGGCCAGCGAGTTGATCAGGCCGATGTTCGGGCCTTCCGGCGTTTCGATGGTGCAGACGCGGCCGTAATGGGTCGGATGCACGTCGCGCACTTCGAAGCCGGCGCGTTCGCGGGTCAGACCGCCCGGGCCCAGTGCGGAGACGCGGCGCTTGTGCGTCACTTCCGACAGCGGGTTGTTCTGATCCATGAACTGCGACAGCTGCGAGGAGCCGAAGAATTCCTTGATCGCGGCAGCCACCGGCTTGGCGTTGATCAGCTCCTGCGGGGTAAGGCCTTCGGATTCGGCCATCGACAACCGCTCCTTGACCGCGCGCTCGACGCGGACCAGGCCAACGCGGAACACGTTCTCGGCCATTTCGCCGACCGAACGCACGCGGCGGTTGCCCAGGTGATCGATGTCATCGACCACGCCGCGACCGTTGCGGATCTCGGTGAGCACCTTGAGCACTTCCAGGATGTCGGAAGTGTCGGTGTGCTCGGCGACCAGGCGCTTGGACTCTTCGTCGTTACGCTCGGCAAAGTACTTCTTGTCGTACAGCACCGACTCGCCGAGGACTTCCTTGCGGCCGACACGACGGTTGAACTTCATCCTGCCGACCGTGGACAGGTCGTAGCGCTCGAAGGTGAAGAACAGGTTGTGGAACAGGTTCTGTGCGGCTTCCTTGGTCGGCGGCTCGCCCGGACGCATCATACGGTAGATCTCGACCAGCGCTTCCAGCTGGGTCTTGGTCGGATCGATACGCAGGGTATTGGACAAGTAAGGACCACGATCCAGATCGTTCACCCACAGGGTGCCGACCGCATCGACGCCGGCCTTGCGGAACGCAGCCAGCTGGTCTTCGGTGATTTCGTCGTTGGCATTGGCCAGCAGTTCGCCGGTCGAGCTATCGACCACGTCGTGCGACAGGATGCGCGTGACCAGATAATCGTCCGGCACGGCCAGCGCGGCGACGCCGGCGGCTTCGAGCTGCTTGACGTGACGCGCGGTGATGCGCTTGCCCGCTTCCACGATGACCTTGTCGCCATCGGCCAGGTCGAAGTTCAGCGTTTCGCCACGCAGACGCTCCGGCACCAGCTCCAGCTGCACGCCTTCGTCCGGATTGATGTGGAAGGTGTTGATCTCGAAGAACTCGGCCAGCATCTCTTCGTTGTTGTAGCCGAGCGCACGCAGCAGAATCGACACCGGCAGCTTGCGACGACGGTCGATACGGGTGAACAGCGCATCCTTCGGGTCGAACTCGAAGTCCAGCCAGGAGCCACGGTACGGAATGATGCGGGCGCTGTATAGCAGCTTGCCCGAGCTATGGGTCTTGCCACGGTCGTGGTCGAAGAACACACCCGGCGAACGGTGCAGCTGCGAGACGATGACGCGCTCAGTGCCGTTGACGATGAAGGTGCCGTTGTCGGTCATCAACGGAATTTCGCCGAGATAGACCTCCTGCTCCTTCACATACTTGATGGCCTTGGTCGACGACTCACGGTCGTAGATCACCAGGCGCACGGTCACGCGCAGCGGCGCGCCGTAGCTCATGCCACGCTGACGGCATTCACGCTCGTCAAATACCGGCTGACCCAACTTGTAACCGACGTATTCCAACGCGGCGTTGCCGCTGTAGCTGGAAATCGGGAACACCGACTTCAGCGCTGCGTGCAGACCGAGGTCCTTGCGCTTGTTCTGCTCCACGTCTTCCTGCAGGAATTCGCGGTAGGAGTCCACCTGGATCGCAAGCAGGAACGGCACTTCGAGAATCGAGCGCTGCTTACCGAAATCCTTGCGGATACGCTTTTTTTCGGTGAACGAATAAGACGTCATGAGGTCTTCCACCCTAGGTTGCGGGGGCAGCGTCGCCGCGGCCCTGAAATAACAAAATTGTCAGTTGGAAGTCGCTGGTATTGCCGGCACCAGCACGCCTTCTCTTGCTACTTCCAACTACCAACTCGGTAAAGCCGAGATGGGGGATGACGGGATTTGGGATGAGCAAGACTGTCTTCGGGTCCCGAATGCCCAGACTCCAATCCGGCCTTCCATCAACGGCCAAAGGCCGGGAGCTTTACGCTCCCAGCCTTCAGTGCATCACCCTGAAACGCTGGCGATGCAAGATGCTGCTTACTTCACTTCGACGGTCGCGCCGGCTTCGGTCAGTTCCTTCTTGATCTTCTCGGCTTCGTCCTTGGTCGCGCCTTCCTTCAGGATGCCACCGGCTTCGGTCAGATCCTTGGCTTCCTTCAGGCCCAGGCCGGTCACGGCACGAACGGCCTTGATGACGCCGACCTTGTTGGCGCCGCAGCTGACCAACACCACGTTAAACTCGGTCTGCTCTTCAACCACGGCAGCCGGGCCAGCTGCAGCAGCAGCGACCGGAGCGGCGGCGGAGACGCCGAACTTCTCTTCGATGGCCTTGACCAGCTCCATCACTTCCATCAGGGACTTCTCGGCGATGGCTTCGACGATCTGTTCTTTGGTAAGGGACATTGTGATTACCTTTAAATAATTTTCTGGATTGGGGTTCTAGCAAACGCTAGGACATCAAGCTTCGGCAGTCTCGGCGACCGGCGCGGCGGCTTCGTCGCCACCACCCTGCTTGTCGCCAACGGCCTTGACGGCACGGGCGAACATGGCAGCCGGTTCGGACAGCACGCGGGCCAGCATGGCCAGGGCCTGATCGCGGGTCGGCAGCGATGCCAACACGTCGACGTGACCAGCCGGGAACAGTTCCCCGCCGATGGACACGACCTTGGCCTGCAACTTGTCGTTGCCCTTGGCGAATTCCTTGATCAGGCGACCGGCAGCGCCGGGCTCCTCCATCGAAAACGCATACAGCAAAGGACCGACCAGCTTGTCAGCGACGACAGCGAAATCGGTACCTTCAACGGCGCGCGCGGCCAGGGTGTTCTTGACAACTTTCAAGAACACACCGGTTTCGCGGGCCTGCTTGCGCATCGCGGTCATCTGGGAGACCGTGATGCCAGCGTATTCAGCGGCGATCAAGGAGTGGGCCTTGGCGGCGATGTCTGCCAGCTCGGCGACTACTTCTTGCTTCTGAGACAGATTGAGAGCCATTGCACTCCTCCGTTAAAGCCGGGATTCGGGATCTGCGATACGGGATTCGTCGAAAGCCATGACGCAGCTCTTGCAAATCCCGCTGCCGAATCTCTCATCCCCGCTTCAAACTACTCCGCTCGCGGCTCCTGCCGGTTGCGGTCCAGGGCAGCCTCCATCCTGGAAGCCGGGAACATCGACCGATGTTCCTTTGGTGGCCGTTCTAGACCTGGAGTGGGCTCGATCCGGGATGTCCCAGACGCGCGTAAACCAGAAAGCTCCAGAAGGGCGACACCATCTACGCCGGCCGGCTCATACGAACCTGATTAAGCGACCCCGCTGCATCGACGGCGACTCCTTGCCAATGTGAGCATCCCTGCCCGTCGTCGATCTGCGCTGACCGCGCCTGCGGTCTTTGACGGCTACCGCCGGACATGCCAGCGATCGCCTTCAAAATGTCCGTTACCCCAAAGGAGGGAACGGACTCCCAGCACACGGTGACCCGGGCCGGAAAAACAATGCTGTACTACATCGACGGGTCAGGCCCATGACAGGCCTGGCCCATCAGATCACTTCAGCGCAAGGCTGGACTGATCGACCGTAACGCCAGGACCCATCGTCGAGCTGACCGACACCTTCTGCAGGTAGGTACCCTTGGAGGTGGCCGGCTTGGCCTTGATCAGGTCCAGCAGCAGCGCCTGCAGGTTCGACTTCAGCGCTTGGTCATCGAAGCTGGCCTTGCCGATGGTGCAGTGGATGATGCCGGCCTTGTCGGTGCGGTAGCGCACCTGACCCGACTTGGCATTCTTGACGGCCTCACCCGGGTTGGCCGACACAGTGCCGACCTTTGGGTTCGGCATCAGGCCGCGCGGGCCCAACAGCGTGCCGAGCTTACCAACGACGCGCATTGCATCCGGGGTGGCGATGACCACGTCGTAGCTCAGATCGCCGGCCTGCATCTTCTCGGCCAGGTCGTCCATGCCCACTGCCTCGGCGCCTGCAGCAAGGGCTTCGTCAGCCTTGGCGCCGGCCGGTGCGAACACTGCGACGCGCACGCTCTTGCCTGTACCGGCCGGCAGCACGGTCGAACCGCGCACCTGCTGGTCGGACTTCTTGGCGTCCACGCCCAGGCGCACAGCGACGTCGATCGACTCGACGAACTTGGCCTTGGTCACGGTCTTCAGGATCTTGATTGCGTCATCGAAGGCATAGGTCTTGCCCGGAACGACAGCGGCCGCAATGGCCTTAAAGCGCTTGCTCTGTGCCATGTCTTAGCCCTCCACCGTCAAACCCATGCTGCGGGCAGAACCCGCAATCGTACGCACTGCCGCTTCCAGCTCGGCCGCAGTCAGATCGGCTTCCTTGGTCTTGGCGATCTCTTCCAGCTGCTTGCGCGTCACCTTGCCCACCTTGTCGGTGTTGGGGCGCTTGGAGCCGGAGGTCACGCCTGCAGCCTTCTTGAGCAGCACGCTGGCCGGGGTGCTCTTGGTGACGAAGGTGAAGGTACGATCGGAATACGCTGTGATGATCACCGGCGTCGGCAGACCCGGCTCCAGCTTGGAGGTCGCTGCATTAAACGCCTTACAGAACTCCATGATGTTCAGGCCGCGCTGACCCAGCGCAGGGCCGACCGGCGGCGCCGGATTGGCCTGGCCGGCCTTGACCTGCAATTTGATAAGAGAAACTATTTTCTTAGCCATTTCGATATTTTCCGGGTGCTAGCGCCTTGACGACAGGCTCCCCATCGGACCGGGAAATCACGTGTCCCGGCTTCACGTTTCTGATAACACGCATATGGCTGCCATTCGGCAGCCATTATTTCCCCGGCGGTTCGCTAGGTGAGCGAGCCACGCATCATAACAGTAATTGCTGCGGGCGCCTAGGCGCCCTCTCGGGTCAGCCCTTCTCAACCTGGCCGAACTCGAGTTCGACCGGCGTGGAGCGACCAAAGATGAGCACGGCAACCCGCAGCCTGCTCTTCTCGTAATTAACTTCTTCAACAACGCCATTGAAGTCGTTGAACGGGCCATCGGTGACGCGCACCATCTGACCAGGCTCGAACAAAACCTTCGGACGCGGCTTCTCGACACCTTCCTGCACACGCTGCAGGATCGCATCAGCCTCTTCGTCACGAATCGGCAACGGGCGATCGGCCGTACCACCAATGAAACCCATCACTTTGGAAGTTTCCTTCACCAGATGCCAGCTTTCATTGTCGATGCGCGGAATACCGGCTTCTTCATGAGTCTCGATCTGCACCAGCACGTAGCCAGGGAAGAACTTGCGCTCGGACCTACGCTTCTGGCCGGCGCGCATTTCGATGACTTCTTCGGTCGGCACCAAAACGTCACCGAAACGCTCTTCCATTTCTGCACGTACGATGCGGTCGCGCAATGCTTGCGCAACAGATTTTTCAAAGCCTGAATAGGCGTGAACGACATACCAACGCTTCACTGCTTGATTCTCCTCAACGAGCCAGGAACCACTGCGTGAGCTTCTGGATGACAAAGTCGAAGCCGCCCAACAGCAAACTCAGAATGATCACAACAACAATCACGACCCAGGTGGTGCGAATGGCTTCCTGGCGTGTCGGCCAGACAACCTTGCGCAACTCGAACCTGGATTCGAACATGAATTCACGGGTCTCGCGGCCTTTGCCGGTCCCCAGAAATACAAACGCACCGGCCACCAACCCAACAATGACAGCCAGCGCACGCAACTGCGGCGTCCAGGCTCCAAGCTGGGTTGCGCGTTCAGGCGCAGAAAACCAGAACCACACGAACAGCCCCACAATCACCAGGAGCGCTGAGAGGACGTATTTCACGATATCAGCGCTGGCAGCAGACGCGCTTTTGGAAGGCTCGATTTTGCTATTCATCCGGCTCTAGTTACCGATCTGACCCGAATTACTGGGCCGGAAAGAGAAGTGGCACGCCAGGAGGGACTCGAACCCCCAACCTGCGGTTTTGGAGACCGCTGCTCTGCCAATTGAGCTACTGGCGTATGTACTCGTTTACCGCAAACCCTAAGACAACGAAGGCGGACCGAGGTTCAGCCGGCCCGCCATTCGTTTGAATCCAGCCGCCGCAAGGCGACTGGACGCAGGCACACTTACTTGATGATCTTGGCAACCACGCCGGCGCCGACGGTGCGGCCACCTTCACGAATTGCGAAGCGCAGACCTTCGT
>NZ_MDEJ01000091.1 GCF_002940065.1 Xanthomonas populi
ATTAGGGCCGACTGGCGATGACGCGGCACGCGGCATCGGTGCGCAGCACCCCAAGCCGGTGACCGCTTGCGGTCACGCCCACGCCTGCAGCTGCGCAACGGTGTTCATGGTTCGCCCTGCATGTTGATCAAGTCGCAGATGTCTGCCACCAGAGACGGTAGCAACCGGGATCACCACAGGTACAGCCGTTGTGATCAATAGGGCTTGCCGGATAAGTCAGCGACGCGGCGAAACTCCACCCAGCATCGGTGCCGAACCAGAAATAGACGCCATAGTGGGCTGAGAAGTAGACCGGGCGATCTTTAACCACTGCAACAGGCGCGAGGTCGCTTTCAATGTCACAGTATTCTTCACTCACCTCCTGACGGTCGCCCACCAAAACGCTTGCGGATTCTTTTAGCACGTCCTCTCGCGTGGCGTTTTTCGGCAGTTGTGGGCCATCACAGGGCGCGTGCGGACGCGAAGTGCGGTAGCGCTGCCACTCGGGCAGCGGAAGGGCTTCTACATGCGCCCGAACAGCATCGAAGAAGGGACCGAAAGCATCTACACAATTCTGATATCCACTGTATGTGCTCATACGTTTCCTTGCTTCTTGCTCATTGGTTTGGGTATGCCGTCGCCAGCAGCATGTTGCAGCTGACACACCGGACGGTGGTGCTGACGGCCGGAACCGGTGGAAGCATGGGGGCATCGGCGATAGGTGTGTTGGTCATCGTGCAATCTCCAAGTCAGACAGCAGGGGGTGTGCTGGGCTGGCGGTTGCGCCAGCTCGCCAGCGTGGCGCGTGCGATTACGCGGCCCGTCAACGGGCCAAGGACGGCGAACAGCAGCGCAAATAACACGCGACCTACTGACCACTCGCCAGTGGTCACCATCGGATAGATCAAGGGCAATGACGCTAGCCAGCAGCCACCGGCCGCGATCATTCCCTTGAACAGCGCGACTGTCGGATGGCGTAAGAGCTTCATGCGCATTTTTGAGGTCACCCATTGGTGTGCAATGTATTTGCACAACAGATACTACCTAGTTGCATGCTTGCATGTAAGCATGCAACTAGGCCGCTATCACGCTTTGGCTTTCGCTTTTGGCTTCTTCGCGGCTTTGGTCGCCGTCTTCTTGGCTGGTGACGATTTCGCCTTTTTGGGCGCGTGCAGATCCAGGAATGCGCCCAGCTCGGCGCGTGTGCGCCGCTGCTCGTCGGTCAAGGTGACGCCCTTCTCAGCGGCCAGTTTCTCCGCGTAGGCCAGCTGCTTCGCGCTCGGGGGCAGGTTGCCGTAGGCAGCGCTGTGTGCGTCTAGAAACGCCTGTACGGCCGTGTGGGAGCTGCCCGCATTGGCGGGCAGCGGGACGCCCAGCTCCATCGCGATGAGCTGGGCATAGCGCAGCTGGCTTTCGCTGGGTAGGCGGTTGGCTGCGGCTTTGACGGCATCGCCGCGCACGGCGTCGATGATGCGGGTAACGTTGGCGGCGACCTTGGAAACGAACTCATCGCGCGCTTCCACGGGCACTAGGCCACGGCGCAGCTCGTCCAGCTTTTCCTCCCACAGCGCCGTAGTCGCAGCGTCTGTGATCGGGGCAGGCAGCATCGCAATCAGCTCGCGCGCCAGCGGCGTGCTGACGATGAATTTTCCCTTGGACTCCAGGTAGCCTCGCTCGCGCAGGTTCGTGATGATGGTCCCGCGCGTGGCGTCGGTACCTATGCCTGCGTTCTCTTTGAGGCGCTTGCGCACCTCCGGATTGGTGGCGAACTTGCCGACATCGAGCATGTCGGCAACTAGGTCGCCCTCGGTGTAGCGCTTAGGTGGGCGCGTCTTCTTCGGCCGCAATGCGGCCGCAGCGACTGTGCTGTGCGTGCCGTCCTTAATGTCCGGCAGCACTGGCGATGCCGTGTCGTCCTCGTCCTCGCTGTCCGGATCCGCGCCAAACACGGATTTCCAACCTTGATCGACGGGAATGCGAGCGCTGGCGGTGAATGCCACGCCGCCAGCTTCCAGCGTCATGCGTGTTTCGTTGAACGTGTAGTCCGGCAGCAGCGCAGCAAGGTAGTGCTGCGCGATCAGCAGATAGGCGGTCTGCTCGTCATCGCTGACCGTGCGACTGGCGAGCGGCACGCCCGTGGGGACGATGGCATGGTGTTCTGCGTGGTCTTTTGCCATCTTGGCGCTGTTGAACACGCTTGGCCGGATGGTGGGTTTGTTGACGGTCAATGCCGCCACGTGTCGCGCCAGGCCGGGCACCTGAGCGAGGGTTTCTAGGATGCTCGGAATCTGCACCTCTTGCTCATTGGGCAACAGCGCGCACGGGGTGCGCGGGTAGCTGGTCAGCTCCTTGTCGTACAGGCTCTGCGCAACGTCCAGGGTCTTATCGGCACTCCACCCGAACCGCCGCGAGGCCAGCTGCTGAAAGCGGGCAAGCGTCATCAGTGAGGGAGGTTTCTGCGCTTTGGCGTCGTGGGTGACAGCGAGCGGGCCGCTGGCTCCGGTGGCAGCCGCAACGATGGCTTCGGCTTCGGCGCGGGCGAAGATCCGGCCCTCATCCACTGGCGCATGCGTCAACACCACACTGGCGCCGAGCGCTGTTTGCGCGGTGATTTCGATGTCGTAGTAGGTCGCTTCGCGGAACGCCTCGATGGCCGCATCACGGCGCACGACCAGGGCGAGGGTGGGGGACATCACGCGCCCCACATGGCGCGGCCCTTTCCCGCCAGCGGCACGGGATCGCAGCGTGTAGGCGCGGCTGAGATTCATGCCCATGAGCCAGTCGGCGCGCGAGCGTGCCTGGCTTGCCCAATACAGCGGCTCGCTACTTTCGCCTGGTCTCATAGTGGCGATGGCCTTGGTGAGGCTTGTCGCATCGAGCGCGGAGTACCACAGCCGGCGCACCGGGCCTCGATAGCCCGCGTGGTCCAGCAGCTCACGGGCAATTGCCTCGCCCTCGGCTCCGCAGTCGGTGGCGATGACAATTTCCGATGCCTTGGGAATGTTGGCCAGCAGCACGGCCCGCTCACGCTCCTTGTCAGCAGTCGGCTTGTGCTTCCAGGTGCTGGGGATCATTGGTAGCACGTCAAAATTCCATGCTTCCCACGCTTTGTCGTATCCCGGTGGGGCCACTTGCTCCAGGAGGTGGCCACGTGCCCACGTGACCCGACCATCGTCGGTATCGATGTAGCCCTGACCAGGTTTCGGGTTGCCCAGCAGCGGGGCAATGTTCTTGGCCTGGTCGCGTTTCTCGCAGATCCATAGACGCATGTCATCGCTCCGGGTCGTTGGCGGCGGTGTCGTTGTCGGCTGGCTTGTCGGTTGGCAACAGCAGCCAAAACATCGCCAGCGAGAGGAACCCGATAGCGACAGCCGCAGCGGGCAGTGACAGCCAGAAAAATACGATGGCGGCGAGCATGCCGACGATCACGATGCTGGCGCGGGCTGGGCGTGACCACTGCGACATGGCGTAGAGCGTTTCGCCGATGCGATATCCCAGACTCTTTTCGGGTGTGTTCATGAGCTAACTCCGGCGGGTTGTTGCGTGCGACCGCACCGAGTGGGCGGCCGCACGAACAGATGGCGTCACAGTGCGGTCATGCGGCCGGCTTGGCTTGCTCGGCGATGTACTTGGCGAACTCGCGATTGCGCTCTAGCGCATGGTCGATCAGCGCAACGGCTGCATCGTTCCAATCCGGCTTTGCGCCAGCGGTTTGCGCGTAGAAGTCGCAGAAGGCGTCAACGCGCTTGACTAACGCTGGGTCGAATTGCAGTCGCTTGGTGACACGTTCGGTTTTGACGGGGATTTTCGGCAGTGCCGATGTTTGACGGGCCATGTGGTTGTTCCTAGAGCGGGTAGCGATTGGCTACGGCGGTGGTGATGACGACGCTGATCGTGACGCCTAGTTTTTTGGCGTATTTGCTCACGCCGTTGTGGATGGGAACAGAGAGATGAAAGCGCAGACGTTCTCGATCTAACTTGCGGTAGATCCCGCCCGCGACCAGGGTCGTGGGTTGCAGCAGAAATTCTTCCATGAGGTGTTGCATAAACATGCGTCGGCTGAGTCCGGCGCGCTGTGCATCGCGGTCAATCGCTTTCATCTGCTTAGGGGCCACGTTCGCGACAACTTGTCGCCGAGCGGCTTTTGCAGGCATAGCTTTTGGCTCCGTTGGGTGGTTGGTAAAGCCCTCGGAGTTTATCGATATTGCACACGTTAGATCGCGATCACGGGCCATAGGGCGGCAGCGCCAAGTCTTTGTTGACCATCACCGCGACCCTTTGGCCCGGCCTGATTTCAAGTGTCGGTTGGATATTGATGCTGCGCTGAAGCAGCTGTGCGCCGGCCTGGTTGATTGACTGCGCCGCGCCTTGGGACGCGGCTTGACCGGCGTCACGCTGGAAAGAGGAGAAGCTATCGCCCTCGGCGGTGGCAACGGCTGCAGCAACCGTGCTGGACAGCAAGACGCTAGACAGCACCTTGCCCCAGTGATTGTTCACTTTGTCGCTCACGCCAGCGTAGCCGGATAGGTCAACGCCGGGCATGCCTTCCAGGTCGAGACTGGACCCGTTCGGTAAAGCGCAACCGCTGCCACACCAGCAATACGCGGTTCTGTCCGAAGGTGACGCGCGAATCGTATGCGCCGATCAGCACTGAACCTTGCGGGATGATCACGTACCGGCCGGTCGGGGTGTCGTAGACCGGCTGTGACACCTGGGCGGTGATCAGGCCGGGTAGATCGCTATTGATGCCGGTCAGGAACAGGGCAGGGATCAGCACGCCGGCACTGACGACGGTCGGCGTTGCTGGCGGTGTCAGACGCGATTGCAACGTGCCTGTATCGCGCTTTTCGTCCATGAACTGGCGCTTGTCGTCCTGTCGGTTTGCGTCATCGCGACCGGTCTTGTCGCCGCCGTTGGCGCCTGCAGCTGCCGCCGCTGCTTGGGCAAGCATCTGCTGCTGCAGAGCATCGGGCGCTTCGGGCGGCATCCCACCGAACGCCTGCGGCCTCATGTTGCCGGCCTGACTTGGTGCACCTCCCTGCTGGAAGCTGGTTTTCGCGTAGCGGGCGTTGGCAGCCTGCTGCAGGCGCTGTAGATCCTGCTGCGCGGCGAACTGCTGCGCGGCTGTCTGGGGCGGTGCACGACCGCCGCCGTAGGCGCGCGTTTCGGCTTGCTGCTGGGCCTCGTATTGCATTTGCCCGACCTCGCCCGGCATCGGTGGCCCCAGCTTCGGGGCACGCTCTGCACGTTGCTGTGCGGCCGTGGCGTAATCGCCCGGCAGCGCATTGAACGCCTCGGGCTTGGTCGCCATGTTCGTGGTCGGCGGCTGATCCTTAGCTTTGTTCTGGTTGGGCTTTTGCGTGAAAGCCTGGACGAACGCCAATGCGATCAGCACGCCCGCGATGCCGGCGATGATGCCAACCTTCTTCTTGTCCAAACTCTTGATCTTCGGCTTCGGCGTGCCCAAGGGAATGGGCGCGTCCTGCGGCGGCGTGTAGCCCCGCGAGGCTGACTCGCCAGTAACAGGATCGCGTTCGTCGTCAGCCGGGGTTCCGTTCGTGGTCTGCATGCGGCACCTGTTTGATTAGCGACGGCGGATCGTGATGGTCTGCTTAGCACCGACGCGCAGCTCTGCGCGATCGAACACGCGATCCACCATGTAGGTCGGGCCGGTAGTGCCGTTCGCCACACCCTTGACGCGGTAGTTGACCAGCAGCGGTTCGCCCTTCTCGATCAGGAACAGGGCCGGGGCGTCGGTCGCATTGAGCGTGGCCGGCATGCGGATATAGGTCTGCGCACCGTCGTCAAAGACCTGCATGGGCTTCCAGGAATAGCGGCCGCCCTTGATGTCGTAATTGAAGTGAAGCGCATCCGGGGCCACGGCCACCGGCTCGACCGCTTCGCGCTTGGCCGCGACGGCTTGCTTCGCTTTCCAGGTGTCCATCGGGTACTGCCATGACACACTCGGCATGCTCCAATCGGCCACGCTGCGCGCAGTGACCAGGTAGGTGCGACGATTGGTGGCAATGAACAGGTCGTTGGTCAGACCTGGCTCCACGGCTTTGAGTACCAGGTGCACTTGCTCGCCGGCATCGGTGCCGCTGGTGACCTGGCTAATCAGCCACCGCACAGTGTCCGAGCCATTGACCTCGCCCGTCAGCTGTTCGCCGGGCTGGAAGTCGATCACGGTCTGACGGCCTGCGCCGACATAGATCGTGTAAAGCGCACCAGGCCGGTAGGTGAAGATTGTTTGACCGCCGACGTTCGCCGTGCTGCTGCTCGTTGGCACCTGGCGCGCCTGGCCGACGTACTCGGCCACTTGGGCGCGCTGCTTGCTGTCGAAGTCCGACCGCGCTTTGGCGACACGGGGAGACAGCCGCTCTGGCTGCGCGGGTGGTGGCACATATGCCGGCGTAGACGTGGCTGCGCTGTCTGGCAACGGGTTCGCATTGGCAGTGGCTGTAGCGTTGTCATTGAGCGCGCTGGTGATGGCAGGCACTTGGGGTGCAGTCTGCGCGTTGGCAGCGCCGGCAGTCAGCAGTAACAGGGGCAGGATGTGCGTCTTCATGGTTTGCATAGTGTTTGCACTCGTAGGCGAAAAATTAGGGGGCGCTACCGATGTCGCGCTGCCAATTGAAGTCAGTGATGAACAAGCCAAGCGGGTTCACCAGCTCGACCTTGGGGTCGGGCGTGCTTTGCTTGATGGTGAACGTGGAGGTCCACGTCGCCCGCTCTTTGACCTGGCCCTGGTCGGTGAAGCTCGTTTCCACCCACCGCACCTGGTAGCTGTCGGCCGACACGGGCACCACGGAGGTGACTTGCGTGGTGACGGTTTCTTGGCCGACCTTGCTCATGGTCGAACCCGGCACGCGGGCTTCGGCATTGAGCTTGTTTGCTGAGGCCGGGGTCATGAAGCTGTAGGCCTCGCTCCATGCCGACTTCACAACCACCGGATCAAGCGGGACGGTGCGAACTAGCTCGACCCAATGTTTGAGGAAGTAGCGAATCTCGGCTTGGCCGGGCGTGTAGTTGGGACTCGCATAGCCCACGACCTGGGGGGCGCCATCGGTGTTGATGCGCGCAATGAGTGGCTTCGGCGGTGGCCGATTGGTCACGGCAATGAGTCCACCGGCCAGCACGACCGACAACGCATAGCCGCCGAGTGCTTGCCAGCGCCATGCGCGCTTGTCGCTTTCCGATTTCTCAAGTTTGTCTGTCCAGCCCTTGCGCGCTGAATCGTGGTGTGGGGACATCGGCGCCGAGCTGGGACGCTGGCCGACGGGCGTTTGCAGTAGGTCTTTGGTGCTGCTCATGCGTTGTTAGCTCTCGTCGTTTGTTGGGGCAATCGTCGGGTTCCCACTACCGCCACTGCTGGTGGTTGTGGCTCCTTTCACAGCCGTGGTTGTTGCTTTGGCGACCGTTGCTGCGTCGCTGAATCGCTGCCTGCCCGCTTCCAGCCGTTCCGGCGATGGCGTGGGCGGCGCAGGCGGTGACGATGCGGTCGGGGAAAGACCGCCGCCCATCGTCACGCCCTGCGACCAGGCATCTTTCACGGCAGCGCCGGCATTGGTGACTGGCGAAGCGGCCATTCGGCCCGCTTGGGTCACACCGGCTGCGGCGTAGCTGGCACCAGCTGACACACCGCGATCGATGTTGGCGGCGGCAGCTGACCCGAACTTCATAGCGGCCTGGCCTAGCCGGGTGCTTGCGGCACGTTGAAGTCCAGCCGCTGCGGCTTGGCCGGCCGGCGTGGTGCTTGCGGCCATCAGCCCAGCAATTACGCCACCACGCACACCCGGATTACTCAGTGCGGCCGCACCAGCTCCTGTGCTGTTGGCGGCGGCGGCACTGCCAGCGCCGTGGATCTGCCCAGCGGCGGTGATGGTCTTGGCCGCACTGGCTGCGCCCATGCGTCCGAGAGCGGCCGCACCAACGCCAGCACCGATTGCAGCTGCGCCGGCACCGATTGCCACGCCGGCCGCACTGCCGGCGGTCAATGACGGCGAGCCTGAGAGCAACCCGCCCGCCACTGCCGGGGCATGCACCGCGATGATTGCCATAACGAACGCAGAGCCGGCTAACAGCCATGTATCCATTGGCGCTGGTCCTGGGCTTAGGGTGAACGTGTTAAGCACCCCCCCGTAGACGGCAATGATGAAGCTCAGGACCATCAGTTTGACGCCCTGTGCAATCACTGCACCGATGGCTTTTTCCGCAAGAAACGCGGTGTGGTTGCTCACTCCCCACGGCACCAGGATTAGGCCTAATACCGCCACCAGCGCGAACTCAATTTGTGTGAGCAAACAGGTGATCGCCAAGATGAAGAACGCGACCAGCACACACAGCTCCGCAATCGTGTATTGAATCACCACCGCCAATACGGCAATTTTCTGATACCACGGCCCTTTTTGGATGTGCGCCATTTCGTCCTCGATTGGCTTGATGACAGCCATTGCCTGCTCGAGGATGCGGCTAGGATCTTTGACCAATGGCGCGCCTGAGCCACCGCCAGCGAGGGAGCCGATTTGTGCGAGGCCGCTAGCGACGCCTTCCGTCAATGTCGGCCACGACGCCACCAAGAAGGCAAAGAAGCCGATCCGCAATAGCTTGCGAAGGAATGGCGCGGTGAAGTCCTCACCGCGCAATGCCCAGAAAAGCGACGCCAGCGCAACCTCTATGGCGGCTAAGGTACCCAGGATTGCCGACGCGCGCGGCGTAATAATGCCGAACCCGTTTGAAAACACAGCTACGAAATTGTTGAGTAGCGCGGTCAGGAATCCGGTGGTGGTCGGGTCCATTACTGCCTCCTTTTAAGGCTAGAAGCTCGTCTTTGCAGCAGGCACAGTGGACTCCTGCTCACTTGAGGAAATCGACCTTGGCGGGAGGCACAGTGGACTTCTCGTAGGCACGACTGCGCGGCATCCCGACGCAATTTCCATACGCGCTGCAAGTCCCCAACTTGCTCCTTGCATCGCCGCCCGCACCCTTGCCGTATGCGGCATCGATCTGGTCTGAACATGCCTGATCAAAAGTCTCGAGTCTCTTGCACTTGTCCGGCAAACCTAATTTCTCGACGATCGGAATTGGTTGATCGCCGGGAATCGTGGCTGTAGCGAAGACACTGCCAGGAACTTGAGCGGTACGATCGCCGCCGCAGCCGGCGAGGGCCGCAGTAGCAAGCACGAGGGAGGCACGAACGCGACCGTTCACCACCACTCCCCAATTGGCTTGGCCGGCTTCACAGTCGATGGCGCGAAAGCGTCGGAACGCTTTTGTTTGCCGGCGGGCTGGCTTGGTGCAGGAGGGCATGCACGTTGAGCCGCGTCCCCATAAGCATTCGCCAGGACCAGCCGAGTCTTTAAATTGCTGCCTGCGCTCTTCCCGTAGGTGCGGTCGATCAACGCCCTGCATTCCTCATCAAACAGTAAATCGCATCCGCATTTGGCAGGTACGGTCTTGGGGAGTACTTCTGGAGCTTCACAGGTCAAAGTCTGTTCACAGGACTTTCCCGCAGGTTGCGCTGTGCAGCCTGCGAGGCTGACAGCAGCAAGCACGAGGGCGGCTAGGACGCGGGCGCTCACCACCACTCTCCAATTGGCTTTGCAGCTGGTTGGGTAGATTTCTGGAAGGCTTTTTCGTTGCGATGGGCGTTATCGATGTTCCGCTGCGTTACGCGATCGCCCGCCATCTGCCGAGCCTGTTCCTCAAGGATGGCCTGGTTCATGGAAGCGGTCTGTGCGTTGAGCTTCATCATTTCCTGCCCGACCAGCATGTTGATCTGGTTGCCGGCCTGCGTGGCTGCGAGCGCACCAGTCGCTGACTGCGAAGCCTGGCCCATCGTCTCGAACTGCTGGTTGGTGCTGTCCAGGGTGTCCAGGACGGCGGCGCCGCTGTAGAGGGCGTCCTCTACGTTCTCGCGGCCCTGCGATTGCCACTGATCGACCATCGCGGAAAGCTGCTGAAAGGTCGCGTCATTGGTCACTTGGGGATAGCGCTGGGCGAACATGTCGCGCGTGTTCTGCAACTTCGCCATGCTCCCGCGCAGCTGATTGATGCTCTGCTTGTAGGAGTTGTAAACCTGCTGGTACTCGCCAAACACGTTGCGCGGCAGCGAGGCGAGATTGCGCCCCTCGTTGGCAACCTGTTGGATCTGCAAGTTCCATTGATCTATCTGGGTCTTGTATTGCTGCACCTGCTTGGCGTAAGCCGAGATCTCCTGACTCTGCTGCAACAGCTGGGTCACTAGGTTGCTGCAATTGGCACACACAATCGCTTGCGCCGGGGGGGCATAGACGGCGGAGCCGCCGGCAACTGCTAAGCCGATGGCGACGGTCAGTGCGGCGGTGACGCGACGAATTTTCATAGCGTTCTCCATGCTGGGTTTAGGCTTGGATGGTGGTGTTGCTGGATGGTGCGGGACTGCTATCAACCGAGCGCACGAAGTCGAGCGCCCATTGCAGGGGCGAAGCCGTGAGCTGGCTCGCGGGTTTGCTCACTTGCGCCTGGTCGTGCTTGTTGACCAGCTGCGCTAAATACGCTTCGTTGAATTCTCTGGTGGTGCTGGTGGCGTTGCGGATGGCAATGGCTTCGCGCTGCGCCTCTTTTCCAGTAGCGCCGCAAACGGCCAGTGCCAACGGACCCATGCCCAGTGAAAAAAGCCGATTGCCCTGCGGGCTGGTCAGGTAGTAGTCGCGTTTGGGCGTGCTGCTGGCAAGGATGTCCAGCTGCTTTTCGTTCAAACCGAACATCCGGTAGAACTTGGCCACCTCGTCGTTTCGGGCGCTGCTGTTGGGCAGGAAGATCTTGGTCATGCATGCCTCGATGAGCGTCGGCATGATCTTGGATTGCGCCACGTCGGCCAAACTCTGCGTGGCAAACCACACCGCAACGTTGGCCTTGCGCAGCACCTTGAGCCATTCGCGGATCTTTGCCGAAAACGCTGGGTGGTCGAGGAACAGCCATGCTTCATCGAGCACCAGGAGGCTCGGCCGCTTCGCGTCGAAGCGCTGCTCCAAGCGGTGAAACAGGTAGGTCAACACCGGCATGACCACCTGGGGGGTGTTCATCAATTCTTCCATTTCAAACGCGAGCCAGCTGCCCAGCGACACGTCGTCGTGCGTTGCATCCAGCAGATAGCCGTGCGCCCCGTCCACCGTGAACGGGTGCAAGGCCTGCTTTATGTCTGGATCTTGCACCAGCACGGTAAAGCCTGAAATGGTGCGTTGCTCGACCGGGCTGTCGTCTGCGCCCAGCTCGTTGAGCGCATCCCAGATGGCGCGCTTACGCTGCGGCGTCATATCGACGCCTTCGCCCACGATGATGTCAATCAGCCATTCTTGCGCCCATGCCCGCTCCTGGTCGTTGTCCACGTGGGCCAGCGGCTGAAACGCCGGGCTGCTGTCACCGCCTAAGTCGTAGAAGCGGCCACCCACGTGATCGGTGGTAATGCGGGAGCTGCCGCCCTTGTCGAAGATGTAGACCTGCGCGGTTTCATAGCGACGGAACTGTGTCTCTCCCAAATTGAGTAGCACCGACTTGCCGGCACCGGTCGGGCCGATGACCATCGCGTGCCCTACGTCGCCCACATACGTACTGAAGCGGAACGGCGTCGTCTCCCCAGTGACCACGAACATGTGCGGCGGGGCGTGGTCCAGATTCTGGTTGCCGGGGAATAGATCGTTCTGGCAATAGCGCGGCCCGGCCCACACGCTGGAACTCGGCATGGCATGGGCGAGGTTGAGGGTGGACACCATCGGCCGGCGGATATTGTGCTGGGCGTTGCCTGGCACCGCGCCCAAAAACGCGTCAATGGCATTGCCATCGCGGGCTTCGTCAATGGTCACAAAGCCTAGGCCATTGATTTCGCGCTCGACCGCGCGCAGCTTGGCTTCCAACCTTCGCCGATCCGTATCAAGCACGATCAGCGATTGGGTGAAGTAGCCATAGCCCACCGCCTCGGCCGCGATTTCCTGCATCGCCGCATTGGCGTCGGCCGCGTTGGCGAGGGCTTCGGGGTTTTCCAGCGCTGACTCTGACTTGCTCACTAGCTCCTTGAGAATGACCATGAAGGACTTGCGGCCACTGAACCACTCGCGCTGGATCTTCTTCATTTCCTTATCGGCCGTGGCCTTGTCCAAGGCCACCCAGCGCGTCACCCACCGGTAGGCCATGCCCATCCGGTTCAAGCGATCCAGAATGCCGGGGATGGTCTGCGTCGGGAACTGACGCACGGTGATGATGCCCAAGTGGTGTTTGCCCAGCTTCGGTTCTTTGCCCCCGATCAGCGGGGTGTCGGGCAGCACGCGGCAAAGCTCTTGGGACACGTCACCAGGTACAACCGGGTGACGTTTGGTGCTGATTGTGTCGTGCAGGTAGGTCAGCAGCTCGGAGTCATCGAGCGCATGCACCTCGGGCAGGATGGCCGAGAAGGCTTCCAGGAGCCGAACGCGCTCCACCTCGAACTTGTCGAGCCAATCGTTGATTGTCTGCCGGTCGCGGTTGGCCGCACTCTTGCGCTGCCCGTCCGGGTCCGTGAAGAACCAAGCGCGGGCTGTACTTTCCCGTGCCTTGGGCGGCAACCATCCGAGTGTGAAGTAATACGTGGTCTCAAAGTGCACGCCGGTCTCGGCGATCGTGCGGCGCTCTTCATCGATCAGATACGACATCGGATCGGGGAAGTGTTCGCCGCTGGGATAGTTGGTGCTGGGTGCACGCGGTGCGTCGATCTGGAAATACCAGCCGTCGCCAAGGCGGCGGAACAGGTTGTTCATCTGAGCCGACACGGCAATCAGTTCGTGCTTGGTGGCCGAATCGAGGTCTGGCCCGCGATAGCGCAGCGTTGTGATCAACGAGGCATTGCGGTTAAGCACCACACCGGGGGCGACCAGATACGCCCACGGCAGAACATCGCCAATGTCGGTGGGTTCGTTGCTGTATTTCGGAAGTCGCTGCATGGGTTGGCCTTCACTGGATGCCGCCGGTCAGTGGTCCGCCCTTGCGGATCACTGACCGGTAGCCCGCTATGCGCGGTAGTGGTTTTTCAAGCGGAGCGCGCGTTTCAACGCCTCCGGCCATTGCGTGTCGTACTTGGTCAGTAGAACCAGGCCGATGTGGATGACCATGTAGAACGGCAAGCTCCACCACGATTGCAGGCCAAGCACGAGGGCTGCAGCCGTCGTGAACGCGACAACGGCCATGTCGCGCGGAATACCTACAAGAAGCCTGGGTGTGGACAGTGCGCGGTGTACCGGCACCTCATAGCCATCTGGGTTGGTTTGTTCGTCCACGATCAGAACACCGCGCCGCCGCCGAAGCCAAGGAAGCTGAGGAAGAACGTGCTTGCGCTGAAGGCAACCGACAAGCCGAGTAGGACCGCCATCAGCTTTTTCATCCCGGAGCCTCCTTCCGAGTTCGCCATCCCGAGACCACAGACAACGATGGAGATCACCCCAATCGCCTTGGCGACGGGACCGGTGATGCTATTCAAAATCTTATCTAGCCAGTCTTCCCACGGCATGCCGGTGCCGCTTGCGTAGGCGGCGGCCGGCAACAAGAAAAACGCCAGCGTGAGCAGCTGGAGAGTGCGAGTGTTGCGGAGCTTCATCGTCATGTCCTGCGTTGGGGGAAAGTTCTTTTTTTTTACGTAGTGTGTATACATCTAGCACACCAAGCAGCGGCCCGGTCATTCGGCTGACAGAAGCTTGTAGACGTACCCTTCTGGCGTCTGCTCGACGCCCTTGACGCGCAGCACTTCACGCACGCGCCGCACCGCCTTGCGGCCCTCATCGTCGTCTACCGTCTCGAAACCGATGCTCACGATGATCTGCACCGTGCGGGCGATCTTGCGCGGAACCGGCAAGAACCCGCCTTGCACGAGCAAATCCTCGATGCGCTCCAATGCTTCGTTGGCGCTGTTGGCGTGGATGGTGCATAGCCCGCCGGGATGGCCGGTGTTCCAGGCATCGAGCATGTCCATGACCTCCGGGCCACGCACCTCGCCGACGATCAGACGGTCTGGTGTCATACGCAGCGTATCGCGCAACAGGTGCGTCATGCTGCGGGTGATCTGGTCGCGATTCCGCACGGTGCGCAAGCGCACGACTTCATCAGCTTCCACGCGCAGTTCTAGCGTGTCTTCCAGTGTGATCACCCGCCCGGTGATGCGGCCCATTTCGTACAGGACGGCATTGGCAAAGGTGGTTTTCCCTGTGTGGCTGCCGCCGACGATCACGATGTTGTCGCGGTCATGAACCGCCTTGACGATGACATCCCGTTGTCGCTGGGTGAGCTGCCCGTTGGTCACATAGTCGTCCAGCGTAAGCCGCAGATTGGACTTCTTGCGGATCACAAACGTCGGGCCATCGGGTGATTCCGGCGGCAGTACTGCATGGAAGCGATAGCCTGTTTCTGGCAGCTCGGCCGGAAAGCTCGGGTTGTCCTTATCGGCAATCTCGCCGACGTGATCGGCCACGATCTTGATCACGCGCATGCGCGTGATCACATCCAGGGTGTGGTCGTGGCAAATCCGGCGACCGTCCTTGGCGTACCACAGCCGGCCATCGGGGTTGACGCGCACTTCTTCAACGGCCGGATCGTCCAGCAGCTCGCCGATGGCACCGCCGAGCGCGGACTTCATCATGTCCAGCAGCCGGCTATGGCGGGTGGTGGGTGGGGAGACCGATGCGTGCATTTATTGTGCTTGAACCACAGATGACATACTCAATAATATCATTATGGTTTCAAAGTCACCTTCTCGGGCCATTAAAAATGTGACGAGCGCTACGGTACGAGAAGCTTCCATAAAGGAACACCGACACACTTGGCTAAGACGGCCATGCTGTCGAGGTTAGGTGCCGATTTCCCCGTTTCTACTGCGCTTATCCACGCTTGAGTGAACCCTGTCCTATCTCTTATGCCACGTTGACTGAGCTTCGCTGCTTTTCGAGCCTGGCGGAATTTGCGTGCAAAAATCAGCCTCTCCACTGGCACCGGCTTGGGATCTTGGTGGCTGTCAGCAGCACGCGGTCGGCCTGGCATTCGGTGCAGTACCTCTGTGGTGGATAGAACATGGCACCACCGATTTGGCCAGTCGGCGCTAGCACTGGATTTTAGCAAAATGCCCTACTGTCTCAGACAGAGGGCTTGCGCTGCGGATGCGAAGCGCTGTTGTGCGCGTAGCGCACGGTGACCGCTCTCCAACGTCCGTCCCCGAAGCCGGCAGCCCTTCCAGGGTCATGCCCTTCTCCGAAGTCCGGCTAATGACTCCCTGCCGACCCCCTAGATTCAGCGTGCCGGGCAGGGGAGGCTTGCCAGCCTATACAAAATTTTGTATAGTATTTGGATGGCTGACAAACCTGTCGAGTTCCGGGCCGGTGCCCTTGATGATCTGCGCGCTTTCCCCGCCTCGGCACGGCGCGAGGCCGGCTATCAGCTTGACCAGGTGCAAAGCGGTCGCGAGCCCGACGATTGGAAGCCAATGCCGACCGTCGGTCAGAGCGTCCAAGAGATTCGGATTCGGGATGCTGCAGGAGCATTCCGGATCATCTACGTGGCGAAGTTCTCCGATGCAGTCTACGTCCTGCATTGCTTCCAAAAGAAGATGCAGAAGACCAGTAAAGCGGATTTGGACCTAGCCGAGAAACGCTATCGAGATTTGGTGAAGGAGTTAAGCCGATGACTAATGAACGCTTTGCCAGCGTGTGGGACGCGATCGAAGACACCCCCCCGCAGGCTGAAAACATGAAGCTGCGATCGGCGCTCATGATGGCGCTGAAGGATCACATTGCACGCGAAGGATTGAGCCAGTCCCAGGCGGCCAAGGTCTTCGGCGTGACGCAACCGCGCGTGTCGGATCTGATGCGCGGCAAGATCGATCTGTTCAGTCTGGATACGCTGGTGAACATGCTGGCTGCTGCGGATCTGCACATCGAAATGCGAGTGCTGGAAGCGGCCTAGGCAACTTGTCAGAAACAAACAAGCCCGCTAACGAGCGGGCTTTTTATTGGGCACCAAAAGGAAAACTGTCAGTGTCCGATACGGCCTTGCCGCACTCGGTGGTCTGCCGCAGCGAGGGCATTCGGCGTGTGCCGTCATCCTGACCGCGCTCTGGCTCTGTGTGCGCGTAGCGCACGGTGACCGCTCTTAAACGCAGACCACCCGAAGCCGGCAGCCCTTCCAGGGCAATGCCTTGCTCGAAGTCCGGCTAATGATTCCCTGCCGATCTGCTGTTGAGCGCTCTACTGACTGTGCTTTCAACCATAGGTTGACTGGATGGACTGACAATTAAACAGGACAA
>NZ_MDEJ01000092.1 GCF_002940065.1 Xanthomonas populi
CGCGGCTGACGTCACTGGGATAGCGTGCTCTCATCTCCATATGATCGGATAATTCGGGAAGACTTTGAACGGGCTCTAAGCGGCCCGATGACGGCAGGAAAGGCGTAACGCACGCCGTGGACCGCAAACTCGTGCAGCGCCGTGCGCACCGTCTCCCACTCGCCGCGACTTTTTTCCAGCGCCAAGCCGGAGGCCAACGCGCGCTTGACGCTGCGATGCACCTGAGAGGCGCTCATGCCCAGCGCTTCTCCAAGGGAGGCATACGTCCAGGCCTGGCCCGGTTGGGCGACCTGCTTGTACAGCACTACTAAATCGTGCGGCTTGAATTCCACGTTAGATCCGCTTTATTACATATTCCGGAATATGGAATATCAAACTAAACATCTGCCTTTGCAAACCGGCTCGCGCTCATCCGCCCGCTATGCGCATCGCGGCTCCTTCCCATGCTGGAAATCGTTGGGAAAACGCATACGGATGCGGCTTGCGATGAAATCGTTGATTGAGCAACGCTGCGAACATCAGCCATCTTCCTTGTCATGGTATCGACCTCGGGTACCGCAGAGACGCCCCAGTTCCAACGATGGCGGCGGTGACCCGCATGACACAGAGAAAAGCCCCGCTGACGCAGGGCTTTTCGTTACTCCGCGCACGTGCCTGCGATCAGGCGAACGGATCCTGCAGCACCATGGTGTGGTCGCGGTCCGGGCCGGTGGAGACGATGCTGATCGGGCAGCCGGCCAGTTCTTCCAGCGCGCGCAGGTAGGCGCGTGCGGCCACGGGCAGCTTGTCCCATTCGGTGATGCCGTGGGTGTTCTCGGTCCAGCCCGGGAACTCCAGGTACACCGGCGTGCAGTCTTCCCAGCCCTGCGCGTCCAGCGGTGCGTATTCGGTGCGCTTGCCGCGGTATTCGTAGGCGATGCAGACCTTGAGCTTTTCCATGCCGTCAAGCACGTCGAGCTTGGTGATGCACAGGCCGGAAATGCCGTTGATGGCCACGGCACGCTTGAGCGCAACGATGTCCATCCAGCCGCAGCGACGCGGGCGGCCGGTGGAGGCGCCGTACTCGGCACCGCGGTCGCGGATGCCCTGGCCCACGTCGTCGTCCAGCTCGGTCGGGAACGGGCCGCCGCCTACGCGCGTGGCGTAGGCCTTGGCAATGCCGAGCACGTAATCGATCGCATCGGCACCCACGCCGGTGCCGGCCAGTGCGCCGCCGACCGTGGTGTTGGAACTGGTGACATACGGATAGGTGCCGTGGTCGATGTCCAGCAGTGCGCCCTGCGCACCTTCGAACAGCACGCGCTTCCCCTGCTTGCGCAGGTCGTGCAGGATGCCGGCCACGTCGGACTTCATCGGCTGCACATAGTCGCCGAAGGCCAACGCTTCGTCGAAGGTCTTCTGGAAATCGACCGCCTCCACGCCCAGGTACTTGGTCAGCACAAAGTTGTGGTAATCCAGCGCGGTACGCAGCAGTTCTTCCAGCTGCGCCGGGTAATGCAGGTCGGCGATGCGGATACCGCGACGGGCCACCTTGTCTTCGTACGCCGGACCGATACCGCGGCCGGTGGTGCCGATGGCCTTGCCGCCAGCAGCCTTCTCGCGCGCCTGATCCAGGGAGATGTGGTACGGCATGATCAGCGGCGCGGCCGGGGAGATCTTCAGGCGCGAACGCACTTCCACACCAGCCGATTCCAGCTCGCCGATCTCCTTGATCAGCGCGGCCGGGGAGATCACCACGCCATTGCCGATCAGGCACAGCGCGCCATCGCGCAGGATGCCGGACGGAATCAGATGCAAGACGGTCTTCTTGCCGTTGATGACCAAGGTGTGGCCGGCGTTATGGCCGCCCTGGAAGCGCACGACCGCACCGATTTCTTCGGTGAGCAGATCGACGATCTTGCCCTTGCCTTCATCGCCCCACTGGGCACCGAGCACGACAACTGACTGACCCATGACGGGGTGAACTCCTGATTTTTGCTGCGGCCATCGGGGCCGCGGGATGGGACCGGCCCAGGACTGGCAGCGACACGATGCGCGCGGCTCCATCGGGAAGCGTTGCCGTGGCGCGAAAGCCCTGACACGGAAAAAGCCGAACGGAGTGCTCTGAGTGGAGCGTGCCCGGCCGGCTTTTGTGCATTATCCGGGTTTCGGGTGGCAGGCACTACCCCTTGGGGGTGGCCGCCCCGGAATTGGTCAGATTGGGGCGCGCTGCGCGGCCGCTGGTGCTTCAAACTCGCTGAGAGCCCCAGCGGACCAACCCCGCTGGTGAGCTGCAATCCGCTGTTCCTGTTGCCGATCGGCGCCTCCCTACTCGCTTCTGTCGTCGCCGATGATGGGCTGCCAATTTAGAGCGGCTAAAAAAACGACTGCGCTCACCGCCAGGCGGGCGCGGTCGGTGCTCGGAATCGACATGTACCACGCGTACACTCCGGTTCTGAGCGCGCCGCCCGCACCCACTTGACGACCGCTCGCGACGTTTTGTTAGCAGCTCTTAGTGGCGCACGATCCACAGCGCGATCGCGCCCAGCACCAGGGTCACGCCGCCAATGGCGCGCAGTTGGGCAGTGGGCAGGCTGAACAGTTGCTCGACCATGCGCTTCCAGGCGGTGGGCACGGTAAACAGCAGCAGGCCTTCGATGACGGCGATCAGGCATAACGCGGATAGAAACTCTTGCATCACCAATACCGTCGCAATGTGGGAGATGCAGTGTGCCCGACAAGTTCCGCGTCGTAGCAGCGCACCTGGGCGCGAATCGCTTTGCTGGTAATGCCCGTCGCGCCCAGGTGCGCTCCTACGAAGGCTGGTGCTCACACCTGCGCTCTTGAGACATCGCGATGCGGCACGCTCATGTCCCTTCGGCCGCGCTGGGGACACAAACAAAAACGCCCGCATTGCGCGGGCGTTTTTGTTTTAACGCGAAGCGATCGACGAACGATCAACGATCGCTATTGAGGTACTGCAAAAACGGATCGTTCTTGTCCAGCACTACCACGCCGTTGCCGTCGGTCATGGAGCCGCGATACGCCTCCAGACTGCGGTAAAACGCGTAGAACGATGGATCTTTCGAACCAGCCTGGCCGTAGATGCGGGCGGCGTCGGCGTCACCTTCGCCGCGCAGCTTCTGTGCATCGCGCTCGGCGTCGGCCACGATCACGGTGGATTCGCGGTCGGCCTGGGCGCGAATGGTCAGGGCCTGCTCTTCGCCTTCGGCGCGCAGCTTGCTGGCTTCCTGCTTGCGTTGGGCGCGCATGCGCTCGTAGACGTCGGTGATCACCTGGCTGTCGGTCGGCAGGTCGATCTGCTTGATGCGCAGGTCGGTGATCTGCATGCCAAGGGCCTTGATGGCGCCGTTGATGCCCTTGAGCTGGTTGGCGATCAGTTCGCTGCGGTCGCCGGAGACCAACTGCTGCAAGGTGCGCGAGTTGATCTGGTTGCGCAGCGAGTCGGTGATGATCGGGGCCAGGCGCGAATTGGCCACCGACTCCTCACCACCGGTGGCGCGGTAGAACGCACGCACATCGGAGATGTAACCGATGGCGAAGAAGTCCACGCTCACGTCTTTCTGCTCGGCGGTGAAGTAGCGCGCCGGGGCGGTGTCCAGCACCTGGAAGCGGCGATCGAACACGCGGACCGATTCCACCAAGGGAACCTTGAAGTGCAGACCGGGCTTGAGGTCGGCACGCACCACACGGCCCAGGTTGAGCACCATAGCGGTCTGATCTTCGCGCACCACGTACACCGAGCCCATCAGGCCCAGCAGCACGGCGACGATCAGGCCAATCATTAGCGAATTTTTCATTGGTCGGTTCCCTCACGGCCGGTTGGACGCGGGCCGCGCTCCGGATTGCGGATGCCCTCGCTGCCGCCACTGGTTTGCGGCGGATTCAACAGCACATCCTGCGGCACCATCGACGGCATGCCGCCGTTGCCTGTGTTGCCGCTGCTATTGGCGGACTTGTTGCCATCGGCCGGCAGCGGCACGTAGATCACCTGGCGGCCATCGCTGCCGATCACCTTGCGGTTCTCCGACAGCACCTTCTGCACGGTTTCCAGCCACAGGCGCTTGCGCGTGACCTCGGGTGCGTTGGCATACTGCTCTTGCAACAAAGTGAAGCGGTCGGCGTCGCCCTCGGCTTTGGAGACGGTCGCCTGCTTGTAGCCTTCAGCACCTGTGCGGGTGCGTGCACCCTGACCGCGCGCTTCGGGCACCACTTTGGCGGCGTATGCCTGGGCTTCGTTGATCAGGCGCTCGCGCACCTGCTGGGCACCGTTGACCTCGTCGAAGGCCGGCTTCACTTCTTCCGGCGGACGCGCGTCCGGCAATGTCACGCCCGTCACGGCAAGACCGGTGTTATAGGCGTCGAGCGCAGCCTGCAGACGGTCCTTGGAGGCGATGGCCAGCGGGCCGCGGTTGTTGAGCACAGTGTTGAGGTCGGAGCGACCGACCTGCTCACGCACGGCGCTCTGCGCAGCCTGCTCCAGCACCAGATCGGCGTTGCGCGAACCGAACAGATACTTGCGCGGGTCACTGATCTGGTACTGCACGTTGAGCGAGACGTTGACGATGTTCTCGTCGCGTGTCAGCACCGGCACCTGGTTGCTGAAGGTCTTGATCTCGGTGGCGTTGACCTTGCGCACCGACTCGACCGGCCACGGCAGCTTGAAGTTGGGGCCGGGCTGCAGGATGCGCGAGAACTGGCCGAAGCGCAGCACCACGCCACGCTGCTGCTCGCCGATGAGCTGGAAGCTGGAAAACAGCACCATCAGCACCACCGCGATCAGAATCCAGCGCCACACGCCGCCATCGAACAACTCTTTCAACGTGGCGGGCAGATTGCCCCAACCACCACCGTTGCCACCACCGCGCGGGCTCCAGGACCTGCGACGGTTGGGATCCGGGCCGTCTCCGCCCTTGTTGCCGGGTGTGTTCCAGGCCATGCACGCTCCATGATCGAGGGGCTGTGCGGGCCAGTCCCGCAGTGCCGCCGTGTTGTGTGAATTCGATGATTCTACTAGATGTGGCAGATCGGCCGTTTTGAAAGGCCCCCTTTGGTGCATCCACGATTTAGCTGGTGGGGTGGATTAAGCGGATGGCCGGGTTTGCCGACGGGGTGGAGCACGGTGTCGGCGCGATCTTGGGGGGCAAGCAGAGGGGCACGCGTTCTGGAGTTGGCCGATGGTGATCGCGCCAAGGCTGGACGCGGACGACGCCTGCGATGCGGTGTGCTTCGGTGCCAATGGCATCTGGCTACTCGCTGAGACGTGGCCACTGTCGGTTTACCGATCCCGCGTTCGGCTTCGCTGGATGAGCAAGGGTCACGGCCAGGCTGAGCAACGGATGCGTTTGCCAACGTTAGGTTGCGGCGCAGGATGCCGCCGATGGCACGCAAGCAACGATGTCCAAACGGCACTGGCGGCGCAGCTGACGTTGGCGTCAGCGCTGAGGGGCGTGTGGTTGCCGCGACGACGCGCCGGCTCCTCGCAGTGCGGAACGAAGACGCGCCCGCCAATCGCACTTCGCCAACGCACTTACACGGTCGGCGGTTCGTCTTTCTGGTTGAACACACGCTCCATCACTTCCAGCAATTCATCTTCGGAGAACGGCTTGGTGATGTAGGCGCGCGCGCCCTGGCGCATGCCCCACATGCGGTCAGTGTCCTGATCCTTGGTTGTCACCAGAATCACCGGAATGTGCTGGGTGGTGGGTTCGCGCTTGAGCGTGCGCGTGGCCTGAAATCCATTGAGGTTGGGCATGACAACATCCATCAACACCAGATCCGGGAGCGAGGACTTGGCCGCTTCCACGCCGGCGGCGCCATCGGTTGCGGTGATGGTTTCGTGCCCCAGCTTCTCGACGATGCGCTGAATCCCCAGCAGCTGCGACGGCGAGTCGTCGACGATCAGAATGCGAGCCATGTGCTTCCCCTAGTGTGCGCGGCGAGTTTAGTGCGCCGGCCGCGCTTTCGGTAGCTGGGTCCAGGCTGGGCGCTGGACGCTTGTGGGTGCTGTTGCGATGTACGATTTGTGGTGCGTTGTTTTCGTTGTGGGCTGATGCTGTCCTACTACGTCGGAGCGGGCGCGGTTGGATTCAAGGGAAGGAGAGGCGCTTTTGATTCCCTTCTCCCGTCGGTAGAAGGTGACGCGTAGCGCCGGATGAGGGTACGACCGGGATCGGAAGGCGCAGATCGATGTTGACTGATGCACCGCTAGCCTGCCGAACCCTCACCCCAACTCCTCTCACGGGGAGAGGGGCTCACTCTCGCTTGCGCTGATATGGTCCAGCTCACACCGACTCGCCGAACGCCTTGGCCAGGTTGCGATATGCCTTCTTCTGGGCATCGTCTGTGGGAGCTGGTGCAAGAATCTCCAACTCCACAATCTGGTCGCCCGGGGTGGTGCCCGGTAGCCCGCGGCCGCGTAAGCGCAGCTTGCGGCCGGCGTCCGAGTCGGCTGGCACCTTCAACTCCACCGACCCACCCAGCGTCGGCACACTGATGGCGGTGCCCAGCGCGGCCTGCCAGGGCGTGACCTGCAGGGTGTACAGAATGTTGCGCCCGTCCACCTCGAACTGCGGGTGCGCGGCGTATTCGATCTCCAGCAACAGATTGCCGCCACCATTGCCCTGCCCGCTCAGGCGAATCACCTGGCCGGGCTGGATGCCCTTGGGCACACGCACGTCCAGGTGCTTGCCGTTGATGGTGATGCGCACGCTGTCGCCGGCATGCACCGCTTCCAGCGGCACCGCCAGCTTGGCGCGGGTGTCGCCACGCGCTTGCGGGCCGGGGCCTGCACCAGGGCCGGCGCCCGCGCCACGCGGGCGACCGCCGCGCTGGCCGGCGAACAGGCTTTCGAAGAAATCGCTGAAGCCGCCACCGGCGCCGCCGTTGCCGAACACTTCCTCGTACTCATAGCCCTGCCCGCCGTTGTAACTGGGCGGGGCCTGAAACGCGTCGCCCGGGCGATAGCCCTGCGCCTTGAGCTGGTCGTAGGCCTTGCGCTTGGCCGGGTCGCGCAGCGCCTCATAGGCTTCGTTGATCGCCTTGAATTTGTCTTCCGCGCCGGCCTCCTTGCTGACGTCGGGGTGGTACTTGCGCGCGAGCCGGCGGTAGGCGGTCTTGATCTCCGCATCGCCTGCGCTGGGCTCCACGCCCAGCGTTGCGTAGTAATCCTTGAATTCCATCTAATCACCTCTGACTAATCACCTCTGAAAAAAAAGCGGCCCGCAGCCAAGGCTACGAGCCGGTTCGAGCGGCTATCGAAACGCCGCAAGGATCGTCAGGTGGGCGCGGACGACGCACCCGGAACCGCAGTGTACGAATGGTACATGCCGATTCCGAGCGCCGACCGCGCCCGCCTGGCGGTGCGCGCATGTTTCGATAGCTGTTCTATTCGCAGCCGGGCGGGCAAGCGCGCCTATTCTACGGCGCGCTTGCCCGCCGGGGAGCGAAGCACGCCGCTTCGCTCCAGGTCCTGGTGCGTTTNCGGGGTCGCCGCCGGGCGCTTGGGGATACGGATTTCCAGCACGCCGTTGTGTCCGGCGGCAGTGATGCCGTCGGCATCGGCACTGTCGGGCAACGCGAAGCGGCGGTGGAAGCTGCCGTAGCGGCGCTCGATGCGCGAAAAACGCTCGGTCTCGGTGCTGGACTCGCTGTTGCGCTCGCCCTTGATCGACAGGATGCCCTTGTCCATCTGCACCTCGATCTGGGTCGGGTCGATGCCGGGCAGATCGGCGTACAACACGAAGTGGTTGGGTTCTTCCTTGATGTCCACGCGCGGCACCCATTGCGCGGTCACCACCGCCGATGCGTCGGTGTCGCTGTTGTGCTCGAAGAAGCGGTCGAACACATGCTTGATCTCATTTTGCAGGGCATCGGTGGGCCACTGCGGATAACGAACGATGTTCATTGCGAGCCTCCAAAGATTGAGTGACGGGCCGGCTACCGCAGCGCGTGCGGTTGCGCCGGCCACGAGCGTCAGATAGGCGTCGCACTGAAGATTTCAAGCACGTTGACGCGCTTTTCCCCTGCGCCTTTCTAGAATTCGTTCAGCTACAGGAGCCTGCCCCATGCCCATCCACGTAGGTGACCGCATTCCCGAGGTCGTGCTAAAGCGCATGCGCGAGGGCATCGAAGCGGTCGATACCCATACCTTGTTCGCGGGCCGCAAGGTAGTGCTATTCGCGGTACCGGGCGCCTTCACCCCGACCTGTTCGGCCAAGCACCTGCCGGGCTACGTGGAGCACTTCGAGCAGTTCCGCAAACGCGGCATCGAAGTGTTGTGCACGGCCGTCAACGACCCGTTCGTGATGCAGGCCTGGGGCCGCAGCCAGCTGATCCCTGACGGCTTGCACATGTTGCCCGACGGCAACGCTGAACTTGCGCGTGCGCTGGGGCTTGACATCGACGCCAGCGGCTCGGGCATGGGCCTGCGCTCGCGTCGCTATGCGCTGTATGCAGACGATGCCGTGGTGAAAGCCCTGTTTGTCGAAGAGCCAGGCGACTTCAAGGTGTCTGCTGCCGATTACGTGCTGCAGCACCTGCCCGGTTGATGCAGTGATTCCCCCGTCCACTCAGCAAGCAAAACGGCCAGCCATGTCTACCCAGCCAGCCAAGCACCTCCCCCCCGGCATCACCGACACCGCCACCTTGCGCACCCGCGCACACCAGAGCATCGAAGACGGTGCCATCACCGAGACGTGCCACGCCGACCGCGAGGCGGTGATCGCACTGCTCAACACCGCACGGGCCACCGAATACGTGTGCACGCTGCGCTCCTACCGTCACTACTTATGGCCAAGGGCATGCTTGCCGACGCGGTCAAGGGCGAGTTCCTGGAACACGCGCAGCAGGAGCAGACGCACGCGCACAAACTCGCCGAGCGCATCGTGCAACTGGGTGGCGAACCGGATCTCAACCCGGACACGCTGACCAAGCGCCCGCGCGCAGACTGCAAGGAAGGCACCGACCTGCGCGACATGGTGCGCGAGAATCTGATCGCTGAACGCATCGCCATCGACAGCTAACGCGAGATGATCGATTTCATCGGCGACCAGGACACCACCACCAAGCGCATTCTCGAAAGCATCCTGGCTCGGGAAGAAGAGCATGCCGATGAATTTGCCGACCTGCTGGAAGGCTGGATCAGCGAGTGAGGTGCTGGTGGTTGATGTGTCAGTGCACCGCAACCTACATTGATATCGAGTCGTAGCGTCGTTTAGATGCAGTCCAATGCTAGGTCAACTGCCTAGTGGGTCGAGGGCACGGTGCCCTCGCCGCTCGCGGGACCTTACGCGGCATGGATGCCGCGTAAGAGCCTACAAGGACGTACTTGCGGCATGTCCTGCGATGGTGGGCTGGCAAGGGCCCTGCAGCCCCAAACCGCAGATCAGCCGCTCTTGGATCTCTGCTTCAACGCAACACCCGAAAGCGCACCTGCGTCCAGGCGCCATCGCTAGCCAGTGCCGTCAACGTATGCGCGCCCACTTCTTCAAAATCGCGTTGAAATCCCTGCCGGCCATTGGTCTGCGCGATCCAGCGGCCGTCCAGCAACCAATCGATGCGCCCTTCGCTGCCCAATGCGCGCAGTTGCAAGCGCACCTGGCGCGCGGTGTCGTTAGCGCGTGCCAGCGTGGCGCGATCGCTCAGGCCGTCGATGCGCAGCACGCCGCCACCGGTCATTCGCCCGTCGAGAAGGCAGTCCGGCGCGAGTGGTGGAAGTTGCGCGGCGCTGCGTTCGGCGGCGCTGAGCCAGGGCGACACCAATGCCGGCCAGCGCGCCACTGCACGTGATACGCGCTGATGGGGCTGACTGCAGTCTTGCGATAGCCGCTGACCGCTGCGCGCATCCGCATCGACATACAGCTGCCCGCTTTGCCATAGCCGCGCATCGCGTTCGGCGAAGGTGGGCGGCACTGCGCCATCGAGCGCGTACGCTTCGGCGCGTCGCGCGCATTGCGCCGGTGGCGTGTGATTGGCAGCGCCGCCAAGCGGCCAGCAGATCTCCAAGGCCTGCACAGTGGCGGGCATCGGCACTGGCGCGCTATCGCCGGCGCTGCGCGGCAATGCATCGATCACTTCGAACATCAGCGGCAGCGCGGTGACTGCACCGTATTGGCCAGGCAGCGGCGTGCCATCCGGCCGCCCCACCCACACCCCGACCGTGTAACGGCGCGTGCCGCCGATCGCCCACGCATCGCGGTAGCCGTAGCTGGTGCCGGTCTTCCACGCCACGCCCGGGAGCACGGCGGTGTCGAAGGTGCCGCTGCCATAACCGGGCCGCGGATTGCTTTGCAAAATCTCGCGCACGATCCATGCCGCGCCCGGCAACATCAGACGGCGCTCGATCCGCGGATCGTCCGGCGTATAGCGCACACGTCCGGCGATGCCGCCGCGATTGAGCGCGGCAAACGCGCCCACCAGTTCCTGCAACTGCGCGCCGGTGCCGCCCAGAATCAATGCAAGCGACGGCATGCTGCCATGAGCAAAACGCAGACCGATCCCGGCATTGGACAGCCGCGCAGCAAAGCGCGCCGGTCCGATACGATCAAGCAGATCCACCGCCGGCACGTTCAAGGACAAACGCAACGCGGTGGCTGCGCTCACCGGCCCGTTAAAGGCCGCATCGAAATTGCCGGGCCGATAACCGCCAAAGCTCTGCGGCGCATCCACCAACAGGCTTTCCGAGTGGATCAACCCATCGTCCAAGGCCATGCCATACAGAAACTGCTTGAGGGTGGAGCCGGGCGAGCGCCAGGCCTGCACCATGTCCACATGCCCCAACCGCTTGCGATCGCCGAACCTGGCCGAGCCCACATATGCACGCGCTTCCATCGTAGCGTTGTCCACCACCAACAGTGCGGCCGAGGTGCGCTCGGGCAGTTGCGAAAAATAGGTGGACACGCGTTCTTCCAGCGTGCGCTGCAATTCCACATCCAGCGTGGTGACGATGCGCGCCGCACGCGGTTGCGCGCTGTGCAGACGCTGCGCCAGCAGGGCCGCATGCAAGGGCGGTTTGAGCGAACGCGTGACCACCGGCTCGATACGCGCATCGTCCACCTGCGCGCGCGACCACACGCCCAGTTCCACCATGCGATCGAGCACCTTGTCGCGCGCACGCTGTGCAGCTTCCGGATGTCGATCCGGGCGCAGGCGGCTTGGCGATTGCGGCAGCACCGCCAGCAACGCCGCCTCGGCCTGCGACAAGGCTTTGGCCGGTTTACCCAAGTAAGCCCAACTGGCCGCTTCCACACCTTCGATGGTGCCGCCGTACGGCGCGCGCTCCAGATACAACGTGAGAATCTCGCGCTTGCTCAAGTGCGCTTCCAGCTGCAGCGCGCGCAACACCTGCTTGGCCTTGCCCCACGGCGTGCGCGTATTCGGGTCCAGAATGCGCGCCACCTGCATGGTCAGCGTCGAACCACCGGACACGATACGCCCCTGCCCGACCCACTGCCCGCCCGCCCGCAGCAGGCCCCACGAGTTGACCCCGGGATGGCGCCAGAACCAGCGGTCTTCGTAATTGAGCAGCGCCTGCAGATACAGCGGCGACACGCTCTGCGGTGTGGCCGGATAGCGCCACACGCCATTGCGATCGGCGAATGCGCGCAGCGGCGTGCCATCGCGTGCCACCACCAGCGTGGAGGTATCGCGCGATTTGGGCAACGGCAGTGGAAAGGCCAGGTCCAGCAACAACACAGCAGACAACACTGCCACTGCGCTGCAACGTAGCCACGTCACCCAGCGGCGGCCACGCCGAGCCACACCATCCTGGTCAGCGGCGCGCTCCTGCGTCCGGTCGGTCCTTGCCTGCGCGTGCTGATGCTCATCCATCCTGCAAAGCATGCAGGGCACAAGGCATTTCGGCCACTATCGCGCGCGGCAAGCTGTGGCGTTGAGTGCTGCGCGCTCCTGCCTTGCGCGACGACAAAGGCGCTAGCCCACGACGTCCGCACCCACCGTGCGACGCGGCCTTACACACAGCCGCAGCAATCCCAACGCCAGAAACACGGCAGGCAGGCGCAATGCCATGCCGAGCCAGCCACTGGCGGCCGAATCGGACACCGCAAAGACCGTCCAGACCGCGTTGAGCCAGACATGCAGCACCGAGCCGCTCCAGATCGTGTAGCCGTCCTGCGCGTCCACAATGGCAAACAGCAGCGCGCCAATACCGGTGATGGCGAAGATCAACAATGCCTCGCCACCCCCGCCCCCTGCGCCGAGCCAATGCACGCCGCCGAACACAACGGCCTGCACCAGCGCCGCAATCGCCGGACGTCAGGCCAGCGCGCGGCAGGGGAAGACGAAGCCGAAACCGCGAAAGACGATTTCTTCGGCCAGCGGAAAGAGCAGCGCCAACCACTGCAGGCCAAGCAGATCGTCGGTACCGACCGTGGTGGACTGCGTCCACAGCCCAAGCCAGCACGGCACTGTGGCCAACAGCGTCAGCACAGGGCCGCGCAAGCCGTTCCAACGCAGCCCCAGACGCGCCGCGATCTCCCCTGGCGTGCCAGGACGCAGCAAGACCTCTGCAACCAGCACCACCACGACGCTGAGCAGATTGTCGGCAATCCCGCCGCCGTAGGGCAGCGGGATTTTCGGGATGGGCAGACCAACGGCCTTGGCCACCTCACGGACCTGCAGCGCGACCAGCAGAACCACCAACCAGACGACATGCGGACTGAATCGGCGCAGCGGTGTATCGAGCGGCATGCAGACGTCCTTGCGTGCAAACGAAGGCCGACTATAGCGGCGGCAACACCCCCGCAGTGCCATGGGTCGTGTTGCGCAACGGCATTGCGCACCCGTCGCGCGCCTGCTGCATGCAGCGATGTAACGCTAAGCTCAACGCTTTTCCACACTCGCGCGATAACGCAGCAACGCTTCAGGCGCATCGGTCTGGATGATCGACACGCCATCGCGGTATAGGCGCCCCCACACCTTGTCGGGGTCGCGCTCGGCATCGGCGTCGCCGCCGTAGCCGGCGATGAAGCCTTCCCACAGCGAGTTGACCATCAGCCGCACGTTGTGCGCCTTGCTCACCGCCACCAGTGCCGGCAATTGCGCTGCTGTCATCTTGGGCAACTCCAACGCCGCCGGGCGCGCGTTGTGTGTCTGCGCGCTGGCGATCGCAGCCAGATCGGCGTTGCCATGCGCGTTGATCAGGATCGGGAAGAAATAGACCTTGTCGAATGGCAGCATCGCGGCCAATGGCGGCGTGGCGATGCCAGCCTCGGCTTTGACGATCACCTGGTGCTGCATCCCGGCGCGTGCGACCGCGTCGACCACCTGCACGTAGATCGCATCTTTGACGTCCAGATTGAGCAGGATGTGGCCCTTGGACTTGGCCAGCATCTGATCGAGCGTGACCACGCGTTGGTCGGTCAGCGGTGCCTGCGCGCCACCTTCGTCGCTGCGCAAGCGCAGCTTTTGCAGGTCGGCCAACGTCAGCTCGGACAGGTTGCCGGTGCCGTCGGTGGTGCGGTCCACGGTGGCGTCATGCAGCATCACCAATGTGCCGTCGGCGGCACGTCGCACATCGGTTTCCATCACGTCGGCACCGATCGCGATGCAACGCTCCAACGCGGCCAACGAATTCTCAGGCGCGGTGTCTTTGAAACCATGCTCAGGCGCTGGCGCGTGGCAACCGCGATGGGCAACGACCACAATGCCGCCGTTTGGATCGGTCAGGCGGGCCTGGATCGCGGCGATGCCGGTGGGCGCTGCGCTCGCAGTGGTGGCGAGCGCCACGCACATCATCGCCGCAAGGGTGGTCACAGAAGATAATGTCATCGAACAACTCCGCTTGAGGGGATTAACAAAAATTGCTGCGCGTCCGTCAGGCGACTGCGGCAGGTGCTCGGTGCGGCATCAACCACTTGCACACTCCATTTCCTCGGTGCCGCCCGCATTCACCTGAAAACCGCTCGCTACGCGTCATGCGTCGTGCTTAGAACGTCGGCGTAAAGCGCAGGCCGAACCAGTAGGTGGTAGGCACCGAATAACTGTCCTTGAGCAGATTCTGCCCGGGACCGGTCACGCTGGTGATGCGACTGTGGGTCATGTTGCTGACCTGGCCGATCAAACTGAGTTGCTTGCTGATTGCATAGGTCGCAGTGACGTCGAGTTGCGAACGCGGCGACCAGTACAGATCCTGCCAATCGATATTGCTGACGATGGCACGCAAGGCCTTGCCCTGACGGTTGTAGGCCGCGCGCAGCTCCAGACCGCCGGTGTTGTAGAACAGCGTGGCATTGGCGGTGTAGTCCGGCTGGCCAACCAGGTTGTCGAGCTTGCGCTCGCGCTGGGTCACATTGCTGCCGCTGCCGGCGCTGTACGGCACATCCAGGCTGCCATCGAGCATCGCAAAATTCGCGCTGAACCCCACACCACTCAACCACGGTGCGATCGGTGCCAGGGTGTTGACGATGCCGTTGAATTCCAACCCGCGGATGCGCGCCTTGGCAGCGTTGGCCGGCGTGCTGATCAACGCATTGGCGTAGGTGGTGCCGTCGAAGGTGAAGCTGTCGGTGCGCGAAAGCGTAAAGATCTCGTCCTGGATGCGCTTGTCGAACACGGCGGTGGAGGCGAACGCATCGAAATCGCCGGGCAAACGCCATTCCAGCGACAGATCCAGGTTATTGGACACGCGCGGCTTGATGTCCGGGTTGCCGATGGTGACGGTGACGCCTTGCGCGTTCGGATTGCCGGCGTCGGCGGTGTTGACGAAGCCGATCGAGGTGCGCGCCGCATAGGCATCGTACGGCGGGCGACCCAGCGTGCGGCTGGCGCCGGCGCGCAGGTCCAATGCATCGGTCAGGTGGTAGGTCATGATGGCCGAGGGCAGCAGATAGTCGTAGTCCGCATTGGTGGGATTATCGAAATATACGTAGCGATTGGTCGCGGTATCCAGCTGCCGCTGGCGGCCGACCGTGTTGAGCGTGGTGCTGTCGAAATGCAGGCCACCCTGCACGTCGAAACGCTCGCTGCGATAACTGACCAGACCATAGCTGCCGAAGGTCTTTTCGGTATGGGTGAAGTTGTCCTGATTGCTGAAAGCCTGTTGGTCGGTGCTGTTGAACGCGCTCAGCGGCGTTGCAGCGAGCACGCGATTGGCCTTGTCCGGATCGATGGTGATCAGGTTCAAACCGGCATAGCGCATCGGCGCCCGGCCAGTACCCGCCACATCGGCCAGGCCGAACGCGGGCGCGTTGGTGTTGGGCTGATATTCGACGCGATAGATGTCGTAGGACGGTTTGTCGGTGGTGTACGACACGCCGGCCGCAAAGCCGATGCCTTGATCGCTCTCGCCCTGGTTGAAGCCGTAATCGAGCCGGCCGGTGAGGATGCGATCGGCCGCAGTACGTTTGTAGTCCGGGCGCCAGTACGACAGGCTGTAATTGTCCAGGTTGTTGTAGGTCTGCGGCGACACCCCGAAGCGTTGATCGAAGCCGGAGGTGTCGTAGTTGAACGCATAGTTGGGCGTAGCGTTGATGGTCACGCCGCTGCCGGTCTGGCCCACCGGCACGGGCGCGGCGCGGCTGATGCCGGTGGCGTACTTGATCATGCGGATCGGCTCGTCGTAGGTCGCATCCGACCACGCACCGCGCGCAGAAAACTGCTGCCGATCGGTGGGCCGCCAGAGCGTGCCAAACTGCGCCACCTTGGTCCGCGTGGTCACGATCTGGTTGGAATACCCCACCTCGATATCGCCACCGGGATAGCTGCCGGAAGTGGCGGTCTGATTGAACACCTGGCCACGGTTGCGCGGGTCGATGAGGACCTCGTTGCGCTCCATGTTGTCTTTGAAATAGTAGTAGCCGGCCATCGCATAGGCTTCGAGCGCGGCGCTGGGGTGCACCTCGAACTTGCCGGTGACGCCATAGCGGTCGCGCTGGTTTTGCACGTACCAGTACTTGTCCTGCTGCGGTACGGCCCAGCCATTGCCGAGATTGGCACCGGTCTGCAGCACGCCGTTGTTGTCGTAGAACCCGTAATGCACCGTGTCGGTGGTCATATGGGTTTCGGTGTAGCTGCTCAGCGTCTGGTAGTTGGCCGATAGAGTGAAGCCGTATTGCTGTTCGCTGCCGAAGGTGCGGCTGCCGGTGGCGTTCAAACGATACCCCGGGTCTGAGGTATCCCCACGTTTTTCAGCCCATGACCATCTGGTTGTAGACGTGTTCGGGCAGTGTGCGTAATCGCTCCA
>NZ_MDEJ01000093.1 GCF_002940065.1 Xanthomonas populi
TACACGATGCGCGCACTTGTTTCTACACGATCCGGGTGCAACCAGCTGATCTATCTCGGGAAAACGTGGGGAAACCTCAGACCTTGACCCCGTGAATTTCGAAGAGCTGCAGGCCTTTGTCGGCCGCAACCCCATGTTGTCGCTGGCCCTGGTGGGCCTGACCATCGCCCTGATCGTCACCGAGGTCGCGCGCCTGTTCCGTGGGTATCGCGCACTCAAGCCGGCCGAGCTGACCCGTCTGATCAACAGCGCAAACGCGCTGGTGATCGACCTGTCGCCGACCGCCGATTTCGAAAAAGGCCATATCGCCGGCAGCCGGAATGTGGCGCTGGCCAAGTTCGACCCGGCCGGCAAGCTGCTCGCCAACGCCAAGGCATCGCCTGTGGTGGTGGTGTGCCGCAACGGCAATGCCTCCGCAGGCGCGGCCAAGACACTGAAGAAAGCCGGTTTCGAGCAGGTCCATTGGCTCGATGGCGGCGTGGCCGCCTGGCAAATGGCCGAACTGCCGCTGGTCAAAGGCCGCGCCTGATCGCACCTTGTGAGGCGCCATGCAAGTCCCCATTGCTTGCGTGAGAGACACGCAATTTCACGTCTGCATCATTCAACGTTGCACCCACCGAACCGTTTTTTGGAGTTAGGAATGTCTGACGAAATCATCAACGGCGCGGCTGCGCCGGCCGACGCCGCTGCTGGCCCCGCTTTCACCATCGAGAAGATTTACGTCAAGGACGTTTCTTTCGAATCGCCGAACGCGCCGGCCGTCTTCAATGACGCCAACCAGCCCGAGCTGCAGCTGAACCTCAATCAGAAGGTGCAGCGCCTCAACGACAACGCCTTCGAAGTCGTGCTGTCCGTGACTCTGACCTGCACTGCCGGTGGCAAGACCGCCTACGTGGCCGAAGTGCAGCAGGCCGGCGTGTTCGGCTTGGTCGGCCTGGAGCCACAGGCAATCGACGTGCTGCTTGGCACCCAGTGCCCGAACATCCTGTTTCCGTACGTGCGCACGCTGATCAGCGATCTGATTCAGGCTGGCGGCTTCCCGCCATTCTACCTGCAGCCGATCAACTTTGAAGCCCTGTATGCAGAAACCCTGCGCCAGCGCTCGCAGGGCGAAGACACCTCGCTGGCCGATTCTGAGCCGGCTGGAAACGCCTAAGCGCTGCGTGCGCCGATGAGCGATTCGAAGCACAAGATCGCCGTCCTTGGCGCCGGTTCCTGGGGCACGGCCCTGGCCGCGCTGTTGGCCAGACACGGTCACCCGACCGTGCTCTGGGGGCGCGATGCAGCGATGGTGGATGCCATCGACCGCCGCCACGAGAACGTACGCTATCTGCCGCGCATTCGGTTGCCCGAGAGCTTGCGTGCCACCACCGATCTGCCATTGACCATCTCCGATGCAAGCTGGATTCTGGTCGTGGTGCCCTCGCATGCCTTCACCGAGACGATCCAGTTGATTGCACCATTGCGCCCGGCCGGTACCGGCGTTGCGTGGGCGACCAAGGGGTTCGAGCCTGGTTCCGGGCGATTCCTGCATGAAGTGGCGCGCGACATCCTTGGCGCCAGTGTTCCATTGGCCGTGGTGACCGGGCCGTCTTTCGCCAAGGAAGTCACGCTCGGCTTGCCGACCGCCATCACCGTGCATGGCGACGATGCCGCGTTTGCGCAAGTGGTGGCAGACGCCATGCATGGCCCCACCTTTCGCGCCTACACCGGCGACGACATGGTGGGCGCCGAACTCGGTGGTGCGATGAAGAACGTGCTGGCCGTGGCCACGGGTGTGGCTGACGGCATGCAGCTTGGTCTCAATGCACGTGCCGGTCTGATCACGCGTGGCTTGAACGAGATGCTGCGCCTGGCGGCAGTGATCGGTGCGCGTCCGGAAACCTTGATGGGCCTGGCCGGCTTGGGCGATCTGGTGCTGACCTGCACCGGCGATCTATCGCGCAACCGGCGGCTTGGATTGGCGTTGGGGCGCGGACAGAGCTTGAACGATGCGATCCGAGAGATCGGCCAGGTGGTCGAGTCGGTGCAAACTGCCGATGAAGTCATGCGTCAGGCCGAACAGCACGGTATCGAATTGCCGATTTCCAATGCCGTACGTGCGGTGCTGCATGGCGAAATCACACCGGAGGCAGCATTGAAGGAACTACTGGCGCGCGAGCGCAAGCCCGAGTATCCGCAGGCGTTGTTCACCTGATTGGGCGGTTTGTTGTTCGCATGCATCAAAGCACACGTCTTACAGCAGCGATTCCAGTGCGAGATACGTTATCAAGAAGCGCTTCGTGCGCACACACGTGCGCAACGACTGCCCCTGCATCGCAATCTACCAATCGCGCAAAAGAAAGAAGCCCTGTCGGTGGACCGGGCTTCCAATGCAACGCGGGAGAGAGGGTCGCGTTGCAGTCACGCATGCGGCTTACCAGCTGAAACGCGGGCCGACCGACCATTCCTTGTTGCCGTCGCCATCCATACGGATGTCGCCGTTGATGCCCCAGCTCTGGTTCAACTTCACCTGGGCGCCGAGGCGGCCGTAGAAGTTGTCGCCCAGATCGATGCCGCGCTTCTTGGAGAAATCTTCGTAGCCACCCAGGGCATACACTTCGAAATGTTCGCCGAAGGCGGTACGCAGACCGGCTTCAACGCTGTAGCCGTCGAAGCTGATGTTCGGGGTGTCCAGGTCCAGCTTGCGGTAAGCCAGGCGAGCAACGAAATCGGTGCTCTTGGCAATCTCGTAGTTGTAGCCCGCACCCACGCCCCACTGCTGGAAGTCGGAGTTGGAGCTCTCGAACACGCTATTGTTGTTGTCGGCATTCTGCTTGCTGTAGTCACCGAACACATGGAAGTTCGGAGCGAACGCGTAGGAGGCTTTCACGCCCCAGCCATCGGCGTCGCGGCCTTCGGTCGGCGTGCGCACGTAGTCGCCTTCGACGAAGTTGTAGGAGAGGTTTTCAGCAGCAGAGGCCGCAAACGGCAGGGCTGCGAGAAGGCCGAGAGCCAGTAGTGAATTCTTCATGATCGATACCTGTACTTATGGTTTGGGCCGGCACTGAGGCGGATGCCGTTCGCTGCCGAGATGTAAATTCTCCGTTATTCGATGGAACGCGACATGAACTTTGGATTGCGTGGTGCATGGATCATCGCGCCCAGTTCAGCTGCGCTCTTTCGGGTGATCGTCGCAATGCAAGTGGGTCAAACCCAAAGTGTGATCGCGGTTATCCCTCGCGATTGTGCTCGTGGCGGCTGAACGATTTGCGCTGGAAGGGGATAGACAGATGAAATGCCCATATTCCGATCGTGAGAACACATGGCACAGAGCACAGACGAACTTCTTGCAGGTGCAACGCAGGCCATGCTGGATGCGAAGGACGCAGAGTCGCTTGCGCTGCTTGGCATGCTTCTTGAGCAAGCCCCGGCGTGTGCACAGGCGCACTATCTGTTGTAGGCGCAGCAAGCACAGCTGGGAGGGCTTGGTGTTGCCGGGCAGGAATTCAGAGCGGCGTTGCAGTTGTCACCGGAGCTCGTCATGGCCGCTTCCAGTTCGACCAACTGTTACTGGTTACGGCACGCAATAGCAAAGCGATGCAGATGCTGACGCCGTTGTCCGAATCGGTCGATGGCGCCATGCCCACTCCACTCGCGCACCAGCGCACGACGCGCCGGTGCGCTCACCACGTTTTTCGCAGCGTATCCTTGATCAGGTCGTTCTCGAACAGCTGCTAGGCAAGCAACTTCTTCAGCCGGGCGTTCTCGGACTCAAGGTCTTTGAGCCGCTTGGCATCGGGCACGCTCATCCCGCCGAACTTGCTGCGCCACAGGCAGTACGAGGCCTCGCTGACGCCGTGCCGCCGGCATAGGTCCTTGACTCAGCGTCGCGCAGGAAGCCAACGATCTGTTCTTCGGAAAAACGCTTCTTCACGTCCAATCTCCTCGGGGTAGGGAATTGGACTCCAAACTGGGGCACTACTCAAAATCGGGAGGACGTCACACCTTTAGGATAAAGCTTGACTTGCGGAATCAGTGGTTCGATGCGCTTCCACAGCGCGATAGGGATCTCTTTACAGGCAGCGGCAAGCGTCAGTTTGGAGAAGGTGACCTAATTTGGGACTTCAACATTATTGTCGGCCTTTTGTACGGGTGGATGCTTCGATATCTGGCCGAGAGGGGGTGCCTCATTCGAACAGCGTAATGCCTTAGGCTTGGGCGGGCCTAGGACAAAACCGTTGTCGCACACCGTGATCGAGCTTCAGCGCCACCACGTGTGTCCTTTTGTTGGAGGGCGGGAGATCGAGCCGACGCGCGTCCGTTTCCACGTGTTTACTCACTCTTTATGCCAGCACATCGGCGCATGCCTAGCTCCTTTACGCCCGGCAGATCTACCTTGGCACTCCCGCACTGTGGTGCGTTGAGTCGAACACGATGTGTATCCTGATTTTGCAAGGTCCGCAGGCCGATCCGGCGCAGTTGGCGCCGATGCAGCTGCCCGAGTGTGCTGGCCGTGGGTTGCGCACGGTGGCGTGTGCCGATGTCGATACCTTGATCGCCGGGTTGCAGGCCGCCAGTAGCGATGCCGAGGTGGAACTGGTGTTGCTGGATTCTGGCGATCTGACGCTGTCCGAGCGTGTGCGTGCACAGGCGTTGCGTGCAGCACTTGATGCGTTGCCCACGCCATATATCGAACTGCACACCGATGCCGATCAAGAGCTGGAGCCATGGCTGCATCCGCAGCATGCGCCGTTGGCAGTGGTGATCACGCCACACGATGCGCCGCGTGCGTATGCGATGTCGCTTGGCATTGCTGCGCGCTGCTTACCATCGGTGCGTGCGCCGTTGCGCGCCGCTGCCTGAGGGGGCCGAGATGTCGATCATGATCGTGCGTGGGCCGGAAGCAGCGCTGCCGTTGGTGCGTGGTCCGCAGCCGTTGCCGCGGGCCGTGATCCGGCAATTGGTGGCGTGCGCAGGCGATGCGGGCAAGACGGTGGCGTTGCGTGCTTGCGGGTCCGAGCAGGAGTTGCTGGATGCGTTGCGTGTGGCCGGTCAGGCGCGGATGGAAATCGCGTTGATCGATCCGGGCAGCTGCGTGGACAGTGCGCGCTTGCATCGTGTGCTCAGTGCGTTGTCGTATCCGTTTGTGGAGGCCCACGACGATAGCGTGGACCGGCCGGAACGTTGCCTGCCGGACGGTTTCGGGCAACGTATCGCCACGGTGCGCGGCTACTGCGCGCAGAGCTATCTGCTTGGGTTGGAAATCGCGTTGGACCATCTGGGCTGCACGGAGATCCAGGGCGATGTCCACGTCGGTACCTGAGCTACGACAGCTGCATTATTTCGCCGACTACGAAGACGATTGCGACGGTCGGCCGGTGCTGTGGGGGCAACTCGCCCACAGCGTGGAGGTGCCGGCCGATGGCGTGCTGGATGCAGCCGGACTTGTATGTGCGTTACGCCGTCGTGCAGCCGAGGCGCATGGGCTGGAAGCCGGGCAGATCCGGTTATGCCAGGTCACGCGGCTTTAGCGGCGTGACCTGCGCGCCTGCAGTGTGGCGAGAGCTCTACGCGAACAATGGTGCGGTCGATCAAGCGCTGCGCTCTCACCCTATGCGCCGCCACCAGAAACGGTGTCGAAGACGGCACGCCGATCGCTGCCCTCGCGCGCAACTGTCTTGCGGACGTTACGCACGAATGACGTCACCCGAGGACGGCGCCGTTGTTGCGTGATCACGCCACGGCGCTCAGCAGATCACCTGTTTGGCGCTGTCGCCATGCTGGACCAGCACTCAGCACACACGCGCATTGACGCACTGAGCGCGGCTGTTTTCCCACCCCACACACAACGACGCCACCCGAAGGTGGCGCCGTCGTTCTCTGCCGTGATTGCGCGTCATTCGACGCAGATCACGTGCGTGGGCGCTTACTTGGCCGCGCTAGCCTCCGGCACGAACTTGATCAGCTGGTTGCTGGTCGCGGCGGTTCCGAAGTTGAAGCGGCCGTAGCCCTGGCCCCAATACAGCGCGCCGTCCGCAATTGCGGGCGAGCTGATCACCGAGCCGGTGGCGTCGTAGTTCCACAGCGTGGCGCCGGTGTCGGTGTCGAGGGCGACCATGTTGCCGGCCATCGAACCGGCATAAAGCAGGTTCGGCGAAGCCGTCAGCGAACCCTGGCCGCCAGCCGGTACGGTCGGCTTCACGCGGTTGATGCCGGGTACCTTGACCTGCCACTTGATCTTGCCGGTCGCTGCATCCAGTGCCGCCCACGAGCCGCCGTTATGGCTCTGGGTGTTCGCAGGTCCCAGCGTGTAGGTGGCGTTGGTGCTGTTTTTGATCGCCACATAGACCTGCGACTTGTACGGGTCGAACGCGGTGCCCCATTCGATGCCGCCGGTAGTGCCGCCCGGGCCGACCTGGGTGGACCACACCTTGGCGCCGGTCCTGGCGTCGAAGGCCCAATATCTGCCGCTCTTCTGCCCGGCGCCGATCAACTGCTGCGGATTGCCGCTGCGCCACACGGTGAACAGATTGACGCCGCCGCCGCCGAAGTCGTAATCGGGCCCGATCAGGTTGGTCGCCTGCGTGTTCGGGCACAGGCCATTGGTGGGTGCGGCGACGCAGGACAGATTCCATGCGTCGTAGCCCTGCGCGCGATTGGCCCAGACCAGCTTGCCGGTGTCCAGGTTCAGCGAGATCACCGAGTCGACGTAGTTGTCCGGCACCATGCAATCGAGCTCGTCCTGCACGGTGAGTTCGCTGCCACGATACGAGCGCGCGTTGGACACGCAATTACCCACGGTGGCGGGAATGTTGTAGTTGTTGCCGGTGCCGAAATACAGGCGGCGGCTGATCGGATCGATCGCCACCTGGCCCCACACCGAGGCACCGGTGTAACCCTCGGGCACGTTGTAGAACTGCCACAGCTTCTTGCCGGTATTCAGATCCAAGGCCACAACGCTGCCGCGGAAACTGAAGGTATGGGTCGCGGCCAGGTTGCCCCAGTCGCCGGACGACACGGGCACGTAAATGCGGTTGCCGTAGATGACTGGCGAGGAGGTGATGCGTGCCTGCGGGTTGGCTTCGACGGTGGTCTTCCACAGCAGCTTGCCTGTCTTCTTGTCGAGCGCCAGCACAGTGCCGGCGGCCTGATCGCCAACAATGATGCTCTTGCCGCTGATGGCCGGCGTATTACGCGTTACCGAGTTGGCGTTGCCGGTGTAGTCGGATAACTTGGCCTGCCAGTTCGGCTTGCCGGTCTGGGTATCGACGCTATACAGCGTGCCGCCCCAGTCGGGTACATAGAGCGTTCCACCTTCCACACTCGGGGTGGCCGAGATGTCGCCGGTGGTGGTCAAGGTCCATGCGGGCTTGAGCGTCTTGGCGGTGGTGCGATTGATCTTCCACTCGCCCGGTGCGAAGCGTGAGTTGAAGTAGCCGCCACCGGCGGTGGTCCAGCTGCTGGGTCCTGCGAACGGAAGGTCGTTGCCGAAGCTGCGCCAGACCTGACCGGAGCGCGCGAATGCCTGGGTATCCAAGGACGACACCGGCTGTTGTGCGGTTGCGGGGCTGGGCTGGGCGAAAGCCACTGCGCTGGCGAGCAGACAGGGAACGAGCGTCAAACTACGAAACCGCAAGCGGCGAATTGAATTTGTCATCACGGCATGTCCATAGATGGAAGGAAGCGCTGGATCCCCCCGGATCTGCTGCATGAAGATGGCCGGTGGCGGTGACCGTACAACACCACGCGCGCAACCGCATTCACACAACGGTCGGGTCAGTTCGTATCTGGTGCTACCAGCTCGGAAAATTTTCGTTCAGCGTGTTCGCTATTCGCACAAATAGCGATGATTCATCACTATTTGTGCCTGCTTCTATAGGAAAAATGATTGGTCGTAGCGGCTGCGTATTTGCCTGCAAAACAGCGTCCTGCAAAAAGTAACCAGGAAATTTTGCGCCACCTTGTGCGGTGGATCACGGACGTGATTTGAGATGCGATGGCTGCTCAATGCGCAGCAATGCCCTGTGCGAGGGAGTCTTGAGTTGAGCACTCGCAGTGATCGAGCTGCTGGCCGCTGCGCGAGATAAAGCCCCTCTCCCGTCGGGAGAGGGGCTAAGGTCGTCCTGTAACGCTAAGCAATTGCCATCGCTGCTCCCGTCGGCAGACGCTGCGTACGGCATCGATCGTCAACGCAACCAACCCCGCAACCGCAACCGCAACCGTCGCAGGATCACGCTGTGACGAATCGCCAATCCCGATTGCCCGTTCCCAGCCCTTCAGGGCTTGTGCGCCGGCGCCGGCTCATTGACGATCTTCTCCAGGTCCTTCTGCAGATCGGCAAACAGCGGCAGCATCTTTTGCTGGATCGCGCCCATCAGGTTCTGGGTCAGTGCCGGGGTCTTGTCCAGCAGGCTCTGGCCGGCCGAGCTCTCATAGAACTCGGCCATGGCCAGCACGTCTTCGCGCGAGAACGAGCGCTTGTAGATGTCCACATACATCGGGCGCAGTTCCGACCACGACAGCGCCTTGCGCACGGTCTGGCGGGTGCGGTCCTGGATGCGCTGCAGCTGCGCCTGCTGAGCGGCGTCGAGCTGGCGCTGAGCGGTGAGCTGGGCGAATTGCTGCTGCATCGCTTCGATCTGCGGCAGCATTGTGTCCAGCATGGTCTGCGCGCGTGAGGCCGCCAGCAGGCGATTGACGTCGGCATCGCTGGGCGCCTGCGCGAACGCGGCGGGCGCGGCGAGTGCCAGCGTAGCCAACACGATCAGATGGCGCGCAAAGGCGCGTACGGCGGCAACGGAACGGGGTGGTGTCATCGGAGCATCCTGCAAGTCGGGGAACCGGCAGCAGCATAGGGGAAGCCGGCGTTCGCGCGCGTCCATGGCGGTGCCGATACAATCGGCACAAATGGCCAGCGACCCGATCCAGATCACCCCAAGCCTGACGATCCCGCCCAGCGAGATCGTCGAACGCTTCGTGCGCGCCAGTGGCGCGGGCGGGCAGAACGTCAACAAGGTTTCCACGGCGGTGGAACTGCGTTTCGACGTGGCCGCATCGCCGTCGCTGCCCGAACCGCTGCGCGCGCGGTTGCTGTCGCGGCGCGACCGGCGCATGAGCGCCGATGGCGTGCTGGTGATCGACGCGCAGCGCTTCCGCACCCAGGACCGCAACCGCGAGGATGCGCGGGAGCGGCTGATTGAAATCATCCGTGCGTGTCTGTCGGTGCCCAAGCGCCGGGTCGCCACCAAACCGAGTCATGGTGCCAAGCTGCGGCGGCTGGATGCCAAGCGTGAGCGCAGCCATATCAAGCGTGGACGCTCTGCGTCCCACTGGGAGTAAGCGTGAGTCACACCGACCCGTCGTTGCCACCGGTAACACAGGCCAACATCCTGCTGCAGCCAACCCCGCCCAGAATGCCACGTGCACACGGCCGATTCGGCCGCTGGCTAGGCCGTACTGCGCTGCGCCTGACCGGCTGGCGCCTGCTCGGGCGGCTGCCCGACGAACCCAAGCTGGTGATGATCGTGGCCCCGCATTCGTCCAACTGGGACGGCTTTGTAGGCTTTGCGGCCAAGTTCGCGCTGGGCTTCGATATGCGCGTGCTGGGCAAGGCGCAGTTGTTCTGGTGGCCGCTGGGCCCGCTGCTGCGCAAGCTCGGCGCCATCCCGCTGGACCGCAGCTCTCCGCAGGGCACCATTAGCCAGTCAGTGCGGCTAATCCGCAACTCCGAGCAGATGTGGTACGTGATCACCCCCGAGGGCACGCGCAAGCGTGTGGAACATTGGAAGGCGGGTTTCTGGAAGATCGCTTCTGATTCCAAGGTGCCGATCCTGCCGGTGTATTTCGACTATCCAAGCAAGACTGTGGGCATCGGCGAGCCGTTCTGGACCGGGACCGACATGGCCGCCGATATCGCCGCCATCCGTACCTGGTATCGGCCGTGGCGCGGCAAGCATCGCGATACGCTTTGAGGGTGTTGTCGAACGGCTGAGAAGGTCGCGAGAAGACGCCCCGCAGTTCAACGCCGGGCGTGGCGCGGTGTTCACCCATGACGGCAAGAATGCGCTGGATGCCGCGATCATGGACGGCGCCACCGGTTGCGCACCGACAAGCGCTGGCAGCAGCTCCAAAAAGCGCTCCAGGCCGAGGCCGGCGACCGCAAGGCGCAGGCCGAACTCGATCTGAAAACCGCCAAGCATTTCGGTACCGTGGGCGCGCTGGCGCTGGATCGGGAAGGACCTCTTGCCGCCGGCACCTCCACCGGCGGCATGACCAACAAGCGCTACGGCCGCGTGGGCGACGCGCCGATCATCGGCGCGGGCACCTACGCCAACAGCCAGTGCGCGGTGTCCGGCACCGGCTGGGGCGAGTTCTATATCCGCGCGGTGGCCGCCTACGACATCTGCGCACGCATAGGTACGCCGGGCAGTCGTTGCAACAGGCGGCCGACGCAGTGATCGACCAGGAGATTCCCAAGGCCGGTGGCGACGGCGGCGCCATCGCGCTGGATGCGCAGGGCAATGCCGCGTTCCCGTTCAACACCGAAGGCATGTACGGCGGCTGGATCGGCGCCGATGGCAGCCCGCATGTAGCGATCTTCAAGGACGAGACGCTGTAGGGCACGCATCCTCAACCGAACCCATCCACCCAATCCAACGGCACATGTCAGCGGCCGTCAAACCCGCTAGCGTGACCGGCTGCTCTACCCACTCAGGAATCACACGTCATGTCGCGTACCGTCGTTCTGGCCGCAGCCATCACCCTGGCACTGGCTGCTTGTTCTGGAAAAGATTAGTCCGGTAAGGAGTCCACCACCGTGCCCGAAAAGACCGCCACCACCCCGGCCGCGGATGCCGCGCCGAACCCGCTGCTGACCGCCAGCACGCTGCCGTTCCAGGCACCGCCGTTCGACAAGATCAAGGATGCCGATTACCTGCCGGCCTTCGAAGAAGGCATGCGCCTGCATCTTGCCGACATCCGTAAGATCGCCGACAACCCCGAACCGCCCAGTTTCGACAACACCATCGAAGCGATGGAGCGCAGCGGCGAAACGCTCACCCGCGTCTCGCGCATTTTCTTCGGGCTGGTGCAGGCCGATACCAGCGACGCACGCCAGAAGATCCAGGAAGACATCGCGCCCAAGCTGGCCGCGCATCAGGACGAGATCAATCTCGATCCGAAGCTCTTTGCACGCGTCAAAACCATTTACGACCAGCGCGAAACGCTGAGTCTGGAGCCGGAGCAGAAGCGTCTGGTCGAGCGCGATTACGAAGCGCTCGTGCGCGCCGGTGCGCAGCTGTCAGATGCCGACAAGGCCAGCCTGCGCAAGCTCAATATCGAAGAGACCACGCTCTCCACGCAGTTCCACACCCGCCTGGTCGCCGCCTCGGCTGCCGGTGCGGTGGTAGTGGACGACAAGGCCAAGCTCGATGGCCTGAGCGAAGGGGATATTGCCGCCGCCGCCGATGCGGCCAAGGCGCGCAAGCTCGACGGCAACTATCTGCTCACCCTGCAGAACACCACCCAGCAACCGGTGCTGGCCTCGTTGAAGGACCGCCAGCTGCGTGCCGACCTGCTCAAGGCCTCGGAAACGCGCGCGGGAAAGGGCGATGCCAACGACACCCGCCAGACCATTCAGCGCCTGGCGCAACTGCGCGCGCAAAAGGCCAAGCTGCTCGGCTTCGACACCTATGCCGCCTATAGCTTGGGCAACCAGATGGCCAAGAACCCGGCTGCCGCGCTCAAGCTGCTGACCGACACCGTGCCGGCCGCCACCGCCAAGGCACGCCGCGAAGTGGCCGAGATGCAGAAGGTGATCGACGCCCAGAAGGGTGGCTTCAAGCTCGCCGCCTCCGATTGGGACTTCTACGCAGAGCAAGTGCGCAAGGCAAAGTACGACCTGGACGAAGCGCAGATCAAGCCGTATTTCGAACTGGACAACGTACTGCAGAACGGCGTTTTCTACGCGGCCACGCAGTTGTACGGCATCACCTTCAAGCAGCGCACCGACATCCCGACCTATCACGCGGACATGAAGGTGTATGAAGTGTTCGATGCGGACGGCACCTCGATGGCGCTGTTCTATACCGACTACTTCAAGCGCGACAGCAAGTCAGGCGGCGCCTGGATGGACGTGTTCGTCGAACAGGACGGCCTCACCGGTGCCAAGCCGGTGGTTTACAACGTGTGCAACTTCACCAAGCCGGCCGCGGGTCAACCGGCGTTGCTGAGTTTCGACGACGTCACCACGCTGTTCCATGAATTCGGCCATGCGCTGCACGGCATGTTCTCCAAGGTGACGTACCCCTCGATTGCCGGTACCAGCACCTCGCGCGATTTCGTCGAGTTCCCCTCGCAGTTCAACGAGCACTGGGCCTCCGATCCCAAGGTCTTTGCCAACTACGCCAAGCACTACCAGACCGGCGCGGCGATGCCGAACGAGCTGGTGGAAAAGATCAAGAAGGCCAAGACCTTCAACAGCGGCTACGCGACCACCGAATACCTGTCGGCCGCCTTGCTCGATCTGGCCTGGCACACCCAGCCTGCCGACGCGCCGCTGCAGGACGTGACCAAATTCGAAGCCGATGCATTGAAGCGCTTCAAGGTAGACCTGGCCGAGGTGCCGCCGCGTTATCGCAGCAGCTATTTCGACCACATCTGGGGCGGCGGTTATTCGGCCGGTTACTACGCCTACTTCTGGTCGGAAGTGCTCGACGACGATGCGTTCGAATGGTTCAAGCAAAACGGCGGGTTGAATCGCAAGAACGGCGACATCTTCCGCGCCAAGATCCTTTCGCGCGGTAATACCTTGGACCTGGCCACGTTGTATCGCGATTTCCGCGGTAAAGATCCCAGCGTCAAGGCGCTGCTGGAGAATCGTGGTTTGACTGAGTGAGACACCCCGCGTGCACGACGCGCGCGGATGCCGGAGATGATCGAAACGGGATGGCCCTGTGGCCATCCCGTTTTTGTTGCCTCGCGTTTGATGCATCGCAGCGGTCGGCGCCGCATCATGCCGGTTGCTGCGTCGCCTGATCGTCCCCGATCTGCACGATCACTTCGCGCGACTGCGATGCGGACGCCACTCCCGGGCGCAGCTGTTTCACCGCCTCCGGCAGGGTCAGCGACGGCGCGGCCTGCGCTGCGGATGACGAGGCCCCGGACGGTTGGGTGAGCGCATTGGCCTGACCCAACAACTCTTCCACATCGTTGTGCTGCAAAAGCGCGTTGATCTCCCGACTCGCCTTGGTCGCCCGACGCTGGGACAGCGCTTCGTTGGCGCCACCCATCACGCCGCGCAAGACTTGCTGCTTCAATCCGATGTCGGTCTCTCCCTCACGGCGATTGTTCTTGACGGTGATGGCGGTGTGCTGATTCAGCGCGCCGACCGCAGCCATGCCTCCCGACAGGGCGGAGATCGCCAGGGTCTGCATGATCGGCACTTTGTGCAATCCGCCCTGCGCCGCGGAAGTGGCCTTGCCGATCACCGAGGACGCCGCGCTGCCCAGCACGCCGAGATGGAACATCTGGCCGATGCGTTGGGCGGTCTGTGCGGAGAACTCGCGCGAGGTGTACTTCTTGGCGATATCGCTGATCAGTTGATCCGACACCACAGACTTCTCGGCGCCGAGCAGCACCGCCGCAGCGACACCGTTGGGGTCGAGTTCGTCCAACCTGCCTTCGCGCAAGGCTTGCAGATCCTGGCTCAGCAGTTTCAGCGCCTTCGCCGGGCCGGCGCCGTGGCCCGATTCCAGATCCAGGTCGTCGGCGTCTGCCGCCCCCTGGGGCGAGGGCGATGCTTGCACCTCAGCCTTGAGCGCTTTTTCCATCGACGCCAATCCGCTGATGACGCGTTTCACCAGAGCCTGCGTGGGCGACTTAATCAGTTTGCGGAGTTTGCTCTGATCGATCTCCTCTGCCGCAACCGGTTCGCCACGCGCAAATTTCTCCTTGCCTGTCTGGGTCAATACATCCGCATACAGCAGATTGAGCTTGTTGTTGTAATCCTGTTTTGCCTGTTCATCGAAGCCGGCGGCCACATGCTGCGCAGCTGTCATCAACAGGGCACCGACGGTCTGTGCGGTCGGCGACAGCGCCCGCATTGCGCCGGTCTTGCGCAGCAGGCCAAGCGTGCCCGCCAAGGGCGAACGCAGGATACGCGGGACGGCCTGCCAGCGATTGCCCATCCATTGCCGGTCGTGCGCGCCCTGGGTCATGACAAAGTCGTGCTGGGCTTGATGCAGGCGCGCTTCGGCGTGCAGCAATTGGTTGGCAGCGGCGGTGAGCTCGGCAGTTGGCGTCGCCGCGGGGCTCTGGTCTGTGGCCTTCTTGAGTTGGCGGAAGCTGTCGCAGCACGCGCCGAATTCTGCGATATGCGTTTCCAGCGCCTTCGCAAGATCCGGTAGCCAATGTTTGTCTTTGATCTGATGCTTGTCCGGCACGATGACGTGACCGCCATGCTCGCGGATGGACTCGCACAGGCTGACCACCGCCGACTGCTGGGCCGCATTCATCGGCGCGGCGATGGCCGCTGTGGCAAAGCCGAATCCTGCGCCTGCCCAGGGATGACGGGTTGCGTAGTTGATCCAGGGCGAGACGATGTACTGCATCGCATTGTTTAGAAAACTACCGGCGGGATTGGGCATGCCGGACAGCAACGCGGTGCGCCGCAGGTTGGAAACCTCGCTTTGGCTCAGGCCCTGCGCCTTGTACCAAGCCATCGCATCCGTTTCGCGGATGCGGCTCAACAGATCCGCATGTGTCGCTGCGCGTTCTTGCGCGCCGGTGGTGTCCGGCAATTTCATCGGCCTGATCCTGTTGACGAGTTCGGCAGCCAGTTGCGGCTCGACCGGGCGCAGGTTGTCTGCAGCCAGTGTCTCTTTGAGTCGCACCAGCGACGCTCTGCCAGGATTCGACGACGATGCAGACTGCGAAACCTGCAGACTAACCGCAGCCAAGTGGCTAGCCGTCTGAGATATATGCGCAGTGGCGCCTGCGATCTCCTTGCCGCGCTTGTTCGGGCGGCGCGGCAGTTTGGCCAATTGGGAATCGGGCTGGGCATCCGAATGGCCGGGCGAGGCGTCCGGGGAGGCTTCTTTTTCGATCTCGTGTCTGTTCGCACTTGACGCTGACGCAATGCGACTGAGCGGATTGGCGGATGCAGTAGTCTTCATCAGATATCTCCTGGGGCTAAATCGCAGTGGCGGCATCGATCGATAGCCGGTGCCGATGAATGCGATCGCCACGTAGCCCGGAGCTGGGTGCAGTGTCTACGGTCGGCGCGGTGACCATGGCTCGAAGAGAGCCTCGAGTTCAAGCGCGCTGCACAGCCGTTGCCGAGATGAAGATCCAAACTGAGGACCGCATTGAGCTAGGAGTGAATCACTCTCCAGGCAGCATCTTTGGCAGACAGCAGAACTGATGTCGCCGCACCCGAATCGCCGCGTGGGTGCCGGTACCGAGGTCTGGCGCGTCGCTGGCCGATGGCAGGGCCGGGTGAGGCCGTCACGCGGCAACGGGTGTCGCGCGCATCGGCGTGCGCGGTGCGCCATCAAAAGGCGATGGCAACGCGCCTGTTTGATCCCAGGCTTTGATGGTGCACTCTTTTCACTCGAATGGAAGCAAGCACAATGGGCCAGGTTCTACATGGGAGCGCCACTACGACTGAGGCGATCCGTCGAGCGATACAACAGATTCAAGAGAGCCTGAGAGCGCTTTCCAAGCGTTACGGCATCAATCAAAAGACGGTGGCGAAGTGGAAGAAGCGGACCTCGGTTGCCGATGTGCCAACCGGGCCGAGGCAGCCGTGTTCCACCGTGTTGTCCATTGAGGATGAGGCGGCGA
>NZ_MDEJ01000094.1 GCF_002940065.1 Xanthomonas populi
ATTAGGGAAAATTGCTCTGGTGTGATCTCCATACCCGATAGTTTACTCGCTCAGGCCATTAGTGTTAACAGGCCCTAGTTCCGCTGCGCATCGCTGCGCCGTCGTTGTCGGTAGCGGTCGGCTGACGCCCGAACGTCACATACAACCCTGCCTGCCCCTGCCACCGACGCTGATGAAACTCAGCACCGCACCAGCACTCGCCTCGAAGGTGAACACGCCGGCATCGCCCGCCAGAGGGTCGGCAGGGATTTGTGTAAAAAACAGCAAAAAGTAAGCTAACTCGCTGCCAGTACAGAGATTTTTCACGAATCCCTGCCGACCCTCAACGAGATGCGTCAACGAGATGCAACCATCGCTGCACTGTTTAGCGACACACCAACCACGCACCAGAGCGATGCATGATCACTTATGCCTACACGGTGCGACAGCTTCGTCAACCTGTCATTTGGGAACGAAAACATCGCTGTTGGTCAACATGTGGTCCCACGAATACTGCGAGCCGGTCCGCACCAAATGCCAGACCGTGGTGATGGTCGGCACGCCGCTGGACGCATCACAGGTACCGGCCCAGGCCGTCATGCTGCCGTAGTTACCCCACTGCACCGAAAAGGTAATGGCGGGCAGGTTGCTCGATGCCGTAGACCCAGCAACCGGGTTGGCAAACCAGCCGACCAGCGGATAAACCGAGCTCGTAGTGCCGGAAGGGGAGATGTATGTGCCCGTAAGCTGCCCGGATGTCTGTACGGCGGTGACCGTGAGTGTGAACCTAGCTGGTTTTTCCAGTTGCCTACCGGGTTGTTGCAGGTCGGCGCGGCCTGGGCCAGTGAGACGCAACCTACGAGCAGCGCAACGCAGGCAGCATATTGACGCATGTACATGGGCATTATCGTTCTCCTCGTAATCAAGCCGAAGAAAAATTCGGCGACAGGGTCCAGCGGCGACTAGATAGCACCGAATTGATGCATGTTGCTGGGATGCGTGTCTCCATCTCCAGCGTCGGGGCCGCGGTGGGTCAGGGGCGGTTCGTGCCGGCGGGCCTCTTCGCCAGCTAGGCGGCGCTGGAGCTTGGCAAAGCCCGCGAGCCCGTGCGCGACCGCCTAGGCCAAAGCCAAACTGCCCAGCGATCGTGCGCAGCTGAAATTGTCCGGCCTGCCGCACTTGCAAGGCCGCCCGCACCGCTGGTCGGTCGCGGTGGGCAAGCGGAGGGCCAGCTGCTGGCCTGGAGCTGGCAATGCCGGCGTGCTGGTGCAAGCGAAGCGCGCAGCCGGCATAGCCGGCGAAGGAGCGAGGATTAGGGCCGACTGGCGATGACGCGGCACGCGGCATCGGTGCAGCACCCCAAGCCGGTGACCGCCTGCGGTCACGCCCCGCCTGGATTGGATCAGACCCACTGCATTGCATCGTTCCGGTTGCATTTTTGTCACGGGAGACCTGCAACCGGCACGTTGTCTTTTCTCAATTGGTTCGGATAACAACCAGCGGATCGGGGCCGACTTCCTTGCTGTGAATTCCAGCCATTTACGCGACTTTCCAGCTGTTAACGACACTAGCGAGCTCTAGCTTCATCGACCTTTAGGCAACGCCGAAAAAGCCCCACCCGCCCCCGATCTGTGAAAATTGCTATCCAGCAGCGTGCTTTTGGATAGCGCGCGACTTCACCAATCGGCGTACGCGCAAGGGCGGGCACGTGGATGAGGCCGAGCGCAGCCGCAACCGCCACACATCCAAGATCCGTGCACGGGTGGAGCACGTGTTTGCGGTGGTCAAGCGCCTGTGGGGATTTGCCAATGTGCGTTACCGCGGCCTGGACAAGAACGCCAACCGCAGCTTTGTGGCGCTGGGATTGGCAAATCTGTCTCTGTCACGTACCCGTCTGGCGGGATAACTGCGTCCGAGCAGCGTGCACCTGGCCAAAGACGCCGGTGCACACCGCTTAAAATCACGACGATTTTGTGTTTTTAACCATATCTTGCGCTTTTTGCGCGTATCCACGCCGTCAGGTTCTCAAACATTGGCCGTGCAGGTGACGCGGCTGCTTGATCAGCGTTGCCCTAGAGCAAGGAAGATCCATGAGGCAATATAGTGTTAGAACGGCTAACAACACTCAGGAAGGTGACGCTTGTACAGCCCGTTGATGAGGGTCGGCATGGATTCGTTAAAAAATCCTTTACTGGCAGCGAGTTAGCTCACCTTTGGCTGTTTTTTTACACGAATTCCTGCCGACCCTCAGCCAGGTTGGAGATGCCGCTCTGGACCACGCCATTACGCAGCGGTTGCGCATCCACCTGGCACCCCACATCGCCCGGGTTGCACCTCCGCAAGGCGCGGGCAACGGCGGAACCCGCCTCCACGATACCGGCGCCGGCCGGCGTCGCTGCGGGAATCGGCACCGGGAAGGCGCGTGCAGTGCGCTTGAGCAGGGTTTCCAGCGCTGCCAGCGACAACGGCGGCTTGCCATCGGCAATCAGCGCGCTCTGCACCACTGCGACAGTTCCGGCCACGTGCGTGCCGTGCCAGGTGATGTGCTCGGCCAACGGAAATATTCCGCACTCGCCGTCTTCGGCGATCCAGTCGCCGCCGCTGCCGCGTTATGACCGATCGCAGTCGCATCGCGCTCCAGTGCCACGCTTCCCCGCTCAGCGCGCTGGTTCCATCGCTCAAGGCACTGCTTGCATTGCCAAAAAAGCCAAGACGTCCTGACCGTCTGCGTAGGCGGGCACGTCCGTATCGGCCGCTGGCGTCGCCGACGCCTGCATTGCGGCGTTTGTGGCATCTGCATTGCTGTGTGGGTTGGCGACGGTTGCATCGCAATGTGTCCGACCATCGACCATCGACCATCGACGATGACGCATGGCGTTATCTCAGCGCCGGATGCGGTCTTTGTCTGGCGCGGCCTCATCACTCAACCACACCACACCCGCGCATTGCGAAACATCCGCAGCCAAGGCGAATCCTCGCCCCAGTCGGCCGGGTGCCAACTCAGGTTGGCCGTGCGCGGGGTGCGCTCGGGATGCGGCATCAGGATGGTGGCGCGACCGTCAGTATTGGTCAGGCCGGTGATGCCGTCCGGCGAGCCGTTGGGATTGAGCGGGTACTGCGACGTCACTGCGCCGTCGCCGTCGATGAAACGCAAGGCCACACGCACGGCCGCCTGATCCACCACGGTATCGAACTCGGCCCGGCCTTCGCCATGCGCCACCGCTACCGGAATCCGCGAACCAGCCATGCCGCGCAGGAAGAGCGACGGCGACTCCACCACTTCCAGCAACGCCGTGCGCGCTTCGAACTGCTCGCTGCGATTGCGTAAAAAGCGCGGCCAGTGCTCGGCACCTGGAATGATGTCCTTGAGCTGGCTGAGCATCTGGCAGCCGTTACACACACCCAGCGCGAACGTATCGCTGCGCGCGAAGAATTCGGCAAACGGATCGCGCAATGCCGAACGCTCCAGGATCGAGGTTGCCCAACCGCGGCCGGCACCCAGCACGTCGCCGTAACTGAAACCGCCGCAGGCCGCAAAACCGGAGAACTGCGCCAGATCCACACGGCCTTCGATCAGGTCGCTCATATGCACGTCGAACGCACGAAAACCCGCGCGTTCGAAGTTGTAGGCCATCTCGATCTGCCCGTTGACGCCCTGCTCGCGCAGGATCGCCACCTTGGGCCGCGCACCGGTCGCCACGAACGGCGCGGCCACATCTTCGGAGGGATCGAACACCAGCCTAGGACGCAACCCCGGTGCGTGGAAGTTGCGTGCCAGCGCGCGCTCTTCATCGGCACTGTCCGGGTTGTCGCGCAGTTTCTGCATGGCATGCGTCACCGACCACCAGGCATCGAACAATGCTTCCCACCGCCACTCGGCCAGCACCCTGCCCTGCCCGCTTACGCGGATGCGCGGCGCACCGGTGGGCCGCGCGATCCGCTGCGCGCATTCGGTCAAGGCATGCCGCTCGACCAGATCGGCGAACGCGGCGCGATCCCCGCTGGCGATCTGCACCACCGCGCCCAGTTCTTCGTTGAACAGACTACGGAACGCATCGTCGCCCCACGCATCGAGCGTGATATCCAGACCCTGACGCGAGGCGAATGCCATTTCGCACAGCGCCGCAAACGCACCGCCATCGCTGCGATCGTGATACGCCAGCAACAAGCCGCTTTCGCGCGCAGCGCGGATCAGCTCGAAGAAACTACGCAACCGCTGCGCATCGTCCAGATCCGGCACTTCGCCCCCGAAGGCCGGCAGCGCCGCATCATCGGCATACACCTGCGCCAACACCGAACCGCCGAGACGCTGCTTGCCGCCACCCAGCCCGATCAACCACAGCTCGCTCTCTTCGTCGCTGCGCAACAGCGGCGTCAGCTGCGTACGCACATCGCCGACGGGCGCGAACGCGGTAATGATCAGCGAGACGGGGGAAACGCTCTTGTGCGTTCGGTCGGGACCCGGGACCCGGGACCCGGAACCCGGAACAGCAGAATCGCCGACAACGGACACCCCATCGGGGGACGAAACGGAATCGCGCACTTGCGCCTGCTCTTCCCGGGTCCCGGGTCCCCGGTCCCCGGTTCCGGCCACAACCCACTGCGCCTGCATCGACAGCGAGTCCTTGCCCACCGGCACGCTCAGATCAAGCGCAGGGCACAGTTCCATCCCGATCGCGCGCACCGCGTCGTACAACAAGGCGTCTTCGCCTGCATGCCCGGCGGCGGCCATCCAGTTCGCCGAGAGCTTGATGCTGTCCAGCGTCTGCACCGGTGCAGCGCACAGGTTGGTGATCGCCTCGCCAACCGCCATGCGTGCCGAGGCCGCAGCGTTCAACAACGCCAGCGGTGTGCGTTCGCCGATCGATATCGCTTCGCCGGCGAAGGTGTCGAAACCGGCCATGGTGATCGCGCAATCGGCCAGTGGCAGCTGCCACGGCCCGATCATTTGCTCGCGTGCAGTCAAGCCGCCCACGCTGCGATCGCCGATGGTCACCAGAAAGCTCTTGGACGCCACCGTGGGATGCGCCAAAACGCGCAAACCGGCCTGCTGCAGATCCAATGTGCCGGTCTGCAGCACCGGCCAACACGGCTGCGGCGGATGCACGCCATCGCGATGCATTTTCGGCGGTTTGCCGAACAGCACGTCCATGGGAAGGTTGATGGGTAGGTCGGGACCGGGGACCGGGGACCGGGGATCCGGAACGGCGGCGCCATGTGCGGCCGTCGACGTACCCTGCGCAACTGCGCCATCGCGCTCGTACTGCTGCGCTTGCCTTTCCCGGTTGCCCGGTCCCCAGTCCACGGTCCCGACATCAAGCGTCCCATACCCCACCACCAGCCGCTGCTCGGCCGTGGCCACGCCGACTGCCGCAAACGGGCAACGCTCGCGGGCGCAGATGGCGGCGAATGCTTCCAGGCGCGCCTGCGGCACGCCCAGCACATAGCGCTCTTGCGATTCGTTGCACCACAGTTCCAGCGGCGACAGCGAGGGATCGTCGGTGAGGACACGGCCCAGGTCGATCACGCCGCCCACGCCGGAGTCGTGCAGCAACTCGGGAATGGCGTTGGACAAACCGCCCGCGCCCACGTCGTGGAACCAGCGAATCGGGTTTTCAGTGCCCAACGCCACGCAACGGTCGATGACCTCCTGGCAGCGGCGTTCCATCTCCGGGTTTTCGCGCTGCACGCTGGCAAAATCCAGCGCCTCGGCGCTGTCGCCGGCGGCGACCGAACTGGCCGCACCGCCGCCCAGGCCGATCAGCATTGCCGGGCCGCCCAGCACGATCACCGCATCGCCCGGCTGCAGGCGCAGCTTTTCGACCTGATTGCGATCGATCGCGCCCAGGCCGCCGGCCAGCATGATCGGCTTGTCGTAGGCGCGGGTCAGACCCCCACCTTCGGCAAGCTCGAAACTGCGGAAATAGCCGAGCAGATTCGGCCGGCCGAATTCGTTGTTGAACGCGGCGCCGCCGAGCGGGCCCTCGAGCATGATGTCCAGCGCCGGGGCCATGCGCGGGTTCAGCGCGCGCGGCGCTTCCCAGGGCTGCGGCAGGGTCGGGATGCGCAGATGCGACACCGTAAACCCGGTCAGGCCGGCCTTGGGCTTGCCGCCGCGGCCGGTGGCGCCTTCGTCGCGGATCTCGCCGCCCGCACCGGTGGCCGCGCCAGGAAACGGCGCGATCGCGGTCGGGTGGTTATGCGTTTCCACCTTGATTGCAAACGCCGACGGCAGCACCGCTTCGCTGCGGTACTCGCCGCTGGCCGGGTCCGGACGATAGCGCGCGGCCGGCACGCCTTCCACCACCGCCGCGTTGTCGCTGTACGCCGACAAGGTGTGCTGCGGGGTCTGCTGGTGGGTGTGCTTGATCATGCGGAACAGCGAGCGCTCCTGCGGCTTGCCGTCGATGCTCCAGCTGGCGTTGAAGATCTTGTGCCGGCAGTGCTCGGAGTTGGCCTGGGCGAACATCATCAGCTCGACATCTGTCGGGTCGCGGCCCAGCTCGGCGAACCGCTCGCGCAGGTAGTCGATCTCGTCCTGCGCCAGGGCCAGGCCCAGAGTGCGGTTGGCCTGTTCGAGCGCACCCAGCGCCACGTGCTGCAACTGGCCACGATCGGGTTCGTTGAACAGCGCCTCGGCGGCAGCCGCCGAGCCGAGCAGCGACTGCGTCATCGGGTCGTACAGCAGCTTGGCCACGGCGGCCTGGTCGGCGTCATTGTTCGGCCAGCCGGCCAGATCGATGCGGGTACCGCGCTCCACACGCTGGATCGGCTGCCCGGCCCCGCGCACCAGCTCGGTGGCCTTGCTCGACCAGGGCGACAGCGTGCCCAGACGCGGCACCACATAGCACGATGAGGCGTCTTCGGCGCGCGGTGCTGGCGCGGCTTCGGCCTGCAAAATCCGCTGCAAGGTGGCCTGATCGGGCGCTTGCCCGGCTTCAACGCGGATGAAGTACACGTGCCAGGCGCCAGTGATGCGCAACGCGGGAACGAGGGTTTGCAGACGGGTTTCGAGCCGAGCGCGGCGGAACGGCGAAAGGGCGGAAGCGCCCTCGAGGACCATCATGTCCGAGGAACCGTGTCAGAAACGGGGCTGCAGATTGTAACGGAGGTTGAGGGACTCAGTGCCCGGCGGATCGGCCGGGAGATCGCTCGTACAGCGCTGCCTGGATCCAGTTCGGCGCGGCAGTGGCGGCGGACAATGCGCCCGCCTCGGGAGCAGCCTGAACCTGCCATTGGCTTGGATGTCAGCGCAGCGCAGTACCCGCCCGCCCTGAAACGACAAGGCCGGAATGCATGCGCATCCAGGCCTTTTGAGTGATCCCGCCGGCGGTCGAAGCCACCAGCGCCGAAGCGGCATCAAAACGCCGCTTCCAGATACATCAGCGGCTTCCGCCCGCCGTGGTGACGGCGCGCTTTTCCAGGGCCTCACGCAGCTGCGCCGGCGGCAGGTAGCCACCGAGCTGGGTGCCGTCGGGGGCGAAGATCGCCGGGGTGCCGTTGACGCCCAGGCGCTGGCCCAGCGTGTACTCCATCGACACCGGGTTCTTGCAGTCCTTGGAACTCACCCACTGACCGGACTTGGCACTGGTCAGCGCCTGCTTGCGGTCGGCCGAGCACCACACCGCCACCATCTCCTTGTAGTCCTGGCTGCCCAGGCCCATGCGCGGGAAGGCGACGTATTCCACCGCGATGCCCTGCTTGTTCAGCTCGGCGATCTCGCTATGCAGCTTGCGGCAGTAGCCACACTCCACGTCGGTGAACACGGTGACCGCGTACTTCGGATTTGCCGGCGCAAAGACAATGCGGTCGGCCTTGGGGATGGTTTCCAGCTGCTTGCGACGATAGGCCAGCAGACCGGCGCTGGCGGCAAACTGCTTGTTCTGGATGTCGAACGGCTGCGCCTGCATCAGGTAGCGGCCGTCGTCGCTGACGTATAGGACCTGCCCGCCGACGACCACTTCACGGAAGCCGGGGAACGGCGCGGCACCGATGTAGTCGGGCTTGAAGTCCGGGTCCAGCGCCTTGAGCGCCACGCTGACGCGCTGATCCACGTTGCCGGTGGCGGCAGGCGCGGCGGCTGACTTGGCGCCGGCATTGCTTGCCGCAGGCTGCGACGATTGTGCGCAGGCGGTAAGACTGATCGCGCCCAGCAGCGCGGCGATGGCAAGACGATACATTCACGCATCCAGTGCAATTGGTGCCCGGATTCTCGCACAGCGCAGATGAAGCAAGGCAAAGGCCGGCTCAGTTTATTGGTTACCCGGAGGGCCGGTTCATTGCCGGAATCGGCGCGCGCGTTGTGGCGATTGCGCATTGGCCGACTCGCCGGCAGCCCTCTCCTGGCCAGATGCACCCCGACCGGCCTGCCGCGATACCCGTTTACCCGCGCGGATGATGCTTGGCGTGCAGCTTTTGCAGGTGCTGCCGCGCCACCAGCGTGTAGATCTGGGTGGTCGACAATGAGCTATGACCAAGCAGCATCTGCAGCGCGCGCAGGTCGGCGCCGTGGTTGAGCAGATGGGTGGCGAAGCTGTGGCGTAGCCCATGCGGGCTGACCGTGGCCGGATCGATCCCGGCCACCGCCGCATAGCGTTTGACCAGCGCCCAGAACTGTTGGCGGCTGGGCGGCTGACGCGCGGCGTCGATAAACAGCGGCACCTGCCCATCGACCGGCGACACCGGCTTGTGACTGGCCAGCAGCGGGCGCGCTTCATGCAGATAACGCTCCAGCCAATGCTGGGATTCCTCGCCCAACGGCACCAGCCGGTCCTTGCTGCTCTTGCCGGTCACCCGCAGCACGCCTTGCCGCAGATTGACCCCCACTGCCGGCAGGTTGACCAGCTCGCTGACGCGCAGACCGGCCGCATACATCAGCTCCAGCATGGCGCGGTCGCGCAGGCCCAGCGGGGTGTCGATGTCGGGAGCGGCCAGCAGCGCTTCGATCTGACTTTCGGTCAGCGCCTTGGGCAAGCTGCGCGGCAAGTGGGGCGGGTCGATCAGCGCGGTCGGGTCGTCGCTGCGCAGACCATCGCGCAGACACAGGCCGTAGAACGCCCGCAGCGTCGACAATAGCCGCGCCGTGCTGCGTGGCGAATAACGCGCATCGGAACGCCAATGTAGATAGTCGAACACCGCCGCTCGATCAACGCCCAGCAGCCCACCACCGGCACCGGCACCGGTGCGCCAACGCGCCAGCCCTTCCAGATCGCGCCGATAACTGTCCAGGGTCTGCCGCACCACGCCCTGCTCGGCCCAGAAACGATCCAGAAAGCGCTCGATGGCAGCAGCATCAGCCGCCTCCAAGGGCGGCAGCTGTTGGGCGAGTTGGCGACGTTCGGCGGGACTGCTGGCAGACATCACAACAGCATAGAGCCTGGCGCGCAGGTTGCGATGTGCTGCGTTGGCGATGAAAAGGGTTGGCTGCGCGCGCCTGGCGTAACGAGCCGCCGGTTGCCGCGCGCCCCCACCTTGCGCAATTGCTTTGCCGGCCGCCGGCAACACCTTAGGACGACCGCTTAATGAAGTTCCCCAGCGACTTGGTTGCTATCACGTTCGGCATGGCGCTGCCGCAGCCCGGCGTTGCTCGATCGCACGCGCCGGCTATGCTCGCGGCATGACCTCGATCTCCGCACCGCGCACCGCGCGCCCGCCCACTCTTGTGGGCTGGCGGCTGCTGGCCATGTGTTACGACACCTGGCCGGTGCTGGCGCTATGGATGCTGATCTCCGCCGCTTTCACCCTGGGCTTCGCCCTCGCCGGGCATCCGGCACGCGAAAACATCGCCCCTTTCAGCGGCTGGCAATGGCTGTTGTGGCTGTGCTGCTGGATTGCCGCCGGCATCTACGCCACCGTGAGCTGGCGCCGCGGCGGCCAGACGCTGGGCATGCGCCCGTGGCGGTTGTCGTTGATCGGCCAGCAAGCCTCGTGGCGCGCGCTATGGATCCGCTATGTCATCGGCACGGTATCGCTGGCGCTGGGCGGCGCAGGATTCTGGTGGGCCTGGGTGGATCGCGATGGACTGGCATGGCATGACCGTGCCAGTGGCACGCGCCTGCAGCGCACACCACGCTCCCGCACGCGGAGCGCGCATGCGGTGAATCGATAAGTCTTGCGCCTACGTACCGCCTTGCCCACGGGCGCTCGATCAGCCGCCGCACGGCATAGCCACTCAGATATCGCATCACCAGAAACGGCGGCACCAACACGGCGTAGATGCTCGCCCAAGACGCATCGCTCAACCAGGCGTCAGCATCCAGCGCGCTCAGCAGCGTCAGCTGGAGTATCCGCGGCAACAGAACGGAATCGCCCTCGGCAGCATCACCCACATTGCTAGCGACCAACACGCATAAAGCCATCGCGGCCGCATACAGCAGGCAGAGCGCGATGCCCACGACACTGACGGCGTATCCGCGTCAGCTACTGCGCCGTCGGAACAACCACGCAGACACACCCAGCATCACCATCGGCGGCAGTGCGTAGGCGATGCGGTAATCCAGCTTGAGCGCGCCGGCCATGCGGCCGAAAAACAGCTGCAGCAGCCAGAACCCCAGCGCGAACAGAATGCCCAGGAACAGCCGCTTGCCCAGCCCGCCGCTACGCAGTGACCCAAACGAGAACGGGATCGCCGCTAGGCACAGCGCCAACACGTTGAGCGGGTAGAACCAGCGGCTCCAGTACTGGTCTTCGTAGTCGCGCGCATCCAGGCCGTTGCGGCGACGGTACTCGATGCTCTTTTCCAGATCGCGTGCGGACAGATTGCGCGGCTTGGCCAGACCTGCCGCCAGCGCTGCCGGGCTGAGCTGCGATTGCCACGGCAGTTCGGGGAAAGTTTCGCGCTGCACCGCGCGTTCCTGGAAGGTATCGCGACGTACCTGGCGCAGCGTCCAGCCACCATTGCGATTCTCGGCCAGCGTCGCGTAGGTCAACTGCTGCAGCCGGCCGTTGGTATCGAGGTGATACAGCCGCACATCGTGCAGATCCAGCGCGGTGCCGCCGCCGTCGAGCAGCGTTTCTTCGCCACTCAGCGCATTGAGGAAGGTATCGCCTTCGCGCGCCCACAGGCCGGAATAGCGCGCCATTGCCATATCGCTGTTGTAGCGGGCGCTGGTCTTGAGCGTATCGGCCTGATTCTGTGCCCACGGCCCAACGGTCTCGCCACTGATCACCATGCCGGCGGTCAGCAACGCCATCGCTGCGACTACCGAAGCCGACATGCGCTTGCGCGACACGCCCAGCGCGCGCAACGCGGTCAGTTCAGAAGTCGCTGCCAGCTGGCCCAGGCCCATCAACGCGCCAATCACCGCCGCAGTGGGGAACAAGGTGTAGGCCCGACGCGGCACCGTGTAAGCCACGTAAGCGAATGCATGACCAAAGGTATAACTACCCTGGCCGATACTTTTCGCCTCGCTGGCAAACGCGTTGACCAGGTCCAGGCCCAACAGCACCGCCCAGGTCAGCAGCACGGTGAACAACGCCACGCGCCCGACGTACCAATCATGCACCCGTGGCATCAGCCTCATGCGCGCACCCTCGGCCGACGCACGCGGCCATCGCGTGCATACGCCCAGATTGCCACTGCCAGCACTGGCAGCGTCAGCCACCAAAGACCGAGCGCGGCAGGCGTCTTGCCGTTGGCGATCCACTGGGTGCCGACGATCATCAGATTGGTGCCCACCATGTAAGCCAGGAAGGCCAGCATGATGCGGCCGTAACGCTGTTGCCGCGGCGCACTGCGCGACAGCGGCAGGGTCAGCAATGCGAACGCCAGCGCGAGCAACGGCGGCGCCAGACGCTCATGCAGCTGCGCGCGCGCAGTCGGGCGTTCGTCAGACAGCAGCTGCGTGGTCCACATCACTTCCGGATCGTTGGCATCGTGCACCTGGTTGCGGTCTGGCAAGGCCACATCGTTGCTGGCGAACTTCATCAAACGGTAGTCCAGGGTGGTACCAGCGGCCGGGCCTTCGATACGGTAACCATCCTCCAGGCGCAGGTAGCGGTCGGCCTTGCCTTCGAAGAACATCGCACCGCGGTCGGCGGTGACCACATCAATGCGGTCGTCCTTCTGGCGCTGCATGAAGACCTTGCTCAGGCCCTTGCCGTCGGCCGAGATCGTGGTCAGGTAGACCACCCCACCGCCGGATAGCGGAGTGAACTTGCCAGACTCCAGGCCGGCCATCACGATGCTGCGGTTGGCATCTTCGAGCATGGTCTCGGCGGTGCGGCTGGCCCACGGGCCCAACCACAGCGAGCACAGGCCAATCACGATCACCACCGGCACCACCAACATCAGGATCGGGCGCAACATCCGCCGCGGGCCGACACCAATGGCGGTAATCACGGCCATTTCTGAATCGCGGTACAGCCGCGCCAGCGCCAGCAGCAGGCCGAGCATGAGTGCCAGCGGCAGAATAATTGGCAGATAAGCCACAAATTGCAGACCCACCTGAGACAGCAATAAGCGAGCGGGGATGCGGCCCTCGGCGATATTGCCCAGGATATCCACCAGCACACCGCCCACGCTGACAACCAACAGCACGATCAAAGTGGCCAGGAAGCTCTGGGTGAAATCGCTCAGCAGGTATCGATCGAGCTTCGGCATGGGGTGGGCTTGTTTTAAACTCTCAGATTCGTTCGCGGCGGCGTCAGTCTAATCAGGCTGGCGTAAATAGTGCGCGATTGTACGGATTTGCCTACGGAATCTGATCAATGGCCCTGCAATTCACCCTGAACCAAGACGCGCCGGCAAGCGCCGCCGTCGACTGCATTGTGGTTGGCGTGTTCGCCGACAAGACCCTTTCGCCCGCCGCGCAGGCGCTGGACAGCGCCAGCCAGGGCCGTTTGACGGCCTTGGTGGCACGCGGCGATGTGGCTTCCAAGACCGGCAGCACCAGCCTGCTGCACGACCTGCCTGGCGTCGCCGCCCCGCGCGTGCTGGTGGTGGGGTTGGGTGAGGCCGGCAAGTTCGGCGTGGCGCCCTATCTCAAGGCGATCGGCGATGCGACCCGCGCACTGAAGGCTGGCCCGGTCGGCACCGCCCTGCTCACCCTGACCGAATTGCCGATCAAGGCGCGCGATACCGCCTGGAATATCCGCCAGGCGATCATCGTCAGCGACCACGCCGCTTATCGCTACACCGCCACGCTGGGCAAGAAGAAGGTCGACGAGACCGGCTTGACCACGTTGGCGATCGCCGGCGACGACGCCCGCGCACTGGCGATTGGCGTAGCCACCGCCGAGGGCGTGGAGTTCGCCCGCGAGCTGGGCAACCTGCCGCCGAATTATTGCACCCCGGCTTATCTGGCCGAGACCGCCGCCGCGTTCGCCGGCAAATTCCCCGGTGCCGAAGCCGAAATCCTGGACGAGGCGCAGATGGACGCGCTGGGCATGGGCTCGCTGCTGTCGGTGGCGCGTGGCTCGGCCAACCGTCCGCAGCTGATCGTGCTGAAGTGGAACGGCGGCGGCGATGCGCGTCCCTATGTGCTGGTCGGCAAGGGCATCACCTTCGACACCGGCGGCGTCAATCTCAAGACGCAGGGCGGCATCGAGGAAATGAAGTACGACATGTGCGGCGGCGCCAACGTCATCGGCACCTTCGTGGCAACGGTCAAAGCCGAGCTACCGATCAATCTGGTAGTGGTGGTGCCGGCGGTGGAGAACGCCATCGACGGCAATGCGTATCGCCCCTCGGATGTGATCACCAGCATGTCCGGCAAGACCATTGAGGTCGGCAACACCGACGCCGAAGGCCGCCTGATCCTATGCGATGCGCTGACCTATGCAGAGCGCTTCAACCCCGAAGCGCTGGTGGACGTGGCCACGCTGACCGGCGCCTGCATGGTGGCGCTCGGCCACCAGACCGCCGGCCTGATGAGCAAGCACGACGACCTGGCCGACGAACTGCTGGCCGCTGGCGAGCAGGTGTTCGACCGCGCCTGGCGCCTGCCCTTGTGGGACGAATATCAGGGCCTGCTGGATTCCAGCTTCGCCGACGTCTACAACATCGGTGGCCGTTGGGGCGGTGCGATCACCGCCGGCTGCTTCCTGTCGCGCTTCACCGAAAACCAGCGCTGGGCGCATCTGGACATCGCCGGCGTGGCCAGCGACGAAGGCAAGCGCGGCATGGCCACCGGTCGCCCGGTCGGGCTGTTGACGCAGTGGTTGCTCGACCGCGCCGCAAACGGCGCGGCGTGATTGGGGAGTGGAGAGTCGGGATGCGTGTAAAGCGCACGCATCCCGCCGTCCTACGCAATGTGCGGGCGGCCATGACCTGCTGTTGCCAATCCCGAATCCCTCTCAACGACTCCCTGCCCTGATGCCCCGTGCCGATTTCTACCTGATCGCCAAACCGCGCTTCCTCAACGAACCGCTGCGGCTGGTCTGCGAGCTGGCGCGCAAGGCCTACGACGCCAATCTCTCCACGCTGATCCTGGCGCGCGATGCCGAACAGGCCGAAGCGCTGGACGACCTGCTGTGGGCGTTCGACGACGAGGCCTATATCCCGCATCAAATCGCCGGCACCGACGAAGAGGACGAACTCACCCCGGTGCTGATCGCCGCCCCCGATTTCGCCGCGCCCTCGCGCCCGCTGGTGATCAACCTGCGCGACGATCCCTACCTGGGCGCCTGCGACCGCGTGCTGGAAGTCGTGCCCGCCGACCCCGCAGCCCGCGAACCGCTGCGCGAACGCTGGAAGCAGTACAAGGCACTGGGCCTGAAACTCACGAAATACGACATGTAAGGAACGGGTATGGCATTGATCGAAGGCTTTCGTGTCCGCAACTATCGCGCGCTGCGCGACATCACGCTTGGACGCCTGTCTGCTGAACAACAGGGTGATCCGTTGACTCCTTTCACCGTTTTCATCGGCAAGAACGGTGTCGGAAAAAGCACACTATTCGATGCCTTCGGCTTTGTCGCCGACTGTTTGTCCAAAGATATCGAATCGGCATGCGACGACAAACAACGCGGGGGCTTCGAGCGCATGCGCTCTTTGGGGACCGAAGAATCCATACGATTCGATATCTATTACCGGGAAGCGAAGGGCGAACGCCCTATCACTTACGAGCTGGCCATCAACCTGGACAGTAGCGGGAGGCCGTTCGTCGAATCAGAGGTTCTCAAGCAACGTCGCAAAGGACAGACACACGGCAGACCCTACCCATTTTTACGCCTGCATCACGGCGTTGGAAAGGTATGGGCCGGCGAAGAAGCGGTGGAATCATCCAGCGGCGAAGAAGATCGCGCTCAAGAGGATGTGGAGCTCACTGATCTGCGCCAACTGGGAATTGCAACGCTTGGCACATTGAAAGAGCATCCGCGCATAAAACGTTTCCGCGACTTCTTGAAAGGCTGGTATCTTTCCTATTTTAACCCGGAAGCTGCACGCTCCATACGTTCGGCCGGAGCCCAACGACATCTCTATGTGCATGGCGAGAACATCGGAAACGTCGTTCAGTATATGGAACGCGAACATAAAGAACGTTTCAAAACCATCCTTGATCGCATCGCGGCAAAAATTCCTGGCGTGCACAGTATCAGAACAACCGAGACACAAGACAAGCGAGTGCTTCTTCAATTCAATGATGGCGCCTTCAACGACCCCTTCTATGCAGGCCAGATGTCGGATGGAACACTAAAAGGAGCCTCTAAAAACCCCAGCAATCTGCCATCATTGACTTGACGCCCTGCCAGCGGAGAACGACAGACATGATCA
>NZ_MDEJ01000095.1 GCF_002940065.1 Xanthomonas populi
CTGTCGTTCTCCGCTGGCAGGGCGTCAAGTCAATGATGGCAGATTGCTGGGGTTTTTAGAGGCTCCTTTAATTCAACGTGGAACCCACCAATCCTCTTCTGGTATAACAAAAATGCTGGTGGCGATACGATTCGGCTGACCCCGCCAATCACCCGAACAGGCGATGTAGCAGATAATTTCACCGCCAGACCCAGAACACTCCAGTTGAAACACGCGCCCAGACCGATAGCGTGGACAGATGGGAACAACGCAGCCACAACGCCAGAGACGGCAGGTGACCTGCATGGATACCGCCGCCCCAGTCAGTCGCGGTGCAGGCATTTCACGCGGAAGACGCAGCCAGCTCCTACAATGTGCCACATGTTTCCTACGGATCTGCTCATGTCCCCACGCCCTTATGTTCGCATCTGCTTGCTCACTCTTGCGCTAGGCGCCTGCCTGTCCGCACTGGCGCAGGCACCGCAGCCCGTCGCGGCACCTGCGCCTGCAGCAACACCTGCTGCAACGCTCGTACCGACCGGCCCGCGTTCGGACCTGCACGCGCAAGTCCTACTGGATCGCGCGCATTTTTCGCCGGGGCAGATCGATGGCGAACGTGGTTCCAATCAAAAGCGTGCGGTCTCCGGATTTCAGGCCGCGCACAAGGTCAAGGTTACCGGCGAGCTGGATGACGCCACCTGGCAGGCCCTGCAGGCCGACACCACGCCGGCGCTGGTGAAATACACGCTCACCGATGCCGATGTCGCCGGCCCGTTCCAGCCGATCCCCAAGGGACCGGCCGAGCAAGCAAAGTTGCCTTCACTCGGCTATACCTCGGTGGATGAGGCGCTGGGCGAGCGGTTCCATGCCGATCCCGAACTGCTGCGTCAACTCAACCCAGGCGTGGACCTGAGCAAGGCCGGCGGCGTGATCCAGGTGCCGAACATCGACGGTGTGCCTGCACTGGCCAAGCCGGCCAAGCTGGTCCTCGATAAATCCGAATCGACACTGCGCTTGTTCGATGCGGACGGCAAGGTCTATGCGCAGTTCCCGGTGTCCTCCGGCAGCAAGCACGATCCGCTACCGATCGGCCGCTGGAAAATCCTGGGCATCTCGCGCGCCCCGGTATTCAAGTACAACCCCAAGCTGTTCTGGGACGCGAAGAAAGGCGATCAAAAGGCCACCTTGCCGGCAGGCCCGAACAACCCGGTCGGCCGCGTCTGGATCGATCTGTCCAAGCCGCATTACGGTCTGCACGGCACGCCGGAACCGGGCAACATCGGCAAGACCGAATCGCATGGCTGCGTGCGCATGACCAACTGGGACGTGGTTAATCTGGCCAGCGTGGTCGGCCCGTCCATGCCGGTGGTGATGCAGGAGTAAGCATGAAACTGCTGATGATGCTGGTCGCAGGTGTGTTGCTCGGTGCCGCTGGCTATTGGTGGCTGGAACGTGAGGCGCCGCAGGCGGTCGTAGAGCCATGGCTCTCTGCGCCCTTGGTAACACAGCGCAACGCCGCGAGCACCGAATCTGTGGAATCTTCTGCTCTGGCAGCGTCCTCTGCTCCAGCGCTAGCCGTTGCCGCGGCGCCGGCAACCAATGCGGCGTCAGTCAACACGCCTGTCCCAGCAACGCCCGCACCATCTGCTGACACCGTAGTTTCAGGCACTGGCTTGTTGATCCCGGTACAAGGCATCAGCAGCAGCCAACTGCAGGATATCTTCACCGACGCACGCAGCGAAGGCCGCGTGCACGATGCCATCGACATCCTCGCACCGACCGGAACACCGGTCGTGGCAGTTGCAGACGGCACGGTCGAAAAACTCTTCCACAGCGAACGCGGCGGCCTGACGCTGTATCAGTTCGACCCGAATGGCACGTATTGCTACTACTACGCGCATCTGGAGCGCTACGCAGATGGTCTGGCTGAAAAACAGCCAATCAAGCGGGGCCAGATCATCGGCTATGTCGGCAGCACCGGCAATGCAGATCCTGCCGCGCCGCATCTGCATTTCGAGATCCATCGCCTCGGGCCGGAAAAAGAATGGTGGAAGGGAGAAGTGTTGAATCCGTATCCCGTGTTACATGGCGACCAGACCTTGCAGTGATGTGGTCACACAGGGTGGTCTCAAGAATCAAGTGCACCACCTTGATCAATCGAATGCCTGCATCGCTCTGGGAGGGCCAGCCTTGTCGGTCATTGATTAAATTTAGGTTGCGCGTTCACCGACCCAGCACCGGAAGACTGGTTCACCTTCGCCGCCGAATACGACACGCCTGACTACCGCGCAGCCCATGAAGCCGGAGAAGACTATTGCTTCCTGCAGTTTGTCGGGCTGGCAGGCGACGGTATCGGCACGCAGATCGACCTGCGCAAACTCGGGCCGCAGTTCGCCATGCCGGTCTACGTGATTCAGGGCGCGACGTCCCCCCGATTTTGAGGAGTGCTCTAATTTGGAGTCCAATTCCCTACCCCGAGGAGATTGGACGTGAAGACGCGTTTTCCCGAAGAACAGATCAGCGGCTTCCTGCACGACACCGAAGCGGGATAGCGATCAAGGACCTATGCCGGCGGCACGGCGTCAGCGAGGCCTCGTACTGCCTGTGGCGCAGCAAGTTCGGCGGGATGAGCGTGCCCGATGCCAAGCGGCTCAAAGACCTTGAGTCCGAGAATGCCCGGCTGAAGAAGTTGCTGGCCGAGCAGCTGTTCGAGAACGGCTTGATCAAGGATGCGCTGCGAAAAACGTGGTGAGCGCACCGGCGCGTCGTGCGCTGGTGCGCGAGTGGAGTGGGCAAGGCGCCAGCGAGCGTCGCGCCTTGGCAGCGATCGGCATGAGCGCCAGTGCGCTGCGCTACTGCCCGCGCGAAGACCGCAACATCGAGCTGCGCCAGCGCATTCTTGCGTTGGCACGTCGCCATCGCCGCTACGGCGTGGGGATGATCTATCTCAAACTGCGCCAAGAAGGACGCCTCGTGAACTACACGCGTGTGGAGCGGCTTTACCGCGAGCAGCAGCTGCAAGTCCGCCGCCGCAAGCGCAAGAAGGTGCCGGTAGGCGAGCGCCAGCCGCTGCTGCGGCCATCGCAGGCCAACCAGGTGTGGTCGATGGACGTCGTGTTCGACCGCACTGCCGAAGGCTGAGTCATCAAGTGCCTGGTGATCGTGGATGATGCAACACACGAAGCGCTCGCCCTCGACGTGGAGCGCGCGATCTCGGGACACGGCGTTGCGCGCGTGCTGGATCGGCTCGCGCACAGTCGCGGTTTGCCTCAAGTCATCCGTACAGACCAAGGAATTTTGCGGCAAGGCGATGGTCGCTTGGGCGCATGCCCGTGGTGTGCAGCTACGGCTCATCCAGCCCGGCACGCCAAACCAGAACGCCTACGTCGAATCGTTCAACGGCCGGCTACGCGACGCATGCCTCAACGAACACTGGTTGCCAACACTGCTGCATGCGCGCACCGAGATCGAGCGCTGGCGACGCGAAGACAACGAGGACCGACCCAAGAACGCAATCGGCGGCATCGCACCTGCTGCTTATGCCCAACATCTGGCCAACACCGCTATCATTCCCCCCGGACTCTAAACCCGGCCGTTACTCAGGGCGGGGGGAGGTTACTCCAGCGCAAATCAGCAAAGTCTATTTCGAGGGTCTTTCTGCCCCGACCAAGGAATTTCTGCTGCTGCCACGCACCGGGCACGATCCCAACCCGCCGATGCTGGACGCACAGTTGAAGGTGCTGACCAGGATCCGCGCATCGGCGTTGGCGAACGACACGCACTGAAGCGCACAACGCTTCCGTTGCGCGATGACGCATTGCTCACGAGACACAACAAAAAAGCCGGCTTTCGCCGGCTTTTCTTTCAAGCAAGACGCAAAGCCTTACAGCGCCTTGGCCGCCGCCACCACATGCTCGGCAGTGATCTTGAAGTACGCATACAGCTGCTCCGCCGGTGCCGAGGCACCGAAGGTATCAATGCCGACCACATCGCCATCCAGGCCCACATACTTGCGCCAGAAGCCGGTCACGCCCGCTTCCACCGCTACGCGCTTGCGCACCGCATTCGGCAACACCGACGCGCGATAGGCCGCATCCTGGCGATCGAACACATCGGTGGAGGGCATCGACACCACACGCGTCTTCAAACCGGCCGCATCCAGGGTCTTTTTGGCTTCCACCGCCAGGCCAACCTCAGAGCCAGTACCGATCAGGATCACGTCCGGCACGCCGCCTTCGGCATCGGCCAGCACGTAGCCACCACGTTCGATCAGCTTGAGCTGCGCGTCGCTGCGTGGCTGATGCTGCAGGTTCTGGCGACTGAACACCAGGCAGGTCGGGCCGTCCTTGCGGGTGATGGCGGCCTTCCAGCTCACCGCCGATTCCACCGCATCGCCCGGACGCCACACATCGTTATTGGGGATGTAGCGCAGCGAGGCCAGGTGTTCCACCGGCTGATGGGTCGGGCCGTCTTCGCCCAGGCCGATCGAGTCGTGCGTGTACACATGGATGGCGTGCGCCGGGTTCAACGCGCTCATGCGCACGCCGTTACGCGCGTAATCGCTGAACACCAGGAAGGTGGCGTCGAAGGGAATGAAGCCGCCATGCAGCGCCAAGCCATTAGCGATGGCGGTCATGCCGAACTCGCGCACGCCGTAGTAGACGTAGTTGGCATCGGGGTCGTCGATGGCTACCGACTTGCTGGCCTTCCACAAGGTCAGGTTGGAATGCGCCAGATCGGCCGAGCCGCCGATCAACTCGGGGAGCAGCGGCGCGAACGCTTCGATCGCCAGCTGCGAGGCCTTGCGCGAGGCGATAGTCTGGCCGTCTTGCTGCGCCTTGGCGATGTAGGCATCGGCCTGGGCAATGAAGTCGGCCGGCAGCTCGGCGTGCGAACGACGGGTCAACTCGGCAGCTTCGGCCGAATACTGCTTGCCGTACTTGTCGAACAATTGCTCCCACTCGGCCTGATGCAGCGTGCCGGTGCCGTTGGCACGCCAGCCGGCGTAGATCTCTTCCGAAATCTCAAATGGGCCGTACGGCCAATTGAGCGCCTTGCGTGCGCCTTCCAGTTCCTCTTTGCCCAGCGGCGATCCATGCGAGGATTCCTTGCCGGTCTTGGTGGGCGCGCCAAAGCCGATCTTGGTACGGCAGCAGATCAACGTGGGCTTGTCGGTGTTGTCCAGCGCGGTTGCGATGGCGGCCTTGATCTTGGCCGCGTCATGTCCGTCCACATCGCGAACCACATGCCAGCCATACGCCTCGAAACGCGCCGGCGTGTTGTCGCTGAACCAGCCATCGGTATTGCCGTCGATGGAGATGTGGTTGTTGTCCCAGAACGCGACGAGCTTGCCCAGGCCCCAGGTGCCGGCCAGCGAGGCGGCTTCGTGAGAGATGCCTTCCATCATGCAGCCATCGCCCATGAACACCCAGGTGCGGTGGTCGACGATTTCCAGCTCCGGGCGGTTGTAACGCTGCGCCAGCAACTTCTCGGCCAGCGCAAACCCGACCGCATTGGCAAAGCCCTGTCCAAGCGGACCAGTGGTGGTCTCGATGCCGGGGGTTTCGCTGCGCTCGGGGTGGCCGGCGGTCTTGCTGTGCAGCTGACGGAACTGCTTGAGCTGCTCGATCGGCAGGTCGTAACCGGACAGGTGCAGCAGCGCGTACTGCAGCATCGATCCGTGGCCGTTGGACAGCACAAAGCGGTCGCGGTTGAACCACTGCGGGTTGTTCGGGTTGTGCCGGAAGAAATCGTTCCACAGCACTTCGGCGATATCGGCCATGCCCATCGGCATGCCGGGATGGCCGGATTTGGCGGCTTCAACCGCATCGGCGGCGAGAAAACGGATGGCGTTGGCCAACTGGCGGCGGGTGGACTGGGTCATGGGCGTCTATGGAAGCGGCGGGGAACATCGCTGACAGCGTAGCCACCTATTCTCCCACACAGCGCTTTAGTGGAATGGGGAGTCGGAAATGAGGAATCGGATGCAGTGTTGCCCGTTGGTCGGTGATTACACGCGTGGCACACCTCCTGCTGCGACACAGCAAGGTCTCGCAGCACACCTGACGCTCGCAACACCCGGCTTACCGATTCCCCACTCCCGATTCCCTATTCTTCGTCCTTGGCGACCAGGGTCGTCAACGCCAGATCGCCGGTCACATTCAACGCCGTGCGGCACATATCCAGGAAGTGATTGACGCCCAAAATCATGCCGATGCCGACCGGGTTGACCCCGACCATTGCGCAGATCAGCGCCACCACGGGCAGCGAGCCGGACGGCACGCCTGAGGTGCCGATACCGCCCAAGATGCAGACCAGCATCACCGTAAACTGCTGGCCGATGCTCAGGTCCACGTTGAAAAACTGCGCCAGGAAGATCACCGTCACGCCTTCGAACAACGCGGTACCGTTCTGGTTGGCGGTAGCGCCCACGGTCAGCACAAAGCGCGACACCCGCGGCGGCAGGCCCATCTCGTCGGCCACGCGCAGGGCGGTCGGCAAGGTCGCGTTACTGGACGCGGTGGAGAACGCCATCATCGTGGCCTCCTGGGTTTGCTTGAAAAACCGGATTGGCGAGTGCCCGGCAAACTTCACCGCCAGCCCGTAGCTGACCACCATGTGCAGGCCCAGCGCCAACACCACCACGCCCACATAGGCACCTAGGCGGATCAGCAGATCGAAGCCGAACAGCGCGGCCAGATTGAACATGAAACACGCCACCGCATAGGGCGCGAGGCGAATCACCAGGCCGATCAAAGTCATCGAGATTTCAAAGATGCCCTCGATACCGCGCTTGAGCGTGGCCACTTTTTCATCGGCGGTGAGCACCATGCCCACGCCGAACATCACCGCAAAAAACATCAGCGACAAAATCGCGCCGTTGCTGGACGCCGCAGCGATCACATTGCTGGGGACGATCGACAACAGCATGTCCATGCCCTGCGGCTGAGTGCCGGAGCTGGAAATGATCTCGCGGGTGCGCTCGGCGTTTTCCTGGATCAGCTGGTTGGCCAGTTGCGGATCCACGCCCGCCCCGGGCTTGAGCACATTCACCAATACCAGGCCCAGCAACACCGCCACGCCGGACAGCACGATGGTGTAGCCCAAGGTGCGCCAACCCGCTCGCCCGAGCGCGCGGATGTCGCCCATTTCGGAAATACCCATCACCAATGCCGAGAACAGCAACGGCACGATCAGCATGAAGATCAGATTGAGGAAAATCTGCGAGAACGGCGTGGTGACGTACTTGGTCACCACACGCACCCAGTCGGCGTCGCTGCCGGCCAGGTAGTAGACGGCAAGACCCAACAACAGGCCGACGGCGAAGCCAATGCCCATCTTCCAATGCAGGGGCAGGCCCGGGCGGCGGGCGGCTGGGGATTCAGTCATCTGGTCGGGCCTTGATCTGGACACAAAGGCCGTAGCTTAACAAACGCCATCGATGCGGCCAGCTACCCAGCGTCCCCCCATGCACCTGCCCGAGGGTAGATGTCCTTCTCGACGTCAGGTGATGCCGGCGTTGGAGCGGGCAAGGACCCTGCGACTAGGCCGCGGATCAGCCGCTCTGTAAGTGATGTATCCGCAGTGTCCAACCACTCAAAGACAACAAAGATTTCGAGTCGTCGCATCGTTTAGATCCAGTCAAAAGCAGTTCAAAAGCCCGGGTTAGTCGAGGGCGCGGCGCCCTCACCGCTCGCGGGACACGCCGTGAATCCGTCCGTGGAGGCTCGGTGGCGGCATCCATGCCGCCACACGGTCCCGCAAGCGGCAAGGACACCGCACAAGGGAGTTTGGAGGCGGTTTCTTTGAAATCCTGCCTGTTGCTCGGCTTGCGTTAGGAAGCTGATCGGACCCGGCGTCATCCAAACAACGCACGTCATGTCCTGCTTGCAACCATGCACACCGACCATCTCGACTGGTCCTTGCCCGCTCACCGTCGCGGGACCTTACGCGGCATGGATGCCGCGTAAGAGCCTACAAGGACGTACTTGCGGCGTGTCCCCCGATGGTGGGCGGGCAAGGGCCCTGCAGCCAAACCGCAGCCCCAGCGCTCTGCTTTCACCAACACAGTCAGCAACCCACGTGTAACCGAAATCAAGGCGTCACAGCAATACACAGCCTTGCAACTATCCAGAACCTGCCAACCGCTGCCGATGCAGCGCAACCGTTCAAGGCGCTGGCGGATACAGCGGCGCCAATACCTCCGGTTCCGCAGCCGTTGCATGGCGCCAACGCGGGCTTTTGGAAAAAGCCTCGCGCAACGCCGTACGTGCGGCGGCCACATCGCCATCGCTGCCCCAGCGTGCGCGCTGCATCTGCGCCACTGCTGCGCGCTGGGCCGGGTCGCTCAACGCGGCCAGCACGCTGTCGATGTCGGCAACACCGGCCATGCCGCAGAGTACCGCCGCCACATCGTCCATCCCGCCGGTATCGAGCGCGCGCCGCAATTCGGCCACACCATGGGTAGCACGCCGACCGGAGGCGGGTGCATCGCTGCCCTTGGTCACCGGCGCACCGCGCGAACCGCCGCGACGCAGCAACGCCCACGCAAGCGTGGCGATCCACAACAACGCGAAACCGATCGCCGCGCCGATCCAGCCCCACGGCCGTTGCGCAGCGGCGGGTTGCTGCAGGCTCAGCGTGCTGGCTGCTGGAGTTGGCGCAGCGTTGTCAGGCGACGTGCGCGCGACCGGCGCGGGCGCGGGCGCCGCAAACGCACCGCTACCCGCAGCCACATCCAACGTGAGATCCGGCAGTGCTGCAGTCTTGGCCGCCGCCGCGCCCACATCCCACCACGCCACCTGCAAACCCGGCACCACCAGTGGACCGGCGCGGTTGGGCACGATCGAATAGCGCCGGGTCAGCCGCAGCTGCGGCGAACCGTCCACGAAGCGTTCTTCGTACTGCGCCGGCTCGGCAAACACCTGCGCGTCGGGCACGCTCGGAGTAGGCAATTCCGGGAACTGCGCCTGGGTGGCGCCGCGCGCGCTGGCTTCCACCAAGATCTGCGCCGCTTCACCAGCAGTCGCGCGTTGCGGCGTGGTGGTGTAACGCAGTTGCAGACTACGCAGCGGCAACCACGGCTGCGGCGCGTTGGCCGGCTGCGCACGCACCTGTAGCGGAATGCTGGCGCTGCGCGCGGTCAGCTCGCCATTACCGCGACCGAAGTAATCGTCGAAAAAACCACCGACCGAACGCCCATTGAAACGCGCCGACGGCAACAGCAAACGCCCACTGCGCTCGGGCACCAGCAAGTAGCGCCGCTCCACCACGTTGTATTGACGATTGTTGACCAGCTTGACCGAACTGACGTCATCGCCGATGCGCTGCAGCGATGCGCCATCGGGCGCTTCCAGATCCAGCTCGCCGGAGGCCAGCTGCGTGGCGAAGTACAAGCGCACCACCACGCCCACACTTTGCTGCACGTAGGGCTGCGGGTCGTCCACCTGCGTTTCGACGAAGGCGTCTTCATTGCCCTGCGCCGCACTCGGCCCGCCTGGCGCGCTACTGGCGCTACTGGCGCTACTGGCGCTACTGGCGGTGCTACCGGTGCCCGCATTGTTTGCCGCCCCGACCACCTGCAACCGCAGCGGCTCGGTGCGCTCGTTGCCGACGCGTATCGCCGGCACGATCAGCTCACCGCTCTTGCGCGGCGTCAGCACCACGCCGAACAATGCACGCACCGTCACCGAACCGTTGGTCACCTGCATCTGCTGATTGGCGCTCTCGGCACCCAGCGCGAAGTCGTTGCGCAACGGCGTGTAATCCGGATCGACACCGCGTTGATCGGTTTCGATATTCAACATCACCACGTCGCCGGCATTGGCACTGTCGCGGTCCAGCCAGGCGCGTGTCACCGCACCGACGGGTGCGGTGGCGAGCATCACCATGCTGGCCAGCATCCCGATCGCCGCGCGACGTAAGTGGTGTGTGCCGATCATCGTCCGTCCCGTTGCCTGCGTTCGTGTTCCAGCCTGAATTTGGTACGCAGCAAGCTACCCGGATCGTCCGGAACGCGACGTAGCCATGCATCCACCGCCTGGCGTTGCTCGCGCTGTTCCGGCGTCTCGCTGACGGCTGCGGCTTCCTGCTTGCCATTTGCATCGGCGCTCTTGTCGCCAGCCTGCGCCATCGTCTGCTGCATCTTTTGCCGCTGCGCGGCATCGGCCTGCTGCTGCGCCTGCGCATCGGCCGACTGCGGCGGCGCGTCCTGCTTGCTCTGCTCGCCTTGCCCATTCTTGGTTTGCTGGTCTTGCGGCTTTCCATCCTGCGGCGTCTGCGCTGGAGAGGGCTGGTCCTTGCTGTCCTGTTTGCCCTGGGCGTCCTGCTTGTCCTGCCCGTCCTGGCCAGCGTTTTGGTTGTCTTGTTTGTTCTGCTCGGACTGATTTTGACCGGGCTTGTTCTGACCGGCTTGCTTCTGGTCTTTGGACTGGCCCTTGCCGTCCTGACTTTTGCCGTCCTTGTTGTTCTGCTGTTGACGCTTGCGCGCCGCATCCACCGCCGCACGATTGGCGATGGCGTCCTGCTGGTCGGGGTGTTGCTTCAGCGCACCGTCGTACGCCGCAATCGCTTCGTCGTACTCCCCCTGCCTGGCCAGCGCGTTGCCAAGGTTGTATAGGCCCTCATCGGTGGGCACACCTTCAAACGCTTTCTGTGCCGCAGCGAAATCGCCTTTGCGATACGCCTGCACGCCTGCATCCAGACGTTGTTGTTGCACCTGATCGGCGCGTTGCCACAACGTACTCTCTGCAGCGTGCGCGGGCTGAGCCAACGGCAACACACACACCAACGCGAGTACCGCCACAACCGCACGACGTCGGAACGCCAGCAGCGCCAACAGCATCACCGGCAGCAGCAGCCAGTAGCCTTCGTCCAGCCAGGTCTTGCCGCCATTGAACTCGGCCGCTTCATCGGCCAAGGGCTGCTGCGTAGGATCGAGCACCCACAGCGTACGCAAATCCGAATCATCCGCTGCAATGCGCGCATAACGCCCACCGCCCTGCCCGGCCAGATCGCGCAGGCTGCCTTCGTCCAGCTTCGCCTGTGCGATTTCGCCTGTATTGGTGCGATAGGCAGCGCCGCGCTCGCTCCCCACACCGAGCGCAGACACGCTGAATCCACGCGAACGCGCCAGCCGTGCAGAACTTCCGGCCCCACGATCCGCACGATCGCTGACCAACAGAATGTCGCCTTGCTTGAAGCCCGCCTGCACCAGCAACTGCGTGGCCGCATCGATCGCCGCATCGGCGCGCTTGCCATCCACCGGCATCACCGATGGCGACAACGCATCCAGAAACAACGCCACATTGGCCGTGTCTTCAGTGAGCGGTGCAACGGTGAAGGTTTCGCCCGCATAGACCAGCAGCGCGACTTCGCCACCGGCGCGCTTGCGCAACAGCGTGGCCAGTTTCGCGCGCGCCTGCAGCAAGCGCGATGGCGGCAAATCGTTGGCATTGATACTGGACGACAGATCCAGCGCCACCACCAGCGGCATGCTGGAGTGATACACCGGCCGCTCGACCTGCCGCCAACTCGGTCCGGTCATTGCCGCCACCGCAAGCGCATACGTCAGCGCAGCCAGCACGAAGCCCAGCCATCCGCGCCGGCCACCGGACACCAGTAACTCGGGCAGCAGATGCGCATCCACGCTGTGCCGCCATACCTCCGCATCGCGTCGGCGCAGGTGCCACAGCAGCGCCGCCGGCACGATCGCGAGCAACGCCCACAGCAACGTCGGACGCAGTAGATGCAGCGACTGCAACGCCCCCATCATCTCGGCCGGCGCGTTCATCGCCATCTCCGCGGCAACACGTAGGCCAACAGCGCAATCACGATGGCGGCGCCCAACGGCCAGTAATAGCGCTCCACACTCGGCTGCACGGACGGCCCCATTGCCTTCACCGGTTCCAGCCGATCCAGCTCGGCGTAGATGCCGGCCAGTTCCTCAGTGTCGCGTGCGCGGAAGAAACGCCCGCCGGTCTGCTCGGCGATCTTGCGCAGCCCGGCTTCATCGATATCGTCGTTGCCACCGGCCGGAATCGGCACACCGAACAACGAGTAACCACCGCTGCCGCCGAACGCAATGGTGTGCACGCGCACGCCTTCGGCCTTGGCAAGCTCGGCGGCTTTCAGCGGATTGAGCACGCCCGCCGTGTTGACGCCATCGGTGAGCACCACCACAACGCGTTGCCCTTGCTTCTGCTCGCGCAGCCGTTTGACCGACAACGCAATCGCATCGCCAATCGCGGTTTCCCGCCCGGCCAAGCCCACCACGCTGTCGGCCAACTGGTCGCGTACAGAGGTTAAATCCGCGGTCAATGGCGTCAGCGCATACGCGCGTTGGCCAAACACCAACAGGCCAACCCGATCGCCTTCGCGGCGATCCAGAAAGTCCGACAACACCGCCTTGGCCGCCGTCAGGCGATCCACCACACGGCCACCGAGCACCATATCCGGCTCGCTCATGCTGCCGGACAGATCCACCGCCAGCATCATCTGTCGCGCCTCGCGCGGCGGCTGGATCACCTCGCCCAGTTGTTGCGGGCGCGCCAGCGCTGCACACAACAGAAACCAGCCAAGCCACGCCAACCAGCGCGGCATGCGCAGCGCCGGCACACGTGGCGCCTGTGCAACCGCATGCAATTGATCGGCATAGGGCACACGCAGCGCAGCCGCAGCGGCACGCCGTTGCGGCCAGAACCACATCAGCAACGGCAGCGGCATCAACCACCATGCCCACGGCCACGCGCAATGCGCCAGCGCATCCTGCCATTGCGACCACTGCAGCCAGTTCATCGCTGGCCTCGCATCAAACTCAGAAAACGCTGTCGCGCCAATGTCTGCACCGCATCCAGATCAGCCACCGCCGGCGCGCGTTGAAAACCGCCCTCCAACACAGCCCGGCCCGTACCTTGCGAAAACGCGTGGACCTTACTTTTGCCGCCATCCAGAAACTGCAGCCATGCCTCGCCCTGCAGCCGATCGGCTTGCGCATCGACGCTACGCGCTGCACGCCGCAACAATACCGACAGCGTCGCCAATCGCTGCGCGGGAGTTGTCGCGCGCTGCAATTCAGCATCGAATGCCGCCAACCAGCGGCGCTGCTGACGTCGACGACGCCACCACCAGAACCATGCGGTACCGAGCACCAGCACGAGCGCAGCGATCACCAACCACCAGCCCAACGCCAACGGCCACCATGACGGAGACGGCGGTAGATGGACATCGCGTAACGCGAGCGATTGCGGCGCCATCGTCATCGCCCCCGCACGGCACTAATGCCGCCCAACCAGGCATCGCTGGCATCGTCGGTGGACAGGCGATGCAAACGCACACCGCGTGCCTGCAATACCGACGTCAGTTGCTCCAGCGGCGCGACGAATTCGGCCTGCCAGCGCGCGCGTCCGGCCTGTGTGGATAAATCGATCGCAATGCGCTCGCCCCGCACATCGAAGGTGAGTGCACGGGCAGGTGGCGATAGCTCTAAGGGATCGACCAGCACGATCACCACGACTTCGTGATGCAGCGCCAATCCCGACCAACGCACCTCGGAAATCTTGCTGGCGCTACGCGCATCGGCCAGCACGGTGAGCCGCGCGCCGGGCCGCAACAACCTTGCGGCGTGATCCAACGCGACGTCCAGCCCCGCATCGCCCAACGGTGGCTGCGCGTACCAGCGCGCCAACGCGTCCAGTACCGGCAGCACACCGCGCTGGCCGGAACGTGGCGCGATCGGTGCTTCGCTGTCGGTGCCACGCAACGCGGCGATCCGGTCGCCCTGGCGCTGCGCCAACCACGCCGCAACGGCCCCCGCACGCGCCGCCTGCACCGATTTGTAGCGCACCCGCGTGCCGAAGAAGAGCGAGGGCGCGGTGTCGGCCACGATCAGGCTCAAGCGTTCGCGCTCGGCCTGGAAGAGTTTGGTATGCGCTCGCCCGGTGCGCGCGGTGACGCGCCAGTCGATATGCCGCGCATCGTCGCCGGCCACGTACTCGCGCGATTCGGCGTATTCCATCCCGCGCCCACGCGTTGCCGCCGGCACCGGGCCTACCAACCCATGCCGGCCACGGCCCGGTTGGCCGCGATGGGTCACGGTACCGCGCAGTGCGATCAGCTCCGCAAGCGTCGGGCACAGGCCATCACCGGCGACGGACGACGGAACAATTGCAGCGGGGAAGGACGGCATCGAAGACATCGGATTCTGGTCAGAGGGCGGCATACCTCAGCGACACGCTACCCGATCAGGGCAGCGGAATCTTTTCCAGCAAGGCGGCAACCAGGCGTTCGCCATCCCAGCCTTCGGCGGTGGCCTCGTAGCTCGGCAGCACGCGATGACGCAGCACATCCGGCGCAATCGCGCGGATATCGTCCGGGGTCACGTAGTCGCGCCCCGCCAGCCATGCACGCGCGCGTGCGCAGCGCTCCAGCGCGATCGAACCGCGCGGGCTTGCGCCCCAGGCAATCCGTCGCGCCAATGCCGGGTCGTAGCGCTGCGCATCGCGTGAAGCGAGCACGATCTCGATCAGATAACGCTCAAGCTGCGGCGCCAGATGCACGTCGAGCACCACACGTCGCGCAGCGAAGACGTCTTCCAGCGGAATCTTGTCGGGCACCGTCTCGTGCTTTTCCAGCGTATCGCGCGCAGCCTCGCGCGCCAGGCGCAGGATCTCCGCCTCAGCATCGGCCTGCGGATAACCGATACGCACATGCATCAAGAAACGGTCCAGCTGCGCCTCGGGCAACGGGAACGTGCCCTCCTGCTCGATCGGATTCTGCGTTGCCATCACCAGAAAAAGATGCGGCAATGCATAGGTGTGCCGACCCACAGTGACCTGGCGCTCCCCCATCGCCTCCAGCAGCGCCGACTGCACCTTGGCTGGCGCCCGGTTGATCTCGTCGGCCAGCAGAATAGGATGGAAGATCGGCCCCGGCATGAACTCGAAACGGCTGTCCTGCGGGCGCCAGATCTCAGTACCGGTCAGATCGGAAGGCAACAAGTCCGGGGTGAACTGGACCCGCGCGAAATCCGCTTCCAGCCGCGAGGCCAGCGCCCGGATTGCAGTGGTCTTGGCCAACCCGGGCGCCCCCTCGACCAACAGATGCCCATCGGCCAGCAAGGCGATCAGCAACCGCTCGACCAGCGCCGATTGGCCCACGATGCGCTGCGCCAACGACTCGCGCAGCAAGGTGAATTGACGATGCAGCCGGTCCTCGGTGGGCGCGGCGGCGGCTTCTGGGGGTAACAGCGGCGGTAAGTTCATAGAACCAGTGTGACCGATTCGAGCGCGATTGGTTCACTGAGCGGCACCGCGATGTTCAGTGAGTGACACACTTTCATAGTGATGGCTGTTTGACGACCGGCATCCTGCTGGCACTCCCACACACCAGGCATCGCAATCATTCGGCGGGGAGCACGCAGGCTCTGAGGTTTCCCCACGTTTTCCCGAGATAGATCAGCTGGTTGCACCCGGATCGTGTAGAAACAAGTGCGCGCAT
>NZ_MDEJ01000096.1 GCF_002940065.1 Xanthomonas populi
TGGCAGCAGTCGTACGCCGTCATCCGCGCGATGGTGTGTGCTGGGGCAGCGCCTGGACCAATTCTTTCTTCAAGCCCCCATGCGGATGGGCGTCGGTGCTGGCGTACATGGTCTCGTGGCTAACGCGTTGGGTAGGATCATCCGGATGCATGCGCGAGAGCTTGGCAGCCATCTGCTGGGGCGAGCAGCGCCACAGCAGCAGATGATCACGCAGCACCTGGAACAGCTCCGTCCCCGGGTTCAGCCGCCGCCGGATGCTGTGCTGACGCCGTGCCCGGTAACGTCTCCTCGCACTGCGCGCGCAAGAGGCCGTGCTGTCCTGCCTGGCCAACGCCCGACGCACTGTCGACGGGCTTCTCCCCCAACACCCTGGAGATCGCGCGCAAGCTGAGGCCAACGACTATTCCCACTCTCATGAGTCCGCCATGTCGGCGTGACTCAAACCAAGGGGTCTCCGGGAAAACCCGGGGCGGTTCAGGCGTGCGAAGAAGCGTTGCTGGACAGCACCGCGTTGCGGGTCTTTGTTGGGATCGACCTGGGCCGTGAGCGGGTGCAGGATGCGACGACGCTGCTGAAGTTTCGCCACTTGTTGGAGCGTTATGACCTGGGAAGCGAGTTGTTCGCTGAGGTCAACGCGCAGTTGCAGGTACCCGGGCTGAAGGTTGGCACCGGCACGATCTTGGATGCCACGCTGATGGCAGCGCCGAGCTCGACCGAGAATGCAGACAAGCCGCGGGATGGTGAGATGCACCAGAGCCGCAAAGGGCAGCAGTGGTAGAAGGTGCGCGCGCGTGTGGAGCATGTCTTTGCGGTGGTCAAGCGCTTGTGGGGGTTTGCCAAGGTGCGTTATCGCGGTTTGGCCAACAACGCCAACCGTAGCTTTGTGGCGCTGGGGTTGGCGACTGTGTACCTGTCACGCACCCGCTTGGTGGGATAACTGCGCCCGACAAGGGCACCGTGGGCTGCGCCAGCCGGCGCACACCGCTTCAAGTCACCAATATCCTGTGTTTTTAACCAGTCTCTCGGGCTTGTGACGCACGTCAGTAGCGTTGAGTCTTCAACCGTTGGGCGGGTTCTTGATGCTGGTGCTTGATCAGCGTTGCCTTAGGTGATGTGACAGAAACGCGGGTTTGCAGTGGATCAGTGTTGCACTTGAAACTTGAGTCGTTGCATTCTCTGCTAGAAACGTATTTGCTTGTCGCCTGAAAGCTCAGCCAACGGCGGAAAAATGCGCGCCAATCGATCGGCCCACGCTTGTTGCCCAGCCGCATCGGCAATCAGATCCTGGCGCAATTCCAGCTCCACATGCAGCAGTCCCCGGCCTTCGCCGTAAACCGGAATCGCGTAGTCGCTGGTGTCGCTGACCGCGTAGGGCTGGTTGTCGCCGACCACCAGATTCGGCTCGTTGCGCAAGGCTTGCAATAAGCGGTGCGCCAGCCGTGTGTCGTGGTTGTACAACACGCCGGCATGCCAGGGCCGCGCGTTGCCGGCCATCGCTGGGGTGAAGCTGTGCATCGACACCAGCAGCGTCGGTTGATGGCGTGCCTGGCGCGCATCGAGTTCTGCAACGATACGCGCGTGATACGGCGCGAAGATTTCATCGATGCGCTGTTGCCGATCAGTGGCCGTTAGCGCCAGATTGCCGGGAATCGGCGTGCCATCGCTGACGTCGGGCATCAGGCTGGCGGCGCCGTGCGGGCGGTTGCAGTCGATCACCAGGCGCGAATAACTCTGGGCGATGGCGAACGCATCGAGCGCATCGGCCAACAAGCGAGTGACTTCGGTAATGCCGATGTCCCAGCCGATATGGCGATCCAGTTCGTGCTGCGGCAGGCCCAGGTTAGCAAGCCGCCACGGCACGCGCTGACCGGCGTGATCGGCGATCAGCAGCCATGGCGATGTGGCGTGCGCGTTGATGACAGTAAACGCTGCGGGATCGTCGGCGCCCAGCAAACGGGCAGATGTCGCTTCAGTCGTCACTTCAGGCACGCGGGGTGCCGTCCAGTGCGTGATCGACCAGATACAGCCCGGCCCATAGTTTTGGATCCATCTGGTAGCCCTCGGCCATTTTCTGCACCAGCCAGGCGCCGACCTGCGCGCGCGGGATTTCGTGCACGGTGATGTCTTCGCTGGCATCGCCGCCGCCTTCGCCGACCTTGCGCAGTCCGGTGGCGCGTACGAAGGCGACCTTCTCGCTGCTGGCGCCGGCCGAGGTCGGGCCGATCATCAGCACTTCGGCATGCTCGGCGGTCCAGCCGGTTTCTTCTTCCAGCTCGCGAATCGCCGACAGCTCTATCGATTCGTCTGCATGCACATCGCCAACCAGGCCAGCCGGCATCTCGATGGTGCGCGCCTGCAGCGGTACGCGGAACTGTTCGACGAACAACATCGCATCATCCGGCGTCACCGCCACGATGATCGCGGCCAAGCCGCCGGCATGCACGCGCTCGGAATACTCCCAGGTGCCGCGCACGACCATGCGCTGGTACTTGCCTTCGTAGACCACGGTGGGTGGGGTGTCGTGTCGGTTCATCGGTGCAGACCTTGTGCCAGGGAAACGGTGGAAAGCGCTGCCGGCGCGCCGGTGCACGCGGCCAGCAGCCGGCGCCGGGTGAGCGGGCCAAAGCGCAGGCTCTCGCACAATCCGGTCAGCATGTCTGCGTCGGCGTGCGCACGCGTGAAACCGGCTTCTGTCAGCGCCAACGGCGTGTCGAGCGCAATCGTGCTGAGTTGGCGCCACAGCAAGGCATGTTCGCGTTGTTCGCGCAGCCGCACCGCCATTTGCGCGGCGCCACGCAGGCGCAAGAAGGGGAGTTCGTCCACGCGTTCGAGCAAGGCATCCAGGCTGCCGAAATGCGCCAGCAAGACGGCCGCGGACTTGGCGCCGATACCGGTGACGCCGGGGATGTTGTCGATCGCATCGCCGCACAGCGCCAGATAATCGGCGATCTGGTGCGCATGCACGCCGTAGCGCGCCTTGACCCCGTGCATGTCCCAGCGTTGGTTGCGGGCGTAGTCCCATTGCTCGTCGTGTTCGAACAACAACTGCGACAGGTCCTTGTCGGCCGACACGATCACCCCGCGCAAGCCCTGCGCACGCGCGCCGTGCAAGGCGCTGCCGATCAGATCGTCGGCTTCGTAATCGCGGTGGGCCAGCACGCTCAGGCCCAATGCTGCGCACAAGGCCTTGCAGTGGGCGAACTGGCGGCGCAGCGCGTCCGGTGCCGGGGTGCGATTGCCTTTGTAAGCGGGGTACAGCGCGTGGCGAAAACAACTGTCCAGTGCTTCGTCGAAGGCAATGGTGATGTGCGCGGGGTCTTCGCGTTCGAGCAGGTCCAGAAGGAAGCGCGCAAAGCCATGTACCGCATTGGTCGGCCAGCCCTGCGCATCCTGAAATTCGTCCGGGATGGAATGCCAGGCGCGGAAGACGTACAGGCTGGCATCGACCAGATACAGCGGGTTGGCGCGCGCGCTGGCGGGCGGCGCGCCGTCGGTCGTCGTGGCCAGCGTGCTCACGGTGTCCAGTCGCGCAGCAGCGCACGCGGATCCGGGCGTTCGCGCTCGGGCACCTGCATGCGTGGCGTGCCGATGTGGATGAAGCCGGCGATCCGCTCGTTTTCTTCCAGGCCCAGATAGCCGGTCACCGCCGGGTCGTAGGCCATCCACGCGCTCAGCCACTGCGCACCAAAACCGTGCGCCTGCGCTGCCTGCAGCAGTGCAAAACACACGCAGCCGGCGGTCAGCAGTTGTTCCTGTTCGGGCACCTTGTGTTCGGGACGCAGCGAAGCGATGACGACGATCGCCAGGGGCGCATCGTTGAAGCGCCAGCGTTCTTTTGCGATCGCTGCGGCCGATGCCAGCGGGTCGGCCGCCTGGGTGCGTTCGGCCAGGAAATCGCCCAATGCCTGGCGCGCGTCGCCGCTGATGCGCAGAAAGCGGAACGGCACCAGCTTGCCGTGATCGGGCACGCGCACCGCCGAGGTGAGCATGCGCAGCAGGGTGTCCTCATCGGGGCCGGGTTCGCCGAGCTGTTTGGAGGGGACCGAACGGCGCGCGTCCAGCGCCTGGAGCGAATACGGTGCGTGCATATGTCCACATCAAGGCAACGGAACCGCAATTATAGACAGGCCCTTCCCAACGCCCGCCGCATCGTGCCGAGCCGGACACATGCGGTGACAGCCAGGCCGGGCCGATGGCCCGGACGGGCTTGACAAGCGCAAGGCTTAACTCTCGCCAGCGTATACAGGGCTTGGCAAGCGCCACTGCAGCGATGCAAGCTACGATGTTCACTTGACACGCAAACCACGGGCGGTCACGAGTAAAGTGAGAGATTCATCACATTTAACGGGTGAGCGAAACGCCTACCATGCGGCAGCGCAATTTGGGGCCGCGTCCGTTTCTTCCTGTTTGAATATTTTTACGCCTGCAGGGGCGGGGAGCCTTTGCGCATGACTTTTCAGCCCAGTCCGTCGGGACATCCGGGCCGTGACCAACGCTTGCTTGAACAGGCGCAGGCCGCGTTCGTGCCGGCAATTGCGCAGGTGTTTGCCGCTGCAGTCGCACATTTCGACGATGTCCTGTTCGATCGCGCCGAATCCGCAGGCACATCGCAGTTGCTGTTTCTCGATGGCATGCGCGAGTTGCGTCGCAAGCGTGACGACGTGGCCGACCGCTTCCGCCAACAGCTGGAAGATGGCTGGCAAGCACTGGTACTGGGCATGCCGCTGTCGGCCGAGGTGGTGCTGGCCTGCGAAATCGGCACCGGCCCGCTGAGCCTGGTACCCGAACACGTGCTGGAATCGCGGCTGGCAGTGCGCAATCTGGCCACTGTGCTGCTGCGCGACTTCAAACAGGTACTGGCACGGGTGAATCGCCGCCTGGGCTGGATCGCCGGCGGCCTGGAACTGGTAGCCGACACCAACCCGATTGGCCCGGAACATCTGGGCGTGGCCATCCACGAGGCCTTCGCAATCTGCGACCTGGCGCCGGAAGTGCGCCTGGTGCTGATCAAGCTCTGCGAGCGCGACCTGGCCGAGCCGATCGGCAAGTTGTACACGCGCCTGGACGAAACCCTGCTCAAGGCGGGCGTGATGCCGGAAATGTCGCAACCCAAGCGTCAGCCGCCACGCACGCAGCCGCGCGGCCAGACGCCCGAAGAGAGCGCGCAGGCCGATGGCCAGGGACAGGGCGCGGGTGCCGACATGGGCGGCGACGATCAGAACGACCAATACGCGCCGGCCTGGGTCAACCACTTTCTGGACCGCTGGGCGCATAGCCGAGGCCGCATGCAGGCCGCCACCCAGCGCGGCCATGCCAATGGCGGCAGCAGCGCAGGTGGGATGGATGCCGACGCCGATCATCCTGGCGGTAGCCAGGGCATGCTGCTCGAAGCGCTGCACGAATTGCTGCAGCAGACCCGTAGCGTGCGCGAGAGCGCCGCGTCTGCGGCAACGGTGGCAGTGGGCCAGCAACGCCCCTTGAGCCAGCACGAAATGATGTCGGTGCTGTCGCTGCTGCAGGCCACGCCAAGCGCGACGCTGGGCGCGGCCATTGGCGAAGACAACGAATCGCTGGCGCAGCGTTTGAAGAACGAAGTGCTGTCCAGCGCCACCCGGCTGGGCGTGGATCCGGCCACCGCACGGCTGGATCCGATGGACGAGGATGCGATCGATCTGGTCGGCATGCTGTTCGATGTGATGCTGGACGAGCGCGATCTGGAAAATCGCTCGCGCGAGATGATCGGCAGGCTGGTGGTGCCGTTCGTCAAGGTCGCGCTGCTGGATCGCAAGATGTTCGTGCAGAAAACCCATCCCGCGCGGCGCCTGCTCAACTCGCTGGCCGAGGCCTGCGAAGGCAACAACGGCGACAGCGCCGCCGAGCGTATGCTGATTGGCAAGGTTGAGGAAATTGTCGACCGCCTGGTTGCCGAATTCAACGAGAACCTGGCGATCTTTCAGACCCTGGAAGAAGAATTCCGCGACTTCCTGTCTCAGCACCGGCGCCGGGTGGAGATCGCAGAGCGTCGCGCCACCGAGACCCAGCGCGGGCAGGAAAAACTCGAACTGGCACGCAGCCGCGCGTTGTTCGAACTGGAGCAGCGCGTGCTGGCCGGCGTGGCTCTGCCCAAGGCAGTGGAAGATTTCCTGCGCCAGCCCTGGCTGCATCATCTGGCCATGGCGATCCTGCGCGACGGCGACGAAGGCCCTGGCACTGTCGAAGCACTGGCGTTGGCCGATGGCGTGCTGGAAGAACTGGCCGAGGCGCGTTGCCATATCGTCGGCAAACCGTGGCTGCAGGTCTGGCAGCCGGCGCTGTATCGCGTGTTCGCCAGCATCGGCCTGCATGGCGATGCGGTGGTGGTGGCGATCGGTGCGCTGCACGACACCTTGCAGGCGATTGCTGAAGCGCGCCCGGAACTGGAAAAGTTCCTGCCCGAATTGCCGCAGGTCAACCTGCCGCCGCCGGCCGCCGAGAGCATCAATGTGGTGCTGGGCGCCGAAGCGGTGGCGCAGAGCGTCGACAGCGCCCACGCCACGCGTTTCCGTGCGATGGACATCGGCACCTGGCTGGACTTCGTCGATAAGGACGGCAAGGTGCAGGCCGGCAAGCTGTCCTGGGTGAGCCCGATTTCGCAACGGCTGCTGTTCGTCAATCGCCGTGGCGTGCGTTTTTGCGTCGCCTCGCCGGAAGAGCTGGCGGCGATGGTGCGGCTGGGTCGCTTGCGCGAAAACATCAACGACGGCGCTTTCGACAGCGCAATGCAGGGCGTGATTGACCGCCTGGATCCGCTGCATAACGGCACCGTGCACTGAACGCGATGCGCATGAGCTGGGCAATGCGATCAGTCGGCGACGTGCCGATGCCATCGGCATCACTGCAGTTCCCGCACGGCGCAGACCGTGCTTGGCGATAGCGAACGTCGCTGCAGTAGCCGTTAGCTAGCCAGCCGGCGGCTGCTTGCGATGGGCGCGACGATCATTGCCGGGTAACCGTGTTGCGTGCCGGCGTCTCAAGGCGACGCCGGGCCGATGAACTGCATCGCCTGGTCATCGCCGATGCATAATCGACCAGGGGGTCATGGCCCAGCCGCTCGGTGCTCACCAACTACGCGCCGGCCCACAGTGCGGCAAAACGCGCCCCCTTCTTCCCACGGCGTTTCCCGGTCGCGGCGGTCGTGAATGATCAGCGCAGGACAATCAAATTTCGCAAGGCGCTGCGTTGCATCGACATCGGCGAAGCGCTTCCCGCTCCGCTGATGCAGCCAATTTTCGAACGGTGCGAACGCGCTCGGCGCGATACCGAACCCACGGAACTGGCGTTGCGCACTCTGCGCCGGCGTCTCGCATGCCGCGCCGGCGCATCATTTCGGCTCGCTCGACGGGCTGTTGTCTGAGCTGGCTGCTGACGGCTACGAGCGCATGCTCGATCAGATTCTCGCGACCCACCAGGAGCTGGCCGATCCGCTACTGGGATGCGGGTTGGGCTACATCCGCATCCCTGCGCGTTTGCGCAGCACTTCCGGCTGATGCTGGGGCTGGATCTGCGCTCGCGCAGCTTGCCCAGACTGTTGCATGCCAGTGCAGCGGCGATGGCGTGTCTGCGCGAGAGGGTGCGGATGCAGTGGATCGCGCTGCACGGGAGCGCGCCGACTGCGCAGGTGCTGGAGCAGCGCACCCTGTTGGCCTGGAGCGCGGTGCACGGGTATGCCTGGCTGGCAATCGACCGCAGACACGAGGGGCTGCTCGCATTTGCGCCCGAACGGGTGCTGGCGCCGTTGCTGCAAGCGGTGCTGCTGCCCTGAGTCCGTGCGATCGGCGCTGCCGCGACTGGATCGCGGCGTTGATCCGTTCACTGGCTGATACGCGAAGTCAGTCCGCACGATGGCACGCGCAATGGCGTGCGATATCGCTTGATCGTCAGCGATCGCTCAATCGTCTACCGGCGGATGCTCGCGTAGCCAGGCGCTGCGTTCGGCCGGGCTCATCTTCTGCCAGCGTTGCTGCAGCGCGTTGCGTTGTTGCTGGTTGAGCGTGCGCATGCCTTCGAACAAGGCCTTGGCTTCGCGGCGCTGCTCGGGGCTCATGTTGCGAAAGCGGTCCATGCCGGCCTTGGCCTGCGTGCGCTGTTCCGGGGTCATGTCCAGCCAGCGGCGTGCGTGGCGATACATGCGCGGACGTTCATCGGGCACCTCGTTCCAGCGTTCGCGCAGCGCATCGATCAGCACCTGGCGCTGCTGCTGGGTCAGTTTCTCCCACTCGGGCATCGGCGTTTCCGCCTCGCGCGGTCCCGGACCACGTGGGCCGGGGCCGTCGGACGGCGGCGGCCCAGGCGGGCCTGGCGGAGCGGCCTGGGCCAACAGCGACGCGCAGGACCCGGCGCACAGCAACAGGGTCAATAGCAGGCGGGTGGTGCGGGTCATCGTGCTCATTCCATGGCCAAGGGGGTGTCGGACCCGAGCCACACATACAGGTCCGGGTTCTGGGTCAGCAAGTCGTCGCTATCGGTGATTGCCTGGCTCTGTGCGGTGCCCGGGCTTGCCGATCCGCCCGGACGCAGTTGCAGGCCGATGCCGATCGCCAGCAACCCCGAACACGCGGTCGCCAGCAACCAGTAACCGCGCCGGTTGCGCGAGGGAGTGGTCGCGTGACGGGCCTGGCGCAGGCGCACCAGTGTCTGCGGGGGCAGGCTGGTGAGCGCGGTGGTATGCAGTTGACGCAGTTGCGCGTCGAACCGGGCCGGATCGTGGGAGCGGTTCACAGGAAATCCTCGAACTGTTTTTGCAACGCGTCGCGTGCACGCGACAGGTGAGTTTTGACCGAGCCTTCGGAGCAGCCCATCGCCTTGGCGGTGGTGGCCACGTCCAGGTCTTCCAGTACGCGCAGCGTGAATGCTTCGCGCTGGCGCGCGGGCAGGCTGCGCAGGGCTTCGGCCAGGCGTTGGTAGGTCTGTTGATGTTGCTGTGCGTCGACCGGGCCGGTGCCGGGGTCGGCCCAATCGATGGTGCCTTCGTCGTCGGAACGTTCGGCCGGCGCCCAGAACTTCAGCCGGAAGGTGCGTCGCCGCTGCAGATCGATGATGCGGCTGCGCAGAATGCTCCAGAACAACGGTGTCCATTCGGTGGCCGGCCGCTCGCGGTAGCCGAGTAGCTTCACCATGGCGTCCTGCACGGCATCCAGCGCGTCTTCGCGGTGACGCAGGCCGGCCTCGGCAAAACGGAACGCACGCGGGCCGATGCCGGCCAGAAAAGCGTCCAGCGACACGGGCGCAGTGGTGGCAGGGATAGAGAGCTGCGGATCGAAAGGGGTTCCCACCAGCACAGCGTAGCTTCCTCAGAGACGATACAACGTCAACGGGCGAGCGCGGATTCGGTTGACACGCGTGGCGAATGCACCCGGCTTGGCGCTCTCCAAACGCACAAAGAGCGCTGCGAGGTGCCCTTGCGGATTATCCAACCCGGTGCGCGTAACGCATTGCACAAACGCATCGTCGCGCCCATGCCTGCGAGAAACGCGCGTGACTCAGCGCGCGGCCCACCAGCCAAGCACCAGCGCCGCGACATAACAGGCCAAGTCGACGCCGCTATTGGGCAACTGCAACAAGGTCCACGCCAGGCCTGCGCCCATCTTTTGCGCCGAGGTCCATGGGTCCAGCCCCAGCGAGCCGCCAAGTTGTGCCGATGCGATGCCCCAGTTGGCAACGACGATCACGATGACCGTGGCCACCCACGTGACGCCGATGCGCAAGCTGCCGGCGCGCAGCGTGCCCAGGCGCAGCATCCAGGCCACTTCCAGCGCGACCAGCAGCGCCATCCAGCCTGCCTGATGACCAAGCGCAAGGGCAATGAGCATCCAGGCGATGAGGGCGGTGACGCATCCCAGCAGCAGGAGCGGGGGCCAGAGCCAGTGGGCGGTTCTGGCGGACGCGTTGGTGGGCGGCATTGGAACTCCTGACAGTACGCACATGATAAACGCGTGCCGCACGTTGCGATGCACTGCTGTCTTTGGATGACATGCAGCAGACGGAATGCAGCGTCGTCGCTGGCGCTGCATCGCCGCAGGCAGCGGCATTGCCCTGGTCAGCTAGAATGGTCGACTTGCGCGCATCCGGCGCGGCCCCATATCCAACCCATGTACTCCCGTAGCAGCGAACCCGTCCAGTTCGAACGCGATTGCGATGCCGTCATGGTGCCGCAGGGCGATTCGGTGACCCTGCCCGCAGGCAGTTACGGCTATATCACCCAGGCGCTGGGTGGCAGCTATACCGTCTTTGTCGAAGGCAACCTGTTCCGCATTGCCGGCAAGGATGGCGATGCGATTGGCAAGGAGCCCCCGCCCGGGCTGGAATTGCCCGCCAATGCCAGCGATGAAGAAGTGGAAGCGCTGGTGTGGCAGCAGCTGCGCACCTGTTTCGACCCGGAAATTCCGTTCAACATCGTCGACCTTGGCCTGGTCTACGAGGCGGTGGTCAGCCATCGCGAGGAAGACAACCAGCGCCGTGTGGACGTCAAGATGACCCTCACCGCGCCCGGTTGCGGCATGGGCGAGATCCTGGTCGACGATGTGCGTAGCAAGGTGGAGATGATCCCGACCATTGCCGAGGCCGATGTCGAGCTGGTCTTCGACCCGCCGTGGGGCCGGCATATGATGTCCGAAGCTGCCCGTCTCGAGACCGGCATGCTGTGATCGTCAGGCGCCATGTCGAGCATGTGGCGCGTCCTTCCGTCCGCCATATAGGAAACTCCTAGTGCCCGTGTCATTCGCTTCCACCCGTTCCCCGTCGCCGCGCAGTGCCGACGAGCTGTCCGTGATCCTGGCCAAGCCAGGCTTCGGGCTGCATTTCACCGACCACATGGTCGCCATTTCCTGGACCAACGAGCTCGGTTGGCACGACGCGCAGGTACGCGCGTATGGCCCGCTGCAGCTGGATCCGGCGGCCTCGGTGCTGCATTACGGCCAGGAGATCTTCGAAGGCATCAAGGCTTACCGGCACGGCGACGGCTCGATCTGGACCTTCCGCCCGCAGGCCAATGGCCAGCGGTTGCAGCGCTCGGCGCGCCGGCTGGCATTGCCGGAACTACCGGTGGACCTGTTCGTCGAATCGCTGCGCCAGTTGGTGGCGGTGGATGCGAGCTGGGTGCCGTCGGCGCCGGAGACCAGCTTGTATTTTCGCCCCTTCATGATCGCCGACGAGGCGTTCCTGGGTGTGCGTGCGGCGAACAAGGTCTCGTACTACGTCATCGCAAGTCCCGCCGGTCCGTATTTCGCCAAGGGCGTGGCGCCGGTGTCGATCTGGTTGTCCACCGAGTACGCGCGTGCGGCCAAGGGCGGCACCGGTGCGGCTAAGTGCGGCGGCAACTACGCCGCCTCGCTGCTGCCGCAGCAAAAAGCCTATGCGCAGGGCTGTTCGCAGGTGCTGTTCCTGGACCCGGTGGAAGGCAAGTACATCGAAGAACTGGGCGGCATGAACGTGTTCCTGGTCTACAAGGACGGCAGTCTGGTGACGCCGGAATTGTCCGGCAGCATCCTGGAAGGCATCACCCGCGACAGCATCCTGCAACTGGCCCGCGACCGCGGCATGCAGGTGATCGAGCGCAAGGTCGCCATCGACGAGTGGAAGCAGGGCGTGGCGTCGGGGGACATCACTGAGGTGTTCGCCTGCGGCACCGCAGCTGTGGTCACCCCGATCGGCGAGCTGAAGGGCGATGGCTTTGCGGTGGGCGATCTGTCCGCGCCGGCCGGCGAGGTGACCATGTCGCTGCGCCAGGAACTCACCGATATCCAGTACGGGGGCGTTCCGGACCGTCACGAGTGGCTGGTGCGTCTGTCCTGAGTGAATCACACCGCGTCAAAACCAGGCCCTTGCGCGTCAGCGCGGGGGCTTTTTTTGGGTCCGCACGCAGCCAAACGGTCTGATTCCGACAAAAAACTCTGGAGATTAGGCTGAACATGAGCGCTGCGCGTCCTTGAGCACTTCGCTGCGCACCGCTGCGCGTTCGGTTACGGCCACGGGGGGCAAGGCGTTGGGGGTTGAACTCGGTGCGTCGTCTTGCGCTTGGTGCGGAGCTGATCAAGGCCGACCGCACTGGACCGTCAAGAAGCCGAAACCCTGATACGCCAGCTGGCCGCCGACCCGAACGTGCAGAGCGGAAGTTGACCAGATGCTGCACGCCACGCTGACTCCTAACGATAGCGGCCTGCCCGAGCCGTGGGGCTTCGGCACCACCAACGCCGGCCTCAACATCCGTCCGGCCTGGGACAAGGCCACCGGCACAGGCGTGGTAGGTGCGTTCATCGACACCGGCATCACCAGCCACCCCGGATCTCAACGCGAACGTGCTGCCGGGCTACGACTTCATCAGCGATGCGGCGCGTGCGCGCAACAACAACGGCCGTGACAACAATGCCGCCGACCAGGGCGACTGGCGGACTGCCAACCAGTGCGGTAGCGGCGTGGCGGAGCCAATTCCAGCTGGCATGGCACCCCCGTGGCCGGCACCGCGTTCAATGCGTGCATCGTGCCGATCCGTGCACTGGGCCTGTGTGGCGGCACCAGCTCCGACATTGCCGATGCGATCGTCTGGGCTTCCGGCGGCACGGTCTCGGGTGTTCCGGCCAATGCCAATCCGGCTGAAGTGATCAACATGTCGCTGGGCGGCAGCGGCACCTGTTCGAGCACCTACCAGAACGCCATCAACGGTGCGGTGTCGCGCGGCACCACCGTGGCGGTGGCGGTGGCGGCCGGCAACAGCAACAGCAACAGCAACGCCAACGTGGCCAACTTCACCCCGGCCAGCTGCGCCAACGTGATCTCGGTGGCGTCCCTCACCTCGGCCGGCGCGCGTTCGAGCTTCTCCAACGTCGGCACCACCATCGACATCTCCGGCCCGGGCTCGGCGATCCTGTCAACGCTCAACACCGGCACCACCACGCCGGGCAGCGCTAGCGATGCCTCATACAACGGCACCTCGATGGCGGACCCGCATGTGGCCGGCGTGGTTGCGCTGGTGCAGTCGGCGGCATCTGGCCGGCTGAGCCCGGGCCAGGTGGAAACCTTGCTGAAGAACCCCGCGCGTCCGCTGCCAGGCGCCTGCTCGGGCGGTTGCGCCGGCGGCATTGTCAATGCGGCTGGCACGGTCGCGCAGATCCCATAAGGCGGTTTGTTGCGCCAGCGGTCTGCCGCTGGCGTAGCGCTGGTTTGCGTGATGCGGTTCGCTGCGTCAGTGCAGCCCCACTGCCCCGCGTCGGCGGGGCAGTGGGGCTGCAGACGATGTGCTGCGTGCCAGGACCGCATCGGCCTCGGCGGCGGCGCAGCAGTTTCCCGTCTGTCCGACCCGCCATCCTTAACGAACACATTGGCCTGCCAGGCTTGGTCCCCGATCCAGGCTCAGGTCCGCTCCTGCCCGGTCGATAGCATGGCCGGTGGGTAGAAACGCCAGTCGGCGAGCCTCACCGCGAGACGAGGCGGCATCTGCGCCCTCGTGTTGCAAACCGACATCCTTGGGGGGATTCGATACGCCATTTACCGTTCGACGGCTTGCGCCCTATCGCGCTGGCCTGCACGTTGCTGTGCGCCACCGCGCCTGCGTTTGCCGGCGATGTCAGCCTGCAGGGGATGGGGTCGGCCTCTGCCCACCAGCGGTTTATCGTCAGCTACAAGGACAACAGCGCCGGCAATCGCGGCGCACGTCTGAGCGGCTCGTTGCGCGCGATTGCCAGTGCTGTGCCGGCGCGGCGCGGGCGTGCCCTCGGGTTGTCGGCATCGCGCTGGCTTGGGGTGGGGCCGCAATTGCTGGTGGCCGACCGCGCGCTGGATCGGGTCGATTCGGAAACCCTGATGCGTCGTCTGGCGGCCGATCCATCGGTCAAACGGGTGGAAGTGGACATGCTGCTGCGTCCGATGCTGGTGCCCAACGATACCCGCTTGCCCGAGCAATGGGCGCTGGGCACCACGACCGCCGGCATCAATGTTCGGCCGGCCTGGGACAAGGCGACCGGCAAGGGCGCGGTGGTGGCAGTGATCGATACCGGCGTCGCCTCGCATCCGGAGTTGTCGGCCAATGTGTTGGCCGGCTACGACTTCATCAGCGAGGCCTTCATCGCCCGCGATGGCAATGCGCGCGACACCAACGCCGCCGATGTGGGCGACTGGGCCGCCGCCAACGATTGCGGTAGCGGTGCCAGCGCGTCCAGCTCCAGCTGGCACGGCACGCACGTAGCGGGCATCGTTGCAGCGGCAGCCAACAATGGCACCGGCACGGCAGGTGTGGCATTCAACGCCAAGGTGCTGCCGGTGCGCGTGCTGGGCCGTTGCGGCGGCTATTTGTCCGATATCGCCGATGCGATCGTGTGGGCCTCCGGCGGCACGGTATCCGGCGTGCCGGCCAATCCGACCCCGGCGAAGGTGATCAATCTGTCGTTGGGCGGTGTTGGTACCTGTTCGACCACCTTGAGCAATGCGATCGCCAGTGCCGTGTCACGCGGCACCAGCGTGGTGGTGGCGGCCGGCAACAGCAATAGCGATGTGGTCAACAGCGTGCCTGCCAATTGTCCGAACGTGATCGCGGTGGCGGCGACCACGTCGGCCGGGGCCAAGGCCAGCTTTTCCAACTTCGGCCAGGGCGTGGATATCGCCGCTCCCGGGCAAGCCATTCTGGCCACGCTCAATAGCGGCACCACGGCGGCGGGCAGTGCGAGTTACGCGGTCTACAGCGGCACCTCGATGGCGGCGCCGCATGTGGCCGGCGTGGTGGCGTTGATGCAGTCGGCAGCGCTCAATCCGCTCAGTGCGGCCAGCGTGGAAGCCATACTCAAGAGCACTGCGCGTGCGTTGCCGGTGGCGTGTACGCAGGGGTGCGGGGCAGGGCTGGTCAACGCCGATGGTGCGGTGGCTGCGGTGATCGCCTCGACCACGTTGACCAGCAATGCAGCACGCAGCGGCCTGGCCGCAGCGGCCGGTGGCTCGTTGTATTACCGGGTCAATGTGCCGGCAGGCACGCGCAGTGTGCGGGTCGCGCTCAGCGGCGGTAGCGGCAATGCCGATCTGTCGCTGCGCGCCGGCGCATTGCCGAGCGATACCGCCTACAGTTGCCGTACCGCAGTGGTGGGCAATGCGGACAGCTGCACGCTGACCGCGCCTGCGGCAGGTGTGTATTACGTGCGGCTCAAAGACACGCTGGCCTTTTCGGCAGTCAATCTGGTGGCGACATACTGATGGCGAGCACGGAGTCCTGCGCTGATTGGCGCAGGGCTTCGGTCTGTCTTCGTGCTTGATCTTGTGTCGTGTAGTTGAGACAACTAGGGCCTGTTAACACTAATGGCCTGAGCGAGTAAACTATCGGGTATGGAGATCACACCAGAGCAATTTTCCCTAA
>NZ_MDEJ01000097.1 GCF_002940065.1 Xanthomonas populi
TGGAGCGATTACGCACACTGCCCGAACACGTCTACAACCAGATGGTCATGGGCTGAAAAACGTGGGGATACCTCAGACCCAGGCACTGGAAGCGCAGAAGCAGGCCCTGCTGGTTGCGCAGAACCAGCTGGTGCGCAACAGCAACGCGCTATCTACCGCTTCGCGTTACAAGTCAGAATTTCTGGCCAACATGTCGCACGAGTTACGCACGCCGCTCAACAGTGCGCTGATCCTGGCCAAGCTGCTGTCCGACAACAAGGAAGGCACGCTCAGCGCCGAGCAGGTGAAATATGCGCAGGCCATTCTCTCTTCCAACAACGATCTGCTGGCACTGATCAACGACATTCTGGATTTGTCCAAGATCGAAGCCGGGCACGTGGAACTGGCCGATGAAACGATAGCGACCAGCTCGGTGCTGCAGCGCCTGCGCGAAACCTTCGAGCCACTGGCGCGGCAAAAAGGTCTGGCCTTGCAGATCGCGGCCGAAGCCGATGCGCCGACGCAACTGATCGTCGATAGCCAGCGTCTGCAGCAGATTCTCAAGAACCTGCTGACCAATGCGATCAAGTTCACCGAGCACGGCAGTGTCAGTCTGTCGATCCAGGCGCACACGCCGGGCCGGGTGCTGTTCAAGGTCCACGACACCGGCATCGGCATCGCGCGCCAACAGACCGAGATCATCTTCGAAGCGTTCCGCCAGCACGCGGCGGCGCTATGGCGGCACCGGGCTGGGCTTGTCGATCTCGCGCGATCTGGCGCAGCGCATGGGCGGCAGCATCCGTGTGGACAGCGCGCCGGGACGCGGCAGTTGTTTCACACTGGAATTGCCGACCGACGGCGCGCCGGCAGAAGTAGTCACTATTGCAGAGACGAATACGCAGCCGGCTTCAATCGAGACTGCGCAGCAACAGCAACGTCAACAGCAGCACACCAGCAGCATGGCGATGGCCTCTCGCCTCGGCGAGCAGGCTGTGGTGGCGTCCAGCGTCTTGCCGCTGCCGATTCCATCCGCAAGCGCGGCGCCGATCCAGCGCGCCGACGACGATCGCGATCAACGCAGCCGTCCGGGCCGGTTGATCCTGGCAGTGGAAGACGACACCCGCTTTGCGCAAGCCCTGGTCGATCTGACACATGAGCTGGACTTCGATTGCGTGGTGGCGCCCAGCGCCGAAGAAGCGCTGCAACTGGCGGCCGAATTGCGCCCCAGCGGCATCCTGCTCGACATAGGCCTGCCAGATGCGTCCGGCTTGAGCGTGCTCGAACGCCTCAAGCGCGACCCGGCAACGCGGCACATCCCGGTGCATGTGGTTTCGGCCATCGAGCGCAGCCAGATTGCGCTGGAACTCGGTGCGGTAGGCTCTCTGATCAAGCCGGCCACGCGGGATTTGCTGGCTGGCGCGATCCGCCAGCTGGAAGACACCAATGCACGCGCCGTGCGCCGCTTGTTGATCGTCGAAGACGACAGCGCGCTGCGCGCGAATCTGGAACTGATGCTGGCGCGCGATCAATTGGAAATCGTCGCAGTCGGCTGTATTGCCGAAGCGATGCAGCAACTGGCCGGCTCCACCTTCGATTGCATGGTCACCGATCTGGCGCTGCCAGACGGCAGCGGCTACGACCTGCTCGAGCGCATGGCCGGCAACGATGCAGTCGCCTTCCCGCCGGTGATCGTCTACACCGGGCGTGCGCTCGCCCGCGACGAAGAACAGCGCCTGCGCCGTTATTCCAACAGCATCATCATCAAGGGCGTGCGCTCGCCGGAGCGCTTGATCGACGAAGTGACGCTGTTCCTGCATCGCGTGGAAGCCTCGTTGCCGAGCGACCAGCAACGCCTGCTGCGCGAAGCGCGCCGCCGCGATGCGGCGCTGGATGGCGCCACCGTGCTGCTGGCCGAAGACGATGTGCGCAACATCTTCGCGCTGTCCGGCGTGCTGGAACCGTTGGGCGTGGCGCTGCAGATCGCGCGCAATGGCTGCGAGGCGCTGGAACAGCTGGCCAGGCACGCAGTGGATCTAGTGCTGATGGACATCATGATGCCGGAGACGGACGGCCTCACTGCAATACGCCAGATCCGCGCCAACCGTCAGTGGCAGGACCTGCCGATCATCGCGCTGACCGCCAAGGCCATGGCCGACGACCGCGAACGCTGCCTTGAGGCCGGCGCCAACGACTACATCGCCAAGCCCATCGACGTGGAAAAGCTGGTGTCGCTGTGCCGGGTGTGGTGCTCGCGTCAATGAACGCAGTGGAGCTGTTCGATCTGGAGCTGCAGGTGCTGCTGGAAGAGCTCTACCAGCGCTATTACTACGATTTCCGCGATTACGCAGTGTCATCGTTGCGGCGGCGCATGCGCCACGCCATGGGGCGCTTCGATTGCGCGCGCGTGGCCGATCTGCAGCATCGCCTGCTGCACGAGCCGGAGACGTTTGCGCAAGCGATGCAATTCTTCACCGTGCAGGTGTCGGAGATGTTCCGCGACCCGGCCTATTTCCGGGTGCTGCGCGAGCATGCAGTGCCGGTGTTGCGCACCTATCCATCGATCAAACTATGGGTAGCCGGTTGCAGCACCGGTGAAGAAATCTGGTCGCTGGCGATTCTGTTGCACGAAGAAGGCCTGCTGGAAAAAGCGATGATTTACGCCACCGACATCAATCCCGAAGCGTTGGGCATGGCAGAGGCCGGTGCCTACGGCATCGACCGCATCGCGCAGTTCAACCGCAATTATCTGGATGCCGGCGGCCGTGGGTCTTTGTCCGACTACTTCACCACTGCTTACGATGGCGCGGTGTTCGATCGCCGCCTCAAGCGCAATATCGTGTTCGCCGATCACAGCCTGGCGACCGATACGGTGTTCTCCGAGGTGCATCTGGTGTCGTGCCGCAATGTACTGATCTACTTCAACCGCACTCTGCATGACCGCGCGGTGGGTCTGTTCCATGACGCGCTGGTGCATCGCGGTTTTCTGGGCTTGGGCAGCAAGGAGGCGCTGCAGTTTGGCGCGCCTGCGCACGCCTTCGAAACCGTGGCACGCGAGCAACGCCTGTTTCGGAAGGCAGCATGAGCGGTGCTCGCGAGGTGCAGCAGCTCTTCGAGGCGATCGTGGTCGGCGCATCGGCCGGTGGTGTGATGGCGTTGCAGGCGTTGTTGTCCAGCCTGCCCGCGGATCTGCTGATGCCGGTGCTGGTGGTGCTGCATCTGCCACGCGACCGCACCAGCCATCTTGCTGAACTGATGGATGCACGCTGCGCCTTGCCGATGCGCAAGGCCGAGGACAAGCAACCGCTGCTCGCCGGCAGCGTGACCATCGCCCCGCCCGACTATCATCTGTTGGTAGAGAACCGCGATAGCCTGGCGTTGTCGATGGATGCACCGGTGCTGTTTTCGCGCCCGGCGATCGACCCCTTGTTCGAATCGGCTGCCGATGTCTTCGGGCAGCGCCTGCGGGCAATCCTGCTCACCGGTGCCAGCAGCGATGGCAGCGTTGGCGTGGCCGCAGTACGCACGGTCGGCGGAACTGCCTGGATCCAGCGCCCAGACGATGCGGCCTGTCCCTTGATGCCCACCTCTGCCATCGCCCATGCAGGCGCGGATGCGGTGCTGACCTTGCAGGCGATCTGCAGCCGATTGGAGGCTTTTCACCGATGAATCTCACCGCAACCGGCCTGGCTGCAAACACCCTCGACACCGAACCTGCAAAGCTGCTGATCGTGGACGACGTCCCGCAGAATCTGGTGGCGATGGAAGCGCTGTTGCAACGCGACGGCCTCCAGTTGCTGTGCGCGGCCTCCGGCGCGCAGGCGCTGGAGCTGTTGCTCGAACACGATGTGGCCTTGGCACTGCTGGACGTGCACATGCCGGAAATGGACGGATTTTCGCTTGCCGAACTGATGCGCGGCTCACAGCGCGCCCGGCATGTGCCGATCATTTTTTTGACCGCCTCGCCGAACGACCCGATGCGTGCGTTTCAAGGCTACGAAACCGGTGCGGTGGATTTTTTGCACAAGCCGATTGAGCCGCATGTAATCCTGAGCAAGGTCACTGTGTTCATCGAGTTGTATCAGCAACGGCGCCTGCTCAAGGCGCGCAATGCCTCGCTGGAACGCGCGCTCACACTCAACCAAACCATGATAGCCGTGCTGACTCACGACCTGCGCACGCCGCTGTCGGTGATTCTGCTGTGCGCAGACAAGCTCAGCCTGGATGTGGCGGCCGACGGCTCGGCTGCACGCACACTGGAACACCTGGAAAGCAGCGCACATCGCATGGCACGCATGGTCGAGCAGTTGCTGGATTTCTCGCGTCTGCGCACCGACGGGCTGTCGATGCAGTTCGGGCCCTGCAATCTCGGCGAGGTGACACACAGCGCGGTGAACGAAGTGGCGCAAGCCAATCCGCATACGCCAATCGACTTGCGTGGCGAAGGCGATCTGGACGGCGATGGCGATGGCGATCGGCTTGCACAGGTGATCTCTAACCTGGTCGGCAATGCAGTGCTGCATGGCGCGCGCCAGCCGGTGCGGGTGCACCTGGACGGACGCGAGCGCGACACACTGCGCTTGTCGGTGCGCAACGCCGGCAACATCCCCGACAGTTTGATGCCGCGCCTGTTCGAGCCATTCAAGGCCAGCTTCCACGCAAGCCAGGGCTTGGGGCTGGGTTTGTTTATCGCAGATCAGTTCGTCAAGGCACATGGCGGCAAGCTGCACGCACGCAACGAAGACGGCGATGTGGTGTTCGAAGCGACGCTGCGGCGGCGCAATCTGGCAGCGTAAGCACAGCGAGCGGAACACTGCACCGTAACGCAGTCTCAACAAGACGCTGTAACGCCAATTGGCGAACCCATCAAACGCGCATCACCCATTGCGATTGAATTATCTATTGTAAGAGCGGCGATTCGTCGTTCTTATCACGCGCACGCCGTGCTTCATATCTGCGGAGAGAGTGTATGTCGTATGTGGATGGTTTTGCGCTTGCCGTACCCGCTGCCAACAAGGCTGCATTTCTGGAACATGCCCGCATGGGCGATGCGGTATTCATAGAATACGGTGCGCTGCGCGTGGTGGAGTGCTGGGGCGAGGAAGTACCGCACGGAGAACAGACCGATTTCCATCGCGCGGTCGACGCCGCCGAGGATGAAAACGTGGTGTTTTCCTGGATCGAATGGCCCGACAAGGCCACCCGCGATGCCGGCATGGAAAAGATGATGGCCGACCCGCGCATGGACCCGGCGGTCAACCCGATGCCGTTCGATGGCAAGCGCTTGATCTATGGCGGCTTCGTTCCGCTGGTGACGCTGGGACAGACCGGCTGAGCGATGCAGCGTGCAACACGCACACACGTATGCCGCACGCTGCAGCAACCAGCGCAGTGAGGATGTTCTCAGCCGTCTCCAGCACAACGTCTTCGGTCGCCGCCATGACACTGGCGGCATGCGGCTGCGCTCGCCGCCATGGGTGCGTAAGCGCAACGCCTTGATGACGTTACCCGGCTACTGGAGATCACTGCATGAGCGACGCACCGCTGCTGGTGGCCTGCCCAAACTGCGCTGCGATGAATCGCGTGGCGCAGGCGCGTCTGCGCGATGCACCCAACTGCGGCAGCTGCCATAAGCCGCTGTTTCTGCGTGCACCGGTGGCGCTGTCCACTGCCGATTTCGACAAGCATGCGGTACGCAGCGAGCTGCCGCTGGTGGTGGACTTCTGGGCGCCGTGGTGCGGGCCGTGCCTGAGCATGGCGCCGCAGTTCGCTGCGGCCGCCGCATTACTGGAACCGCAGGTACGTCTGGCAAAAGTGGATACCGATCTGCATCCGGTGCTGGGCACGCGCTTTGGCATCCGCAGCATTCCCACCTTGCTGGTCATTCGTGGCGGCAGCGAGCTGGGCCGTCATTGCGGCGCAGTGAATAGCGCGCAGATCGTCGCTTGGGTGCAGTCGGTGTTGCGCAGCCGTTGAAATAAAAAGCCCGCTGCGTGATGCACGCAGCGGGCCTGGTTTTTTCGCGATCAGCATCACTGCGATGTGCCGAGCCGGTGGCGATTTCCGCCAGCCGCGGCACACGCTCGATGCGCTTGGATTCCAACGCCGGCTGGATCATGTCCAGACCGGAAATGATGCTGGTCAGCAGGTTGTTGAAGTCGTGCGCGATGACGACTGGGCAAGTGCGTTCTCCGCTGCCAGCGTCACCGGCAGCACCACGAAAAATCCGGACCCTTCGCCGACCACGCTATTGATCCACACCCTGCCGCCAAGCAGCTCGGCGAAGCGCTTGCAGATCGCCAGCCCCAGACCGGTACCGGTCAGGCGTTTTTTTGCAGCGGCGAATCCACCTGCACAAAATCCTCGAACAAGGCCGCGTGCAGTTCGGCCGGGATGCCGATGCCGGTGTCCTGCACACCGAAGCGCACATGGGTTCGGCCTGCTGATCGAGCTCGTCATACAGCGCCAGCACGCTCTGGTTGGTTCCTTCCAACTCCTCGCGCAAGGCCTGATTCTGCTGCCGCAGCGCGTCGAGTTCGGCCAGCGGATCGGCTGCAGATGCAGCATCGGATGAAGGCGTTGCATGCCTCCCAAACGCATGACGAACACAGGCATCGTCGCGGCTACGCGCGTAATCGCGCAACGGTACTGCGGCAACAATACGCAGGTGGCGCGACAATAGCGCCGGATGATCGCGCAGATTCCAGCGCGTTTGCAGGCCATCGCTCTGCATCACCAGCAGCTTGCCGGCCGCACTCGGAAAGTCGAACGGCTGCGCCTTGCGGAACTGCAACCCGACAATACCCGGATGCGAGGGCATGCCGCGCACCCCATCGCCATCGTATAGCGAGGCGACGAGACTGTCCACGCCGGCAAAGCGCACCTGCCCGGTGCTGCTGTCGAACTGCATCGCCGCCGCACCACCGCGCGTGCCGGCATGCAAGCGCGCGATGAGCTCGCCTGGCTCGCCGCGGGCCGCTGCCATCGCGCGCGTGCCTGCATCGGCAGCATCGGCCGCGCACGGGCCGTGGGCCAGGCCGTCGATCAATGTAACCGTCACCCGTTGCTCGCAGATCGCCAACTGCCAGGCGTCGCCGCACACCACTTCGTTATGCAGCGATACGCGCACCGCGCCATACGGTAGATCCAGTTCGGCGCATTGCTGCGCAAACAGCCGCGCCATCACGATCGCGCCTTTGGCATCGGAGTCCGCGTCCAGCACCTGCGCCTTGTGCTTGATCACGCCCAGTCCGGTATCCGGTGTGCCGGCGGTTGAATAGCCATCGCGCAGGCCGTCTTCAAACACAAACCCGGGGGCCTGCGTCGATGGCGCAGATCTCCACGCATCTGCCCTCGCGCGCGGCCACCGTCGCCAATTGAACGCAGCCGCCACGCCCAGGCTTGACCATGTTGGTGGCAAGCTCGGCGGCGACCCGCGCAACGCGACCGCATGCGGCTTCGTCGACCCCCAGCGTCTGCGCGAGTGCCGTCGATTCACGGCCCTGCCCGACCTGGCTGGCTTCGTCGACACGAAACAGGCGGGTTACCGCACCGGCAACCATCACTTCCATGTGGTGATGGTGATGCGCGTGCACTTGCCCGGCGTGGTGTCCACCACGAAGTCATCCACCAGTCGTCGGCTGCCGGACAGACCCAACCCAAGCCCGCTGCCGGAGGTCCGGCCATCGGTGAGCGCCAGATCCAGATCGGGAATGCCGGGGCCCTCGTCGCGGAAGATCAGCTGCACGCCCTTGCCGATGCCGTTTTCCACCAGCGCCCAGTCCATATCGCCGCCACCGCCGTAGGTCACGGTGTTGCGCGCCAGTTCGCTGGCCGCAGTGACCAGCTTGGTCTGGTCGGCCAGACGCAAGCCACACTGCACCACCAGCTTGCGCACCGTCTGCCGGGCCAGCACCACACCCTGTTCGGTGCGTACCGGTTGCGACGCTGTGGTCATGAATCGCGATCGGGTTGCTGCAACAGGCGCATACCGCGTTCGACGTTGAGCGCGGTGCGCACCGAGGGCAAGGTCAGGCCCAGTTCGACCAAGGCGATCGCCACCCCCGGCCGCATGACCACCACCACGGTCTTGGCATCCATCACTGCGGCCCGCCAGAAGATGGTGCTGATCATGCGGCCGATAAACGAGTCGACGCTATCCAGTGCGGAGATGTCGATCAGCACGCCGCGCGCGAAGGTGGCGCTGATCTTTTCCGACAGGTTTTCCTGCAACGTCATCGCCAGACTGGTCGTGCATGTCCGCCTGGATGGTGACCTGCAACAGGTCGCCCATCCGCAGGATCGGGATGCGCTCCATGTCAGCTCGCCTTGCTCACGGTCACGCCGGTACGCTTGAGCGCCAGCGCCAGCGCATCGAACGGTTGGACTTGGTCAGATGCCCTGCAGGTCCAGCCCCAGATGCACGATGGTCTGCGCAATCTGCAGGCGCAGGCCGTTGATGATGGCATCGGCGCCGATCAGACGAATCGCGGTGACGGTCTCGAGCAGATGCTGCGCAACCAGCGTGTCCACGGTAGGCACGCCGCCGATGGCGATGATGGCGATCTCCGAGCCGGTGTCGACAATGCGTTGCAGCAGCGATTCCATCACCACCTGGGTGCGCTGCGAATCCAGCGTGCCGATCATCGGCAGGGCCAGCACGCCGTAACACAACTTTCAGCGATGCCACCAGCAAGCGCAAAAATTCCGCGCCATGGGTTTCGATTTCCTGCTGCGAAATACGCACGCCGCTGCCGAGGCTGGAACCCAGCCATGCGGTCAACAACGTGGTGTCCTGGCCACGAATCGCATCGAGCGCTGCTGCAATGCCACCATGAGATCGCCCACCAAGCAGAAGAAAGGCTGGGCATGCGGGCCGGGCTGCGCACGTGGTTGGCGCGGCGCCCCCACGCCGAAGCGCAGCAGAATAAAAAAATTCAGATTCGGCAACCAACGACGAACCTGTAGCAGTCATCAGACACTACCTTTCAGTGTGGCATTGCAGCGCACAGGGCGAACGTGAGCCCGACCACGCCTGGGGAGATGCGCGCGCGTTGTTCGAAGGCCGCTAACCCATGGCGGGCGCTGCCGAAAAGCGTGTTGGGGGCTTGATCGAAGCGATGTGGTGCGTGCACGCCGAATGAGGCCGCATGCGCACAACCGGTAGTGCGTGCAACGCGCTGTGCCACCAGCAGGCTGTCGAACTGCGGCCGGGCGTGTTCTGATCACGCTCTGACTTTTCTCAGGCGTTTTCCCCAATGTCATCGCTTTTTTCTGCGTATCAACTCAAAGAGGTCACGTTGCGCAACCGCATCGCCATTGCGCCGATGTGCCAATACACCGCCGTGGACGGCTTCACCAACGACTGGCATCAGGTGCACTATGCCAGCATAGCGCGCGGTGGTGCGGGCCTGGTGATCGTCGAAGCCACCGGCGTGTCGCCGGAAGGCCGCATCACGCCCGGTTGCCTGGGTCTGTGGAACGACGCCCAGGCCGAAGGGCTAGCGCGTATTGCCGCATCGATCAGCGCCGCTGGCGCGGTGCCGGGTATCCAGATCGGCCATGCCGGGCGCAAGGCCAGCGCCAACCTGCCGTGGGAAGGCGACGACCACATCGCCGACGGCGACGCACGTGGCTGGGGCACCATTTCGCCGTCAGCGGTCGCCTTCGGTGGCGGCCTGCCCAAACTGCCGCGAGAGATGACGCTGCACGACATCGCGCGCGTGCGTCGCGATTTTGTCGCGGCCGCGCAGCGCGCGCGCGCTGCCGGCTTCCAGTGGTTGGAGCTGCATTTTGCGCATGGCTATCTGGCGCAGAGTTTCTTTTCAGTGCACGCCAATCATCGCCAGGATCAGTACGGTGGCACCGCCGAAAATCGTGGACGCTTTCTGCTGGAAAAGCTGCAAGCCGTGCGTGCGGTCTGGCCGGAACATCTGCCGCTCTGCGCGCGCTTTGGCGTGATCGAATTCGATGGCCGCGACGAAGAGACCTTGCAGGAAGCCATCGCATTGACGCGCAACTTCCAGCAAAGCGGCCTGGATCTGCTCAACGTCAGCATTGGCTTCAGCACACCGACCGCGCAGATTCCGTGGGGCCCGGCGTTGCTGGCGCCGTTCGCCGAACGCGTCAGCCGCCAAGCCCAACTGCCGGTTGCCTCGTCCTGGAATATCGACGACCCGCTGGAAGCCGACCGCGTCATCGCCGCCGGGCAGATGGAGCTGGTGATGATCGGCCGCGCGCATCTGGCCAACCCGCATTGGCCCTATCACGCCGCATTGGCGCTGGGCGAAGAGCGCCCGTCGTGGGTGCTGCCGCCCTCCTACGCGCATTGGCTGGAGCGCTACGGCAAGCGCAGCTGAGGCGCACGTGCTGCGAGTTTGCCGCATGCGCGAATGCCTCGGTCACTCAGGGTGCTTGCACGCGTACCCACCTGGGGCACGCCGCAAGGACATCGCTGTAGCAATTGTGTTGTTGAAGGGGGCTCTGGCCGTTTCGGAAGCGAGCCACGGCAGTGCCGGCCGCTGGTTGGCAGCCATCGCACTGGTTTAGAGAATGCACACTCACATCGGGAAGGCTTGAGCTTCTCGCGCTCGGGCGTTGAGAGTGACGCGCATCTTTCGCATCGCCGCCACGACAGCGACCTTGCCGTGCTTTCCGCTTGCTCGCAGCGACCGGTAGAACTCCCGGATCCGGGACTCGTGCTGGATGGCAGACAGGCACGCCATGTACAGCACGTTGCGGACCTCGATCCGCCAGGCCCGGATCCGGCGGATGCCGCGCATGCGAGCCGGGCGAGAGGTCCAGCAACGCGGTGCAGGCCTGTTCCAGCGCCGGCCAATCAGCCAGTCGCTGGGCCGGCTGCGCTTCGCACCACAGCACCTCCACCGGCACCAGGGGGCGATACAGCTGCGCCAGCCGACGCATACCGGCTTCGTCGCCATGGCCCAGCAGCAGATGCATCAGCCGGAAGGTCGGGCTGGTTTCGCGGTCGGCGTGCCGCTGCGCGAACGCCCACAACAGCGTCATCGCCTCATCGTCGGCCGCACACGCGCTCAATGCCGACGCGGTGGTGTCCACCAACGCGGTATCGTCGGGGCGTGCCGCCACGGTCCTGCCGCAACTTGGGCACGTGCGCAAGCGCCAGGTGCCGGCGCGCAGTCCACACCGCACCACGCTGCAATGCCAGCGCGATCGCAATCTCGGCCGCGTCGATCAGGATGCGATGCGCACCGACCTGCGCGTGATGGTCGAGCGCCACCTGTAAGCGGCTGCCCAGATCCCAGGGTTGCGCTCCGGCGTGTGCGATACCAGCACCACCACCGCACGCAACCAGTGCAGGCGATAACGCAGTGCAACCTCACGCCACCGCAGAAATGCTTCCAGCGCTTCATCATCGCAATGCAATAGCGCCAATGCGCTGGCTTTTTGCAAGCGCCGCGGCTGACTGCAGTTGGCCCACGCCGCACCTGCGCGCGATGCCTCGCGTTCGCGCTGATCGATCAGTATCAGCGCTTCTTCGGCGCGGCCGAGCGAGCGATGCGCATGCCAGGCACGCCATCGTAAATCTGCCCGCGATGCGCAAGGATGGTCTGCGACTGTTGTTCCAGATAACTCAGCGCCGCCTCGCCTCGCCGCGTCCATCGGACATCGTCGAGCAAGGCATCGGCGTTTTCGCAGCTCAAACACTGGTAACACGACCAACTCGGGGCGATGCGGCCCAGCGTTTCCTCGCAGACCTCAATGCGCTCTTCCACCCAGCCCGGTCCATCGATATTGGCGTAACACGCAGCCAGATCCTGGGTCACGCACACCGATTGCGCGCACTCCACCGCATCGGCGCGATGCGCGCGCTCGAACAACGTCACTGCATCGCTCAGCGCACGCTCGCCTTGGCATAGATTGCCGACCCGGTTGCGCACCTCCCGATACCGACGAACACTCCCAGCCACGGATTGGCCAGCGTCTTGCCCAGCGCACGCGCCTCGGGCAGCAAGGCTTTGGCACGTTCGATCTGCAGAGCGCAGAGATGGTCGGTCAGGCGCGTCAGCAGCTGCGCATTGTGCGGCTGCCCCACTTCGCCAAGATCGTCCGGCAGCTTTTCTACCCAGTTCCAGATTTCCATCGTATTGCTCCTTCGATCCGGCGCTCAGCGCGCCAGTCATTAGGGCACGGCCTCGGCAAGATCGCCGAACGCCCGGTTCACCTCCGTTCCGCCCGACGCGCTGGCACCGGGCTGCGGCTGGGCGCGTCCCTGCGCCGACACGATCACCTTCAGTGAGCGCAGCAACGGCACCGCCACCGCTGCCTGCGGATTGCCGGCGCCCAACGACGCAGAAACGGCACCCCAGCACAGCGATTGCCGTAAGCCACCGGCACGCCCATCGCGCGGAAAAGCATTTCTTCGAACCGCTGTCGCTGTACAGGATCACATGCACCGCGCCACGCGCAGGCAACTGCTGCGCCGGCGGATCGCCCTGCGAGGTCGGCACCCGTACGTGTTCCATCAGCAACTCGAACAAGCGCTCGTCGCGCAAGGCCGCGCCCAGCAAGGCATCGTTGTGGCGCAGCAGAATGCGCCGCCAGGCTTCTGGCTGCTGACGTGCCACATCGGTCAGACCTTGCACCAAGGCTTCGGACAAGACGCGCTGCACTGACGTGTAGGTCGTATCGCGCTGCAGGTCCTCGCGGCTGGCGGTGGGCGTCAACCGATTGGATTCGATCACCCAACCGATGAAGCCCGCTCACGGCGTGAGCAGCCCGCGGGCGTTGTCGTCCAGCAACCTGCCACGCAGGAACACCGACAGATTGCGGTTGTCTCTGGTGGCGTAGATCGCCCCGTCCTGCAGCCACAGCAAGCCGACCGCATCGCTGCCATCCTCCGTGCGCACCGGCATGCAGCACAAGGGTTCGAAGTTGCACTCGGAGCGCGCGGCAAACTCGCGTTGACGGCGCCAGGCCTGCACAGGATGCAACGGCACCGCATCGTGTATGCGCCACGGCGGCGGCTCGGGATTGATCGCCTGCGCATCGCCACCGATCCAGATCGGCTCGCGCAACAGCGCGCAGTAGCGCGACAGGATCTCGCGCAGCCGTCCTTCCTGGGCTAGCGACCGATAGTCCTCATGTAGTTCCAGCGCCACTTCGGTGGCGACCTGCGCGCGCCGGGATCGGGCTGACCGTGTATTGCTCGGTATTGCTGGAGAGGTAGCATGCCCCAGCGTCGGCGTTTGGTAGGAGGTAGTGCGCACGACGGCCCGGCGCGCCAGCACGAAGGCCGACAAAAACCCAGGCCCGAACATACCGATCAGGCCACTGCCTTCATGCCCGCTCTGACGCAGTGGCCCACGCCCACGGTGGCCAGATAATCGTGAATTTCCTTCTGGGTCAGGCCCGCGCCGGTGTCGATGATGCGCATCAATGCCCTGGTCAGCATCGGCGTGCACGTCGATGCGCAATCGGCCTTGCCGTTCGGGTTGTTCCAGGCGGCGGCGCAGGATCGACGCGTGCGCGTTCTGCACCAGCTCGCGCAGTGCGACCACCGGTGTGGACTACAGATGCTTGCTGAGGACGGACATTCAGTCAGTTGAGATCGACGCCTGCACGGCGCATCTGAAAGGCGTCCGTCGCCTCGGAGGTCTGATCTTGCATGATCGTCCCTCATTTCCTTGGCCGGCACACCTATCCTCGGACGCGCCTTCCTGTGTGGCAATGCGAGCCGGAAAACATATCCCGCAAGCCACGCCGCACGCACGTCACACTCTGGCTCCTTCCACCGCGCTGCGAACGGCCAACGCCGCGACATCACCCACCCGAAACGAAGCACCACGGCCTGCAGGAGTGCACGGCCGTGGCGCCAGACACATTACCGCTGCAAGGTTTCCATCGGTGCTTCATTGAAGTGCTGGCGGTAGCCCTTGGCCAGCGCCGAGCGGCTACCCACGCCCCAACGGCTGGCCGCCTGCAGCACGCTGCCGCAGCCGCCCTCGGCCAGCAGTTCGTCGCGAATTCTCTGCATGCGAAAGCGACGCAGCACCTGGGTCGGCGACAAGCCGGTGGCCGACTTGAACGCCTGCTGCAACGCACGCCCGGTCACACCGATCTGCGCGGCCACTTCATTGATCGACAGATCCGAGCGGTGCGCGTTGGTGATCATGTAGGTGTAGGCACGCCGGTACTTGGCAGGCAGACGCGCAGAGATGTCATCGCTCACATGCGCCGGGGTACCGCTTTCCAGAAGGCGCGGTGCCTGCACCTCGCTGCGCAGGCATTGCACTGCCCCCAACGCATACCGGTTGTAAAGCAACAGCGCCTGTTCGGTACGGCCCATTGCCTGGCTGATCTTGGCCTGGCAATACTCGAACTCCAGATTCCAGCGCGGCGCATGGTGCCGCCCGGCACCGGCCAGCGAACGCTCGGCCAGATCCGCACGCCCCACCGCCAACGCGGCCAACGCCAGTTCCACCTGCGCGTCCTGGCGGGCGCACGGCGGGCAACCGGTGGCCGCAGCCGGCAATGCATCGATCTGCGCATCGAAACCGCAGATATCGCCACCGGCAATCCGCAACAGGTTGCGCACATGGCGCATGCGCTGGGCGAGCATCGGCATGCTCTCGGCCAGATCGGCGATGCAGGCACGCAGCTCGCTGGGCTCGAAGGCATGTACCGCATCTTCCTGACGCAGCGTGGCCTGCCAGAACACGTGATCGCTCATGCGATCAGAGCGACGGATACGCAGCTGCGCAATCATGTCCAGACGCAGCGCGGTGGCGATCCGAAGCCACTCCATCGCACCATTGTCCAGTTCCGAAAACACCTCGTTGGCGCGCTCCAGCGTCTGCAGCGCGAGAGTGCTCTGGCCCAGATGGAAATGCGTCAACGCCTTACCAAAGAAGCTCTCGCCGCACAGCTGGGCCGGCGTCTCGCGGTCCATCACCAATTGCGCAAAACAGTTCAATGCCGCGCTCAGCCGGCGCTGGCTCAGCATCAGCCAGGCGGTATTGCGGCACGACAACACCCGCAGCTGCCGTTGATGCCCACGCATCGCCTTCAATGCATGCCGATACGCATCCTCGGCTTCTTCCTGATATTCCAGGATCAGCAGCGCGTCGCCACTGGCGCCTAGCAGGCTGACATCATCGTCGACGCCATCCGAAGCGGCTTGCCCGTCACGGCGTTGTTGAAGGTGCTGCAGACCCTGCGGCCAGGAACCAACCAGCATCCTGCTTGTATAGGTAGGAAGACGGTCTGCGTACGTCAACGCAGAGATCGCTGCGAGGTAGGTGGAAAGGATCATGACGGGCTCTCTCTTAGAGCCCGTTCAAAGTCTTCCCGAATTATCCGATCATATGGAGATGAGAGCACGCTATCCCAGTGACGTCAGCCGC